>CBDVAM010000035.1:0-28582 GCA_965371965.1 uncultured Phycisphaerales bacterium
CGTGCCCAATTTTGAGATTACCAGCATCGAGTTTGACGGCTTTTAAGTCCCCAACTCTCCCAGTTGGACGTCAGAGCCCCATTGGGACTTTGCCAATGGTGGACATACCTGGAACATGAGCGACTGGGGCGGCGTGAATGACTCGACGCCGCTCGCGTACAGCGGTTCGGAGGGCACCAGCTTCTTCGCCGATGGTAGCGGCGACGTTCGCATCGAGTTCTGGGAGGACTTCGTCGACTTCCCCGGTGCCCCCGACGGCACCTACGATATTGGTTCGATCACGCTCAAGTTCGTCCCGGCCCCGTCCAGCCTCGCGCTGCTCGGCCTCGGCGGTCTTGTCGCGATCCGTCGGCGTCGCTGATCTGCGATGAACGACTAGTCTGAAACTCGCGCATCCCGCCCTACCCGGCGGGATGTGTCTTTTTTTGGCGGCCACGATTTCGCCAGCAACGCCTTTCCGGGGGGATAGACAGGCATGGGTAGAGAACTCTCGTCGTCAGTTCTGGGTCTCCTCGCGCTCTCGGCGATCGCAAGTGCTCAGTCTGCATTCACCGATCAGGCCATCGACCGTGGCCTCAGCTATGTCGTCACGCAGGATCGCGATCAGATGGGCGCGGGCGTGGCGCTCATCGATCTGGATAACGACGGCGACCCGGACTGCGTGCTCATGGGGCGAGAAGATGGTGCCATCGGCCTCTATGAGAACGACGGCACCGGGTACTTCATCGATCGCACGGCGGGCAGCGGGCTCATCGACTCCATTCTCAACTCGGGCATCGCCGCGGCAGACTATGACGGTGACGGCGACCTTGACCTCTACATCACTCTTCTGGGGCTGGCCGATCGCCTTTATCGCAATGACGGTGGATTCGTCTTCACCGACGTGAGCGACGAAGCAGGAATCCTCGCCGGCGGCATGGGCCTGGGCGCCGCGTGGGGCGACTATGACAACGACGGATTCCTCGACCTGTATGTGAGCAATCGCACGGGTTACCACGAGGACCCGACGCTCAATCGCCTGTACCACAATCTCGGCGACGGCACGTTCGAGGAGGTTGCCGAGGCGCTAGGCGTCGAGGACGGTGACGCACCCACGCTGCTCTGCACATGGCTCGACTACGACGAGGACGGCGACGCCGACCTCTACCTCGGAACCGATAAGGGCTCGGGCCGGGTGCTCGACAACACCATGTATCAGAACCAGGGCGACGGAACCTTTATCGAGGTCACCGACGAAACCAACACCAACGCCTTCGTAGACTGCATGGGCATCGCCATCGGCGACTTCGATCTCGACGGCGGCAAGGATATCTACGTCACCAATGTTCCGTTCGGCAATGTCCTCCTGATGAGCAATGGCGACGGCCCGTTCGTCGACAGAACCGCGGAGGCCGGGGTCGGCTCGTTCGCAATCGGCTGGGGCTGCGCGTTCTTCGACTACGACCACGACATGATTCTCGATCTATACGTCTGCAACATGGGCGCTCCCAATCGTTTCTATCGCCACCAAGGCGCGTTCCCCACCGACGACATCGCGTCTGCGTGCGGGATTGCCGATGAGGAAACGAGCTTCTGCATGGCGCTCGCCGATGTGGATATGGATGGCGATCTCGACCTGCTCGTGCAGAGCAGCGGTGTCAACGTGCGCCTGTATATCAACGGCAAGGGCCACCTGCGAAGCGGCGCAAAGCTCAACGTCATTGGCCAGGGCGCAAACATCCACGCCGTCGGCGCGACGCTCAAGATCGACGCCGGCGGCCTCACCCAGACCCGCGAGATCCACGCCGGGGCTAACTATAAATCGGACAACGAACGCGTCGTCCACGTCGGACTCGCGAGCGAGACCATGATCGACGCAATCCACGTCCTCTGGCCCGGCGGCACGACCCGCACCATCGCCAACATGCCCGCAAACGAGACCTGGACGATCTACCCGCCCGAGGCCCTGGGCGATGGCGACTTCGACGGCGATGTCGACTCGGACGATATCTTGCTGGCTATCCAGTGCTTCACCGGGCCCGGCCCGGGCAACATCCGCCCAGGCTGCGAGGTCTTCGACATGGACGGCGATGGCGACGTCGACTTCGACGACCTCGTCGCGATGGGCGGAAGGCGGATCGTCAAGGGTCGATGATCGAATCCGCACGCGTGCCCTAGGCTTGCGCGTGAAACAGGAAACAGACACCGCCATCATCGGCGCAGGCCCCATCGGCTTGGAACTCTCGGTCGCGCTCTCAAGGCGGGGCATCGACCACGCCGTGATCGACGCCGGCGAGATCGGCTCGACCATGGTCTGGTGGGCGCCCGGGACCAAGTATTTCTCGAGCCCCGAACGCATCGCCATCGCGGGCGTGCCGCTGATCGTGCCCAACCAGGAAAAGGCCACGCGCGAGCAGTACCTCGACTACCTCCGAGGCGTTGCCCAGCAGTTCGACGTGCCACTCCAGACGTTCACGCGCGTGACGACGGTCACCCAAGGCCCCGAGGGCTTCACGCTCACACTCGAACGCAGCACCCACGGCGTCGGCGGACCGCCAGAAATGCGTAGATCGGCTCTCCGAGCCGATGCACTGGATGACGCCACAGTCCTCGATACTCCAAACGAACAGACTCCCCCTTCTGACGAAAACACCCTCCGCTGCAAGCGTCTGGTCCTCGCGATCGGCAACATGCACCTGCCGCGGATGCTGAATATCCCAGGCGAGCACCTGCCCCACGTCAGCCACTACCTCGACGACCCCCACCGCTACGCCGCCAGGCACGTTCTGATCGTCGGCGGCAAGAACTCCGCCGCCGAGGCCGCGATCCGCCTCTACCGCGTTGGCGCTCATGTCACCGTGAGCTACCGGCGCGAGCGGTTCGACGCCAAAAGGATCAAGTACTGGCTTCTGCCCGAACTCAACTGGCTCTTCGACAAGGGCAAGATCGGCTTCGCACCGAACTCAACGCCGATCGAGATCCTGGCAGATCGCGTCCGCCTCGCCCCAACGGACGCCGACGGCCAGCCCATCCCGACGGGAAAGACTCAAGACATCATCGCCGACGACGTGCTCCTGCTCACGGGGTACATCCAGGACAAGACCTTGTTCGAGCAGCTCGGCGTCGAGTTGATCGCCGACGAACGCAAGCCCCGATTCAGTTCGACGACGATGGAGACCAGCGTGGCGGGCGTCTACGTCGCGGGCACGGCGATCGGCGGCAGCCAGAGCCGCACACGGATCTTCATCGAGAACGCCCACGTCCACGTCGATCGCATCGTCGCGTCGCTTCTGGGCGAGGACCCGCCCGATGAGACCGAGATGCCCGAGGTGAGCCTGCCCGAGGCGTGAACGGTGTCTCGTCCAGAATCACGCGAGTATTGTCTCTGCACAAGACTCTCGCCAAGCACACTTGAAATAGGACTCAGCGATGACCAACAGAACACCATTCATCGGCGGCAACTGGAAGATGAACACCCGCCTCGAGTCCGGCAGGGCGCTCGCCCGCGAGATCGTCGCCGGCTGCGAGGACTGCTCGGACGTGGAGGTTGCACTCTTCCCACCGGTGGCGTACATCCTGCCGATGGCCGGCGTGCTCGGAAAATCCGGCTCCAAGATCATCCTGGGCGCACAGGACTGCTACCCAGAGCCGGACGGCGCGTTCACCGGCGAGATGTCCGCCGGGCAACTCGCAGATTGCAGTGCGCGGGTCGTCATTATCGGACATTCTGAACGCCGCCATGTCATGGGCGAAGACGACGCCATGATCAACCGCAAGGTCAACGCGGTCCTGGGCGAGGGACTCGTGTGCATGCTCTGCATCGGCGAGACCCTCGAGCAGCGCAAATCGGGCCAGACCGACGCTGTCAACGAGTCCCAGCTCCGCGCAGGGCTCCAGGGCGTGACCTCGGACCAGCTCAACAACCTCATCATCGCCTACGAGCCGGTCTGGGCCATCGGCACGGGCAAGACCGCGACGCCCGCAGACGCCCAGGACGCCCACGCCAAGTGCCGGGGCGTACTGGGCGAGCTCTTCGGCTCGGATGCCGCTGGTGCGATCCGGATCCTCTACGGCGGGTCGGTCAAGCCATCCAACGCCAGAGAGCTGTTTGCCCAGGCGGATATCGACGGTGGGCTCATCGGGGGGGCCAGCCTGAACGCCCAGGACTTCCTGGCGATCATCAACGCCGCCCGTGCCTGAAACTTTTTCGCGGGTGGAGCCTAGAGTTGCCATCGCCCGCCGGCCCGGCGGGTTTCTTGCTCAGGTTCTCGAAGGGCTCTGTCCCGCTCAGGATTGATCTCGCATGGTGACACTCGGTCTGGCATCTTGGTTCATCGGCCCCGCCGTGGGCCTGTTTGTGCTCGTCTCGGTCATACTTGTCCTGATGGTCTTGATCCAAAAGCCCCAGGGCGGCGGATTGGGCGGCGCGTTCGGCGCATCGTCCGGATCGGGCCAGACCGCCTTTGGCGCAAAGACCGGCGACGTGCTGACCATCACCACGGTCTCCATCTTTGCGCTCTGGCTTGTCTTTGCGGTCGTATTGAACTTCGCCGTCCGCCCCAAGTCTGTGACTCCTGGTGCCGCGGTCATGGGTGCATCGGGTCCTGCCGAAACCGGCGGTGGTACAGACGGCTCGACCACCACAGGTGACGGATCAACGCAAACCGCTGGCGACGACCCGCCACCTTCAGACGACCCGCCTGCAGACGATCCGCCTGCAGACGATCCAGCTTCCACCGACGATTCGAGTGAAGACCAGGGGTCGAACGATACCGACGACCAAGGCGATGACCAAAGCAGCGACCCGACCGGCGACGGATCCGATGGCACAGACTCGAACGACGACTCGGGAAGCGGCGACGGGCAGGGCGGCTAGATAGACCCTTCCCCACTATTGCTGGGGCGATCCGGAGGATCTCGCGCGTGATTCGCAGCATGACGGGCTTCGGCGAGGCGTCGGGAGCCGAGGACGGTGTCCATTACTTTGTTGAGGTCCGCAGCCTCAACAATAAATACTTCAAATCCCACATCCGCCTGCCCGAGGAGCTCCAGGGCCTGGAGGCCGATCTCGAGAGCACCCTGCGAAAGCACATCAGCCGCGGCTCGGTCACACTGCGGGCCTCGTTTACCGACGTCTCCGAAGACGCCGCCCACGAGGTGAACGCCAAGGCGCTCGACCGTTACATAGCCATGCTCCGCGAGGTCGAGGCCGTCAAGAAGGGCGAGCTGACGATCGATGTGGGAACGCTGCTGTCGCTGCCGGGCGTGCTCCAGCCGCCGCCCAACGAAGAGCACCGCGTGATGAGGGCCCGCGACGCACTCCGGTCGCTGACGGACAAGGCGTGCGAGCACCTGATCGCGATGCGCAAGCGCGAGGGGCACATGCTCCTGGACGATCTCCTTCGCCAGCGCGATGGTATCGCCCAGCGCCTGGAGCGCATCCGCGAGCTCGCACCGTCGGTCAGCACCGACTATGAGCAGAGACTCCAGGCTCGACTCGAACGCCTCGTCAAGGACGCTGGGATAGGCGTCGAACCGATCGAGCTGGTCCGCGAGGTCGCCAGCTACGCCGAACGCACGGATATCGCAGAAGAAATCGCGCGCCTGGCCGGGCACATCGAGCAGTTCAGCGAGCTGACCGCCGGCGACGACGACGCCCCGGTCGGGCGCACGCTGGATTTCCTGGCTCAAGAGATGCTCCGCGAGGCAAACACGATCGCGAGCAAGAGCCCCGACTCAGAGATCAGCCGCCTGACCGTCGAGATCAAGGGCGCCATCGACCGTATCAAAGAGCAGGTACAGAACGCCGAGTGAGATCCCACGCCGGCAAACCCTCGCGCCTCGTGCAGATCGGACGAGATGACATCGGGCGACGCGAGCAACTCCGGGATCGCGGGCAGGTCTCAGTTTGAGCCCGAGGAACTCCGCAAAGCGCTCGCGCACTACGACCTGGGCAGCGTCCAATCGATCCGCCCGCTCGATATCGGCTCGCCAAACTCGCCCAAGGTCGTCATCGAGAGCTCGCACGGGCGGTTCTTGCTGAAGCGCCGGGCGCCGGGGCGGAACGATCCATACACCGTGGCGCGATTGCACGCACTCCAGCTCGCGCTCGAAGGCGACCGCGTGCCGGTCGCCCAACTGATCGGCACGCGCGAGAACAACTCGCTGCTCCAGCTCGCCGGCGGGGTCTACGAGCTCTGTTCGTTCATCAACGGCCGCCCCTGGGCGCACGACGATCGCGATGCCCACGAGGCCGGTCGCGTGCTCGCGATGCTGCACCGCTCACTTGCGCGGGCGAGGACCGCGAGCTTCGAAGAGGGCAGCTACCACGCCGCAGAGCATGTCGAAGTCAGGCTCGAGCACATCGTGCGCACCTGGTCCCACGGCGAGCAGGACGACACCCTCGCGTCTCGCGTCCTGGAAATGTATCGGCGGGCGCGCGACGAGGCGCGCGAGGCCGGCGTCGATCAAGCACGACGCCAGCTCGTCCACGGCGATTGGCATCCGGGAAACCTCGTCTTCGATTCTGAGGGCACCGCGACGATCGTCGATTTCGACACCGTTCGTGTGGCCCAGTCCGCGACCGACATCGCGATGGGCATGTTGCAGTTCTCGATGCCCCAAGGGACCGCCGAGGTCCCCACCCGCCTGGACCTCGATCGCCTGCGGTCGTTCGCGCGCGGCTACGCCCAGATCAAGAAGGGCTGGGCCGAACGAATGGGAGCCGCGATCGGGCCGCTGATGGTCGAAGCCCTCATCGCCGAGGCAGCAGTGCCCATCGCCCGGACCGGGCGTTTCGGGCACGTCGAGGGGGTCCGGATGCTCGGGGCGGTCGATCGCCTCGGATCGTGGATCCTTGGGCACGGCGAGGGGCTGGCGGGTTCGCCAGAGTGACACGCGACCGGGCGGCACATCACTGGTAGGATTCTACTGGATGGGACCGCAAAGAGACTCAGCATGGAGCACGGCCCGGGCCTCCGTAGGGCTCGTAATCGGCCTCGTGGCAATCTGGTGCTGTAGCCTCGCGTTGGCGACCTCTTCCGGGGACGACGCGACCCGCAGCGATCTCGCGGGGCTGGTCGAACTCCTCGATAGCCCCGATCTGGCGACACGCGAGAACGCCGCCACACGCCTGAGCCGGCGGGGCGACTTCGGGATCCAGTCGATCGAACGGCTGATGCGCGATGACCGCACGCTCTCAGCGGAGCAGCGCATGCGCCTTTTCTCCGCCGGTCGTGACATGTACTTCAGAGGCCCACACGCCGGCATGGGGATCTCATTCGGACGGGGCGGGCAGAGCGGCGTGCAGATCAACTCGACGGTCGCGGGCTTCGACGCATCCAGGATCCTTCGCCCCAACGACGTCATCACGTCGATCGGCGGACAACCGATCTCGACGCGCGATCAGGTCAGCCTCGAGATCATCTCGCGCGGCCCGGGCGAGACAATGGATCTGGTCATCCGCCGAGGTGATCGCGATCTCGATGTCTCGGTCGTCATGGGCTTGTATGCCGATCTGGGCAATCCACCGATCTCGCCCGACCGACTCGAGCAGGCCTGGCACGTCCGCCTGGCTCGCAACGGGCTCGAAGATCTGCTGGGGATCGAACCCGCCCTTGCGCCCGGCGCTGACAGCCTGGCCGGATCCTTCACCATGATCGTCAACCAACGCTCGGCGAGAGCGAGGATCCGCAAAGACGCAAAGACCATCGAGTCCTGGCTCGTCAACGCGACGCGCGGCCTGACCGGCGGCGGCACTGCCCGAGGCGGCGTCGATCGCTTCGAAATGCCCCGCACCAGAATCGCTATCGCCGATGCATCCCTGCTCGCAGACGACCGGACGGCACTCGCCCTGGAACGCGACCGCAACGATGAGAAGCTCGCACTGGCGATCAACGCTCTTCTGGTGTCCCAGGCCTCCCTTCGACAGATCGAACGGGAATACCAGAATCGGATCCGCCGGACCGCAGATCCTGATGAGCGGGCCGCACTCGCCGAAGCCGAGCGATCGGTCATGCTCGCCGGGCGTCGCCTCAAAGAGTGGTACAACACCTGGGTAGAGCTCGAGAACTTCGGCAACCTGGACGACTGAGATTCTCGCTCGTCCTCAGGCGTGCCCGACCGGCACAGCCGACGCGTGGTCCTGCATCGCCTGCACGTCCCAATCCCCCGCACGCTTGGCCTCGATCGCGTGAATCGCCGCCTCGGCTCCGGTCATGGTCGTGATCATCGGGATGCCCAGACGCACCGCAGTCGACCGGATCCGACCCTCGTCGGTCTGCCAGCCCGTGCTCGTGGGCGTATTGATAATCAGCCCGATCTTCTCGTCGGCCATGAGATCGATCACGTTCGGGCGTGCGCCCGCGGCGATCTTCTCGAGCACCTGCGGACGCATCCCGTGGCGCGACAATATCTCGGCGCTGCCCTGGGTGGCGTAGATCTCAAAGCCCATGGCAAACAGCGGGCGGGCGATATCGGGCAGGTGTCGCCGGTCAGCCTCGCGGACCGAGATAAAGACCCCGCCGCCAGTCGGCAACTCGCAGCCCGAGGCGCTCAAGACCTTGAGATAGGCAACCGCCATCGATAGATCGATGCCCATGACCTCGCCGGTGGACCGCATCTCCGGGCCGAGCACGAAATCGACGCCGGGGAACTTCTGGAACGGGAAGACGCTCTCCTTGATCGCGAACGCGCCGGTGTCGGCGACCTCTTTGGCACCCAGTTCCTCAAGTGTCTTGCCCATCATGACCTTCGCAGCCAGCGACGGCCACGAGACGTGCGTTGCCTTGGAGACAAACGGGGCCGTGCGGCTGGCCCGCGGGTTGACCTCAAGAATGAACACCTCCTCGTTGCGGATGGCGAGTTGGAGGTTCATCAGCCCGTTGACGCGCAGCTCGCGGGCGAGCGTCGTCGCGATCTCGCGGATCTCGCGCAACGCGCCCGGGCCGAGCGACCACGTGGGAATGGTGCAGGCCGAATCGCCCGAGTGGACCCCGGCGTGCTCGATGTGCTGCATGATGCCGCAGATGAGAGCCTGGGAGCCGTCGTACCCGTCCGCGAAATCCGCGACGACATCGACATCGACCTCGATCGCGCCGTCGAGGAACTTGTCGATCAGCACGGGCGCATCGTCGAGATCGGAGATATCCAGCGCGTTGGTCATGTAGTGGATGAGCGAGGATTGGTTCGAGCAGATCTCCATGCCGCGCCCGCCGAGGACATAGCTCGGGCGAACCAGCACCGGATACCCGATGCGGTCGGCGATCTCGCGGGCCTGCTCGAGGCTCCTGGCGATGCCGTTGGCCGGACGCTTGATGTTCAGCGAATCGAGCAGTTTGTCGAAGCGATCGCGATCCTCGGCGAGGTCCATCGAATCAAGGCTGGTGCCGATGATCTTTGCGCCGGCCTGGACGAGGCCGTGGGCGAGGTTGAGGGGGGTCTGGCCGCCGAACTGGACGATGAGGCCGTGGACGAATGAGGAGCCGCGGGTGCTGCCCCCGAGCCGCTCAACCACATTCAGCACATCCTCAAGCGTCAATGGCTCAAAGAACAGCAGATCGCTCGTGTCATAGTCCGTGCTCACCGTCTCTGGGTTCGAGTTGATCATCACCGACTCAAGGCCGAGTTCCTTCGCGGCAAACGCGGCGTGCACACAGCAGTAATCGAACTCGATCCCCTGCCCGATGCGGTTGGGACCGCCGCCGAGGATGATGACCTTGGGCTTCTCGCTGACCCGGATCTCGTCGTTCCCCCCACTCTCGCTCTCTCGCTCACTCGCTGCTGTTCCCTGCACCACCTCACACCCGCGCTCATACGTCGAGTAGAAATACGGCGTGATCGCCTCGAACTCCGCCGCGCATGTGTCCACAAGCTTGTAGACCGGCTCGATCCCGAGCCGCTTGCGATGCTCGCGCACCCTGAGAATCGAATCGGTCGTCAGCTCCTGCAAGAACAAGTTGGCGAGCTGCGGATCTGAATAGCCCAACTGCTTGGCCTCGAACAACACCTCCCTGGGCAGCTCCTCCAGGCTCGGGTACGAGCACAAAACGTCCTCGAACTTCACGAGCTGCTCGATCTCGCGCAGGAAGAACGGATCGATCTTCGTCAGCTCGTGGATCCGCTCGACGCTCCAGCCTTCCTTCAGCGCATAACGGATGTAATACACGCGCCCCTGACTCGGCACCGAGAGCTTGCGCGCGAGCTTGGCCGGCGCGATAGGCCACTCGATCGGCTGCCCGTCGGCGGTCCGCAGGCCCGTGGGCGAAGGCTCGCGAGCACCATCTGCCTCGCGGGGCGGCGGCATCTTGCCGCCGAGCGGCTCGCCGCTGCGCGTCGACGGCGGCTGGAAGCCACCGCCCCGCAGATCCCCGGCGCTTGGCGTTTCGGGCACATAATCCAGCACGAGTTGCCCGTACTCGACAGCCCGCATCGCGCTCAGCCACTTGTCGTTGCGATCCAGCCCCAGCCCAAACCGCTTGACATCCAGCGAGCGGATCGCCTTCTGAAAACTCTCCTTGAAAGTCCGCCCGATGGCCATGGTCTCGCCGACGGATTTCATCTGCGTCGTCAGCGTCTCGTCGGCCTCGGGAAACTTCTCAAAGGTCCAGCGCGGGATCTTGGTGACCACATAATCGATCGCCGGCTCGAAGCACGCGCTGGTCGAGCCGGTGATGTCGTTGCGCAGCTCATCGAGCGTGTACCCGATCGCCAGCTTGGCCGCGATCCTCGCGATCGGAAACCCCGTCGCCTTGGACGCCAGCGCCGAACTGCGGCTCACCCTCGGATTCATCTCCACAACCACAAACTCGAACTTCCCGTCGGCGGGGTTGGGATTGACCGCGAACTGCACGTTCGAGCCGCCGGTCTCCACGCCAACCGCGCGCATGATCGCCAGCGACGCATCGCGCAGGACCTGATACTCCTTGTCGGTGAGCGTCAAGATGGGCGCGACGGTGATGGAGTCGCCCGTGTGGACGCCCATGGGGTCGAGGTTCTCGATGCCGCACACGATGACGCAGTTGTCGTTCTTATCGCGGACGACCTCGAGCTCGAACTCCTTCCAGCCCAGCAGCGACGCATCGACCTGGACCTGCGTGATCATGCTGGCGGCCAGCCCCCGCACGACCAGCTCTTGAAACTCCTCGCCGTTGTACGCGATCCCCCCGCCCCAGCCCCCCAGCGTGAACGCCGGGCGGATGATCGCGGGCGTGCCGATGGTCTCCAGAAACGCCTCGGCGTCGGCGAGCGTCGTCACGGCCTTGCTCGTCGGCGTGCGCAGCCCGATCGAGGCGCAGACCTCGCTGAACGCCTCGCGGTCCTCGGCACGCTGGATCACGTCCCGCCGGGCCCCGATCATCTCGATCCCGTACTTCTCGAACGTGCCGTCGTCGGCGAGGGCGCAGGCAAGGTTGAGCCCGGTCTGCCCGCCGAGTGTCGGCAGCACCGCGTCGATCGGATACTCGCCGTCGTACTCCCTGGCGATGACCTTGCGGACCGCCTCGGGCGTGATGGGCTCGATGTACGTCCGATCGGCCATCGACGGATCGGTCATGATCGTCGCGGGATTCGAGTTGATGAGCACGACCCGGTAGCCCTCCTCGCGGAGGGCCTTGCAGGCCTGCACGCCGGAATAGTCGAACTCGCAACCCTGCCCGATGACAATTGGACCCGAACCGATGATGAGGATCGTCCGCAGATCGTCTCGTCTGGGCATCGCGCTCCCGCCAGTTGCGCCGTTGCTTCGCGCAAACTCGCGGAGCCTAGCGCGAGCCGGACAAAAGGCAAGCCGCCGGCGTGCGCCAGCGTGCCATGCCCGCCGTCACTGGCAAGTTCTCCATCATGGTCTTGCGCGAGCTTTGCCATCACCAACCCCGCCGAGACCAGACCCCGTATGCCCAGACCCGAATCCGCCAGCCGGATAACATCGCGCACGACCGTCAGAACCGCGTCAGGTACGCCAAACAGAGCCCGAGCGACGCAGGTCTTCAAACCCCCAAGTGACCCTCGGACGATACCTGGTCGTAGAAGACCCAGAGCGAGATCGATTCTCGATGAGGAGGCGGGCATGTGTGGAATCGTGGCGTATATCGGAGCAGGGCAGGCCCAGCCGATCCTGATCGAGGGCCTGAAACGCCTCGAATACCGCGGATATGACTCGGCGGGAGTCGCCATCCTCGACGACGCCGGCCTCAGACTCGCCCGCAGCGTCGGACGCGTCGCAAACCTCGAAGAGAAACTCGAACAGCTCGGCGGCTTCAGCGGCACCATCGGCCTCGCCCACACCCGCTGGGCAACCCACGGCTCCGTCACCGAAGCCAACGCACACCCCCACCGCGACGACCGCGCTGGAATCTCGATCGTCCACAACGGCATCATCGAGAACTACGCCGCGGTCAAGAAGTACCTCCAAGAGCGTGGGCATCGCTTCCAGACCGAGACCGACACCGAGGTGCTCGCCATGCTCATCGGCGAGCTCTACGAGGGCGACCTCGAAGCCGCGGTTCAGGCCGCCCTGCGTGAGGTCACCGGCGCGTACGCCATCGTCGTGATGTGCGAGCGCGAGCCGGACGTGCTGGTCGCGGCCCGCAAGGGCTCGCCGCTGATGCTCGGCATCGGCAACGGCGAGTACATCATCGCGTCGGACCCCTCTGCGATCGTCGCGCACACGACCCAGGCGATCGCGATGGATGACTACAACGTCGCGCGGATCAGCCGCGACGGATTTCGCACTTCCACGATCGACAATGTCGAGGTCACGCCGAAGGTCATGCAGCTCGAACTCGACCTCGAGCAGATCGAGCTGGGCGATTACTCGCACTACATGCTCAAGGAGATCTTCGAGCAGCCCGACGCCCTGCGCAACACCATGCGCGGACGCATGGACACCAAAGAGGGCAAGGTCGTCCTCGGCGGGCTCGATACCTTCGCTGCCCAGCTCGTCCGGGCCCGCAAGATCATCCTGACCGCCCAGGGCACGGCCCTGCACGCCGCGATGATCGGCGAGTACCTCCTCGAAGACCTCGCCAAGATCCCCTGCGAGTGCGAATACGCCAGCGAGTTCCGCTATCGCAACCCGATCATTGAAGAGGGCACGGTCGTCGTCGCGGTGAGCCAATCCGGCGAGACCGCCGACACCCTGGCGGCCCTGCACGAGTCCCGCGACCGCGGGGCGCTGTCGCTGGGCGTGGTCAACGTCGTCGGCAGCACCATCTCTCGCGAGACAGACGCCGGCATCTACCTGCGCGTCGGCCCCGAGATCGGCGTCGCGAGCACCAAGGCCTTCGTCGGACAGGTCGCCGTGCTGACACTCTTAGCGATGTTCATGGCACGCCGACGCTTCATGAGCCCCGAGGCCTCGGCACGCCTGATCGACGAGATGCTCCAGATCCCCGACAAGATCGAGCGAGTGCTCGAACTCGACGACGAGATCAAGGCTATCACCAAGAAGCACGTCGGGCGCGACAACTGGCTGTTCCTCGGACGCGGCTACAACTACCCCACCGCCATGGAGGGGGCTCTGAAACTCAAGGAAATCAGCTACATCCACGCCGAGGGCATGCCCGCGGCGGAGATGAAGCACGGCCCGATCGCCCTGATCGACGAGGGCATGCCAGTCGTCTTCATCGCCAATCAGGGCCACCAGTACGAGAAGGTCATCAACAACATCGAAGAAGTCCGCGCCCGCGGCGGGCACGTCATCGCCGTCGCATCCGAGGGCGATGATCGCATCCGATCCGTCGCCCAGGACATCATCTATGTCCCCGAGGTCAGCGACTGCCTGAGCCCGATGCTGACCGTCGTGCCCCTGCAACTGATGGCGTATCACGCGGCGGTGCTGCGCGGACACGATGTTGATAAGCCGAGGAACCTCGCAAAGAGCGTGACAGTTGAATAGCAAGACCCGTTGAGTGCAAGAACTGGTGTCACGCCGGCGTGCGATCATCGACGCCCATCATCCTGCGCAGCAAACCAATCGTCATCTCGATAAAGCAGATCCCCAGCACGATCCCCCCGATGACCGATGCGCCCGCGGGCTCCCTCCCATCGATCACACCCGCGCCAACAAGCACAACCAGCAGCATGATCTGCGTGAGCGAGACGCCCAGCGCGTGACTCTCGATCCAGATGCTCGTCGCGTTAGACCGTTGGCGAGCCGTGCCGAACATCTTCAGACCGAGCCCGGCACCCAGAAAATGGCCCATCCCCGCCAGTCCGACGGCCAAGACCACAAACGTCATCGTCCGCCATGAATCCAGCACCAGGCGGGGATCGATCTCGCTGACGAGATACGCCGTCAATGGCGCGCCAAAGAGCCACAGCACGAGACCTCGGGCGACGCGCCGACGTGCTCGTGTGGATCGCACCCGCCCGCGCAGCAGCCCGCCGAAGAACACGCCCCCGACCGGCGCCATGATCGCCACGCGGTTGCCCTCGGTCATGAGGATGAGCACCATCATGCTTGCGAGGAATGCGAAGACGTTGATGGCGTTGGCCGCGATCCGCCTCCCCTCGCAGCCCACCCAGCGCATCGGCAGGTGCGTGAAGGCCGACCCCGCCGCGGTCGCCGCGCCGATCAGGATGGCAGTAGGCCGATCGAGCTTGAGCAGCCAGGACACGAGCACGCCCGTCCCCAGCGTGGTGACCAGCGCGATGAGCAACCCCGCCCCGATCGCCGGCTGGATCTCTCCCTGATCCGTCGATCGCGGCACCCGCCTTCGCGCGAGCGTCGCCGCCAGAAAGAACGAGACGCCCACGAGGACCACGCCGAACAGACGGGCCGGCTCGCGGTGGCGAACCATCGCCTCGTCGGCGGCCTTGCGGACCGGCTCGCGCTCAAGAGCCTGGGCTCGTTGTTGTTCCTCGATCGCGACCGGACTGGCGCCCCGCATGGCCACCAGATCGAACTCATGCAATCGGTCCAACTCGGCGAGTTCCGCCCGAGCCTCGCCGCCCCCGATATGGATTGACTCGAAGAGGCCCGGGCGGAGCGAGCCGAACACCAGCGGCCCGGCGAGCAATCCCGCGAGGACCCCCCCCACAATCACCGACGCCGGGCTCTTGCCGGGCAGGCCCGAGGCCCGAAGAAGCAGCGCAAACGCTGGAGAGATGACCAGCAGAATGCCGAATCGGGTGATTGCCGCGCTCAGGGGGTCCATGGATCGACTCTAGCGTGCCCCAGGAGCCCGCCGGTGAAACAGTCCGACACCATATCCAAGCCCACGAGCCCACTGACGCTGGCCCAACCGGTCCGGGTTGACCCGCCGGTGACGACAATCCGCCTGTCGCTGCGATCCTGGCAGGCGAGCGATCGCGAGGCAATGGTCGCGATGTTCGCGCGCAGCCGGGTGCAACTGGATCTCATGGCCCCTCTGCACCATCCCGGCGAGAGCGACAGCGATCTCTTTGAGCGCCAGTTGCGCCTCGCCCAAGAGGGCGATTTGAGCAGGGGCGGCTGCCGGAGGCTCGCCGTGCTCGATGACGGCACGATCGTCGGCGGATTCAATCTCAACCAGATCTCGCGGGGCCTGATCTTCGAGGCCGACGCGAACTGGTGGGTCGATTTGGCCCAATACAGACGCGGCCTGGGCACCAAAGGTGTTGCGCTCTTGCTCGCCTATGCCATCGCCGACCTGCCCGATGGGCTGGGACTGCACCGGGTGACCTGCGGCATCGTCGCGGGCAACGAGGCAAGCGAGCGGATCGCCCGTCGAACCGGGTTCATCCGCCAAGAAGGCGTGAACAGCAACTTCCAGGTCGCGGGCCGGTGGGTCCGCCACAACGTCTATGTCGCGACCCCCGAATCGGTCGCAGCCGCATCAGCCGCCTGAGCCATCGCCGCCAGGATCGTCCGAACCGTCGCCACCCATACCCTGTAGCGGCAGGAGTTGCCCGTCGAGCCCGACGCGGAGCTGCCCGGTCTGGAGCAGATAGTCGAGGATGGCGCTGCGGAGGTCGGCGATCGCGTCGTCACGGTCGTTGCTGGCGTCCAGCAGGTCGTTGGTCGTATCCAGGAACTCCTGGGCCGTCACGCCCGCGGGGTCGATCTCCTGCTCTCTCTGGCGGTTGTTGGCAATCTCGACCTGTCGCCCAGCGAGCTCAAGACGAAACCTAGCCAACTCGATCGCCCGCAACGCCGCCCGCGAATCGATGATGATCCCGTCTCGGAATCGCTCGTAGTCGCGGATCGACCGCTCCATCGCGATCATCCTCTGACGCAGGCGCAGCGCTTCGTTCTTGCGATCCAGAGGCAGGCTGAACGTCGCGCCAAGCGAAAAGTCAATGTCGCCACTGTCGAATCCAAGTCCGCCGACATCGAGGTCACCGTCGGTCGGCAGCGAGACACTGCCGTCAAGATCGAAATCGGGCAGCAGGTCATTGCGAGCGTTCAACACCGCGCGGCGCGAGTCGTCCAAGCCATCTCGACGATTCTGGAGATCCAGCCGGTAGGTCAATGCCCGCCTCGCAGCCTCGACTTGCTCGATCTCCGGCTCGGGCAGATCGAGATCCAGCGGCAGAATCTCGATGGGCGTCCTGGGATCGAGCCCGAGGCGGACCAGAAAACGCTCGATCTGTAGCACATAGCTTTGATTGATGCTGGCAAGGTTCGATTGGGCGCTCTTGAGGCCATTCTCCGCGATCGCCCGCTGGAACGGACGTTCCTCGCCGGCCTCGACCAACTGCTTCGTCCGCTCAAAGTTCTGATCCTGGCTGTCGATCTGATCACGCTGGCTCTGGATCCGAGCCTGGGTCTGTAACAGCCCGAAGTAATCGTTCGCGATATCCACGAGAAACTCGCGACGGAACCGCTCGAAATCCCGTGCGGCGTACACCAGATCACGCTCAGCCTGGATCAGGCTCTCTCTCGCAACGCTCCCAGCCCCACGAAGCAGCGGCACGTTCCCGCTCAGCACGATCCGAGAGCTCTGGGTGTACTCCTCGCTCACCCGGTTGCGCAGATCCTGGGCGGCCTGCCAGACCCACCTCGCCTCGACCTCGCCGCCGAAAGGCAATCGCTTGGTCACCCGCAGTGTGTTGATAATGTCGAGCGCCGTATCGAAGGTACCGTCCTCACCGTTCCCGCCCAGCGTCGCCGAGGTATCGTTGAAGAACCTCGGGCTCCACAGGTGGCGCTCGATGAGCAGGCGGATCGCGCTGAGAATGTAATCTTCTTCCGCCGAGCGATACTCACGCCCGTGGCGCTGGGCCAGCGAGAACGCCTGCTCGAGCCCCACCTGCAATCGGTCGGTCTGGTCGCTGCTGAGGGCCTCTTCGGTGTACCTGGTCAGACGCTCGGCGACGTCCCGGTCGGCGCTCGCCTGGTCAAACGTGATCTCGCCCGCGGGCGGATTAATCGTGCGCACATCCGTGCTGGTCAGAACCCGTCGATCCAGTTCACCCCGCTCCGGCCCGATTCGCCGCGGCGAGAGACTGCCGCCCAGGATCGAGGTTCGCTCCTCGAGCAGGGCTTGGGTCTGCGCGTCGATCGCACGCATGCCCGGCGCACACCCGGGAATGACCCAGATGGCAACAACGACTGCGATCAAACGGACAAAGGGCTTTCGCGTGCTCGCCATGGGCAAAGACCGGCCTCCAGATAAGGGAGCGAAGTCTACCGTCGATACCCGTTCGCGTTGCGAACGAATCGCCCCAGCTATTGTCATTTCGCCGGACCCCTCCTATCCTAGTGGTTCCTTAGAAAGAACACCGTTTTTTAGGTGTTTATTTGGTTCTAGATCGCTCTTTGATAGGAGCGATACCCTTCCAAACTCAATGAGGAGCCCATATGGCCTCTGTCACCTTCGACGGCAAGAGCTTCATGATCGACGGCAAGCGGGTTTTGATCGTCGGTGGGTCGATTCATTACGCGAGAGTGCCCCGTGCCTCGTGGCCCGACGTGATCCACCAGGCCAAGCTCTGCGGCCTCAACACCATCGAGACGCCGGTCTTCTGGTCATTGCATGAGCCCAGGCCCGGCGCGTTCAACTTCGAGGGCGAACTCGAGCTGCGCCACTTCGTCAAGCTCGTGGGCGAGGCCGGCATGTGGTGCATCCTCAGGCCCGGGCCGTACGTCGCAAGCGCCTGGGACATGGGGGGCCTGCCCGGCTGGCTCCGCGAGGTGCCAGACATCGCCTTCCGCAAGAACAACCAGCCCTTCCTCGAAGCCTCCGGCAAGTACCTCTCGGCGCTTGCCAGCCACCTCAAGGGATTGCAGATCACATCGGCCGGCGCAAACTCGCCGATACTATTCGTCCAGAACGAGACCAACTGGAACTGCGGCGACCGCGCCCTGGGCCCGGTCTATCTCGGCGAGCTGCACCGCTACCTCCGCGAGGCGGGCTTCAACGTGCCCATGATCGGCTCGAACAATCTCTGGCAGAGTATCGAGGGCGAGATCGATTGCTGGTCCGGCTCGGGACGACTGCTCCAGGCGATGCGCCAGCTCGCGATGGTCAGGCCGGACCAGCCGCGCATGGTCACCGCCATCCCCACAGGCAGCCCCAGCGTCTTCGGCAGGCCCGGCAGCGAAGCCGTCTCGCCCGCTTTGTTGCAACGCCGACTCGGCGAGGTCCTCGCCGGCGGCGGACAGTTCTGCTTCGACCCCTTCCACGGCGGCACCAACTTCGGGTTCCGGGGTGGGCGGATCATCGGCCCCGAGGGCGGATTCGTCACAACCTCGCACGACCAGCACGCCCCGCTCACCGAGGCCGCGACCCCGGGCGCGTCCTTTGGCCTGGTTCGTCGGATCTCGACGTTCGCCTCGAGTTTCGCACGCGTACTCGCCAACCTGGACGCCGAGTATCGCCCCGTGATGATCGACCCGGAATCGACCGCCCGCGAACGCGTCAGCATCGCCCACGCCCAAGGGACGCAGGGCTCGGTC
The DNA here is from genome assembly GCA_965371965.1 of uncultured Phycisphaerales bacterium. GTDB lineage: Bacteria > Planctomycetota > Phycisphaerae > Phycisphaerales > UBA1924 > S146-42. The sequence goes on from CBDVAM010000035.1 coordinate 18,860, forward strand.
GTCTTCGCTTTCGCCGGCGAGGGTAAGGCCTCTGGCGTCAAGGGACGCGTTACCGTGCTGCTGCCAGACGGACGCCCCGCCGAACTCTCGATGGGCGATCAGCTCGTCGCCTGGTGCCTGATGGATGTCCAGCTCGGGCCTCGCTTCCGCCTGGACTTGTGCACCTTCAACGCGCTGGCCCACATGGGCGACGTGCTGGTGTGCTATGGGCCCGCCGGCGCACCGGGCGCCATCTCGATCAACGGCTCGATCGCCGAGCTCGAGGCCCCGCGCGGCAAGTCGCCGATCGTAATCGAGCACGAGGGCATGACGCTGGTGATCTGCAACGAGACCCAGGCCGACACCGTGCAGTTCGTCGACTCCAAGGTGCTCATCGGAGCCAGCTCGATCGCCCTGGACGGCACGCCCATCATCGCCGCGGGCGTCAAGACGCTCACAACCATCGACGCCAAGGGCAAGAGCACCAACGAGAAGGTCCGCCCCACGGTCTTTCGCACCCCCAAGGCCCCGCCTCTGGATGGATGGAGGCTCGCCGGTGCCGACGCCTACCTCCAGGGCAAGAGCCCGCGCTACGCAAACATCGACGGCCCGACCAGCCTGACCGAGCTGGGCTCCGCCGAGGGCTACGGCTGGTACCGCCTCAGCCTGCGCCTGGGCGCTGCAAGGCGATCCAAGATCCGCATCCCCCACTCGGGCGATCGCCTGACGTTCTTCGTCGACGGCGCTCGCATCGGCGCGATGGGCAGCGGCCCGGACGCCTCGGACGAACTCTCGCTCAGCCTTGCCAAGGGCAAGCACGAGATCGTCGCCCTCGCCGAGAACCTGGGTCGTGCAAGCGCCGGGCTGGACCTGGGCGAGCAGAAGGGGATCTTCGGGCCTCTGCTGGAATCGGCACCGATGCGGATGGGCAAACCGACGATCCAGGAAGATCCCGTGCTCAGGCCGCTGGAGCACCTCAGCCCGATGTGGGGGGTCCACGAGGACTCGGTGACGATCGCCAATCGCGTGCGTTGGGCGTTCCAGCACCGCAAGAAGACGCCGATCATCATGTCGCTCGCCCCGGTCCCGACGACCACGCTGGTGCTCGTGAACGGCAACTTCGTGCGCGCCCTGGACGAGGGATTCGCCGGACCGATCGTCCTCGACGAGGGCGTCCTCAGCCGGGGCAACAACACGATCGACCTGGCGCTGCTCGATGTGTTCTCGAGCGACGAGCAAGAGGCGGAGGCAATCGCCAGCGTCTCGGCGGACTTCTACGAGGGCACGGCGGACTTTGGCGCAAGGGCCGCGTGGGCATTTGCCAAGTGGGAAATCCCACCGACCGGCGCATTCAAGGCGACGAACAAGGCCGCGATGGGCACCATGCGCGAGCCGTCGTGGTGGCGCTGCGCGTTCGAGGTCGCCCACCCCGAGGTCCCGCTCTATCTTGACGCCACCGGGCTGACCAAGGGACAGATATTCGTGAACGGGCGGCACCTCGGGCGATACTGGGTGAGCGACGGCGCGGGGCACGCGGTCGGGCCGCAGATCCGCCACTTCATCCCGGGGTCGTGGCTCAAGGGCGGGGCCAACAAGCTGCACCTGTTCGACGAGCTAGGCGGCAACCCCGCTCGCTGCTCGCTGACCCACGACGCCAAGGGTGCCTCGAGCCTCTCCTAGAATCTGCTATGGAAACGCCCCCACGCTGGCTGGACGCGATCGCCTACGCCTCGCGCGAGCACCGCCACCATCTCCGACGCGACGCCAAGACGCCCTATGTCTCGCACGTCTTTCGCGTCATGATGGTCACGCGCGACGTGTTCGGGTGCGAAAACGAGATCGCGCTGCTCTCGGCGGTGCTCCATGACACCATCGAGGACACCCCCACCGACTACGACGATATCGAGCGCCGTTTCGGCGAAGAGACCGCCCGCTGCGTCGCGACACTGACCAAGAACATGCTGCTCCGCGAGGAAGACCGCGAGCGGGACTACGACCAGCGGCTGGCCGGCGGCCCCTGGCAGGCGCGTCTGGTCAAGCTCGCCGACGTCTACGATAACCTCGTGGATTGCGTGTCATCGGGGCTCTCGAACAAGCGCCGCGATCGCGCGATCGCCAGGGCCCATCGCGCGATCGAACTGGCAAACGCCGATAGCCAGAGCCACGAGTGCGTCGCCCGCGCCATCGAGCACGTTCGAGCGATCATCGCGTCCCACACACCAACACCGTCCTGATCGTGCCACCCATCTCTTGACGCCCAAATACCCACGCCGCGATCGACTCGCCGGGCACGCTCGCCAACGATCAACCATGCGCATCGTCATCCAGCGCGTCGAACACGCCAGCGTCGAAGTCGATGGCCGGGAACACTCCTCGATCGGTCCCGGCCTGCTCGCGCTCCTGGGCATCTCCAAGAGCGACGACGAAGCCGACATCCGCTATCTCGCAGAAAAACTCGCGAATCTGCGCGTCTGCACAGACGCCGCCGCCAAGATGAACCTGTCCGTCCTCGACGCCCAAGGCGAGGTCCTGGTAATCCCCAACTTCACCCTCGCCGGCGACACCCGCAAGGGGCGGCGTCCCTCGTTCGACTCTGCCATGGCCCCCGATCTGGCCGAGCCGATGTTCGAGCGATTCTGCGAGACCCTCGAAGGCCTCGGCGTTCGCGTCGCCAGGGGCGTCTTTCGAGCCCACATGCACGTCCGCCTGCTCAACGACGGGCCGGTCACGCTGGTCCTCGATTCACCCCAACACGACTAACCGCGATACGCTGAGCCCGCCATGCCAAGCATCAGCCACGATTCCATCGACGCGTTCCTCAACGCCCTCGCATCCAAGACCCCCGCGCCCGGCGGCGGCGCCACCGCCTGCCTCGCCGGCGCACTCGCCTGCGCCCAGGCCCAGATGGTCGTCGAGTATTCGCTGGGCAAGATGCGCTTTGCCGACCACGAACCCATGCTCTCTTCTGCGCGCGACCGCCTCGCCAACGCCCGCAAGATCCTGCTGCGCCTCGCCGACGAGGACGCGCTGGCATACCAGATCCTCAACGAGCTCCAGCGCCTCGAGCCCGAAGACCCGCGCCGCCGCCAGGAACTCCCCGCCGCCGCCACGCTGTGCGCCGACATCCCGCTCAGCGCCCTGGCGACCTGCGCCGACGCCGCCCGCGTGCTCCAACAACTCCCGGGCAGGACAAATGAGCATCTCGCGAGCGATCTGTCGATCTCGGCGGTTCTTCTCCATGCCGCCGGCGAGTCGTGCGCGCACAACGTTAGGGTCAACCTGCCTCAACTCGACGACCCCAGCGCAACCGAACGCCGATCGCAGTGCGACTCTCTGCTCGGCGCGATCGTCGCGGCACTAGACGCCGCCAAGCAATCCGCCTAGGCGTCCCTACACTTGCCCATGCCCACCAGCGTCCAGCCCGCGCGCCTTGAGGCCATCAGCCGGATGATGCACGATGTCAGCCTCGCGAGCACTCCTCAGGCGATCGTCGAGGCCTTCGGACGCCAATACATGGCGCTCTATCCGACCGATCAGTACATCGCGTTGTCCGTGCGAGGCCTCCAAAGAGGCCAGTACAAGATCACCCGCCGCCTCGACCTGTCGCGCCCGCTGCCCGAGGCCCTTGCAGAGTTTCGTAGATCCAACCCCTGGGACAACTGGGATCGCATCCCCACTTGCGTCGGCGGATTCCTCGGTGAGGTCATCCAGTCGTCCGAACCCCAGATCTTTCACGATCTCGATCTGCGCGCAGACCCCGTGCTGGGCGACGAGCTCGCGCACCTGCACAGCGCGATTGCCAGCCCGCTGTTCGACGCCGGCGAGCCGCTCAACTGGGCCATCAACTTCCGCAAGGATCCAAGCGCCTACACCGATGAAGAACTCGAGCAGTCCTTCATCTCGACCAATCTCGTGGGCACGTCGACCCGCACCATGATCGCGCTCGCCCAGAACCGCGAGCTCAACAGCGCCCTCACCAACCAGTTCGAGCAGGTCGCCAGAGTCCAGCAGTCGCTGCTGCCCAGTCGCATGCCCCCGATTCCCGGCCTTAAGATCGCCACCAGCTATCTCCCCAGCCTCCACGCCGGCGGGGACTATTACGACTTCTACCGCTTCAACGACGGGCGTTGGGGCATCATGATCGCCGACGTCTCCGGGCACGGCGCCGCCGCCGCCACCGTCATGGCCATGCTCCACGCGCTGCTGCCCGAAGGCTGCCAGCAGGGCGTCACGCCCGAGTCCATGATCGTGCAGATGAACCGCCGTCTGGTGAGCAGCCTGCACGAGGGCGTGTTCGTGACCGCGGTGTTCGTGCTCTTTGACCCCGCCGACGGCTCTATCGAATACGTCCGCAGCGGACACAACCCGCCCCGCCTCCGCCGCGCCGCGACCAACACCATCGAGTCGCTGTCGGGCGCGGGCGCACTGCCGCTGGGCATCGACGAAAACTACGAAATCTGCCCCGAGCACCTCACACTCCAGCCCGGCGACACCCTCCTGCTCTACACCGACGGCATCACCGAGGCCCGCGACAACGCTGGCGAGCTGTTCGGGGTCAACCGCCTGGATACGTCGCTCGTGCGCTCATCGGGTTCGCCCGTAGACGCCATCGACGCGATCCACGCCGACCTCTTCGCATTCAACCAGCGACGCACCCGCGAGGACGATCAGACCATGGTCGCGATCCAATACCTGCCCTGAGCCCCGCGACCAACCGACGAGCCCCATGGCCCAGCCGATGACAGAGTGGTTTGACAAGCCCGACCCCGCCGGCGTCGCCGTCGCCGATGAACCCGGCTTGCGATTCAGTTGCACCATGTGCGGCAACTGCTGCACCGGCACGCCGGGATACGTCCATATAAGTGCGTCCGAGATCGAAGCGCTTTCCCGGAGGTTTGGCCTTGATCGGGACAGGCTTCTTGTGCTATATACCCATATGACCTCTCGCGGAGTTTCCCTCAACGAGAAGCGATCAGAGCACGGGCTCGACTGCGTCTTCCTGGATCGCCAGACCATCCCGGGAAGAGCAATCTGCGGGGTCTACGAGGACCGTCCGGCACAATGCCACACCTGGCCCTTCTGGTCCGAGAATCTCCGCTCGCTCAGTGCATGGAAGCGCGCAGCCACGCACTGTCCGGGGATGGACAAGGGCACGCTTGCGTCTCCCCAGCAGATCCGAGTTCTGCGCGATAGGACACCCGCATGATGCCTGAGGGCAACCTCATCAACGCTTGGAACTACGCGATCGGCGAGCCCGCCGTCGTCGACGTCATCGACCAGATCCACACCGATGCGCGACACGAGATCGAAGAGCGCAAGCCGCTCTGTGTCGCGTCAGGCGAGTGCTGCAAGTTCGATGCCTACGGACACCGCCTGTTCGTGACCGGCGTGGAAGCGGCCCTCACGCTCTCTCGCGTCGACCAGTCCCTCATGCCCGAAGAGATTGACCGGACCCGCAACTGGTGCAGCTGCCCATTCCAGACCGGGTGCCTCTGCGCGATCCACACGCGCCGCCCGCTCGCGTGCCGATTGTTCTTCTGCGACACCAGTGCCGAGTCCTGGATGCCGGACCTGTCCCAGAGGCTGCACGATCGCCTGCGATCGTTGCACGATCTGTGGTCCATCCCCTACCGCTACATCGAGTGGCGCGACCTGCTGGCGATGTTCGCCGATTACCGCCCGCGATGACGCAGCTTGAGCGCGACCAACCGGCGTAACGCCGAACCATCGGCCCGCACCGACTCTTCGAGCCCGGGCGCAGCCCGAAACACACCCGCGACAAACCCCCTGAACGCCCGCCAATGGCGGATAGCGCTGCATCGCGCCAGGCGATGGGCCCAGAGCCATCCCAGACAGATCGCCGTCACCCGCCCCAGCCCCCGCCCGTGGCGCTTGCACATCCAGACCCAGTTGCGGGTGCTCAGCTCGAACCATCTGGGCGTCTTGTGCTTGACCACCGGGCTGTCGTGGCGCACGCGGATGCGCGGATCGAACGCAACGTCCCAGCCCGCCCCGAGCAGCTTGAGCGCCAGGTCGGTGTCGTTGCGATACAGGAAGAACGCCGACTCATACCCCCCAACCTGCCGCCACGCCTCCAGCCTCACCAGATTGCCGCACCCCATGTCAGGCCAGCCCCGCTGTGGCGAATCCACGCGATCGAAGGGCCACTCGAACTCCTGGGTCTGCGGATGCTTCCGATGCAGCATCATCCCGCCCAGGCGTCCATCGACGCGCATCATCGCCATCGCCCGCTCGATCGCGCCCGCCTCGGGCCACGAATCATCATCCAGAATCAGCACGAACTCCCGATCCGCGCGGGCCGCGCCCCGATTGAACCCCTCGATCGCGACGTTCTGATCCAGCTCGACAAGCTCTACCCATCCGAATCGCTCGCCGACCATGCCCGCCGACCCGTCGCCCGACGCGTTATCAACGACGATGACCTGCGCCCCCGCGTCCGCCGCCGAGCACAACTCGTTGAGTGTGTGCGCCAGCGCGTCCTTGCGATTGAAACTGAGCACGACGATCGAGAGATCGCCCAGCGAGTCGCTCACGCCGCCGGCTCGCGATCGATCGGATAATCAGCCACCTGAGGCAGGCGTTCTCCCGCAGATCGGGCCGCCCTGCGTCGCGCCAGACGAATCGAGACCCGAATCCCCCGCAAGGTCATCCGAGCCGCCCCGCCGATCATCCGCCCCCGCTCACAGCGCGTCACGATCATGGCATCGGGCGTGACCTGGATCTGGATCCGTCCGCGGCACCAGGCGTTGGGCCTGCCGCGCACCGGGATCACCGCGACGGCATGGGTCGGCCCGCGAAGCAACCGCCACAGCGCCCCGAGCACACCGGCGCCAATCCACTCTCGCTCGATCGGATACTTCCCCCGCGCGATCGGCTCAAACCTCACGTCGAATGATCGAAGCGCCGACTCGAGTCTCCCCGCACTCTCTTCGCAGAGGAGGACCCTCGGGTGAACAAAGGCCCGCGTCCCCCGCAGTTCCTTCTCATACGCGCCGAGCACCTTATTCGCCCGGGACAACGGCTCGAACGCCTTGATCGGAAGCTCGAACATCGCCCCCGCCCCGACCAGCCGCCCAGCGGCGGCGTCCTCCAGCCCGCGAAGATGCAACTCCGCGAGATCCTCCCGCCCGATCATCACCTGCGCCAGCGCCTTGGGAATCTCCCGCAGCGCCCGGAACAGACGCACCCGCCAGCCGAGCCCCAGCGCATCGATCGGCCCGAAGGCGTTGCGGGCGACGATGTATCGGCGACGCGTCACGCCCGCGGCGACCCAGTAGGGATGGCGGACCCGCGAGCCCTGGGTCGCACCAACCTTCCCGCCCGACTCGTGCGCCAGGCGATAGCACCATTCCACGTCGTCGCCATTGAGAAACACGTCGGGAAACAACCCAACCCGCTCGACCGCCTCGCTCCGCACCAGCGCGCTGCACGCGGCGGTGTAGCCCACCTCAACCACCTCGCTCGGTGCCGGCTTGTCTTCACCAAACTGCGGACCGAACTGCCCGAACACCCGCTCTATCCTGCCCCCGACCTCGAAGATGCTGCCGTCGTGCGGATGGCCGATCGCCGAGCCCATGATGACAAAGGCCGGATCGCTCTCGATCGCCTCGATCAGCCCTCGCAGGGCGCCGCGCTCGGGGCGAGCGTCGCTATCCAGAAGCCACAGGAACTCCGGCATGTCCCCGGACTCGTGCCCGTTGCGGATCGCCAGCGCCATCCCGGCGTTGTAGCCCCCGCTGCCGCCCGTGTTGGTTCGCAGCCTGACGACGCCAACATCCCACCCCTGCGGAGTCGGAATCGCCGCCAAGGGTTCTGCCGAGGCGTTGTCGATCACGATCAGGTCTGCCTCGATCCGCCCTCCGTCGGGCAGGCTCAGGTCCAGACCCCTCAGATCGTCGTACAGCGTGCGAAGATCGTCGCCCGCGTTGAAACAGGGCGTGACGATAGTCACCCGCCGGATTCTGACCGGCGGGGGCTCGACCCGCACGGGTCTGGAACGCTGTGTGACTGAGTCCGTTCGGATCACGGGAGGGATGGTACCCCAAGCGGTGCAGACGTGGGGCGTCGGGCCTAGACTTGCCCAAGACTCAGGAGCGCGGCCGACGCCGCGCCCCAGGGGGGGAATGGGCCGATCCGAACGGATCGTGGCCCCTCGGCGAGGAGCCGAACCCCGCAATCCCAGGCAGCAGTGGAGAGTGAACCATGGCACCGAGCGTTCGCCCATCGACCCCCGTCCTCGAATCCCTCGAGCCCCGCATCGTCCTGTCGGCCGTCGACGGGCTGCCCGATCTCGCGGATCTGGAGGTCTCGACCGACCCGGTCGTCGTCTTCGAGACCAGCTTCGGCGATATCTACATCGAGCTGTTCGAGCAGGACGCCCCGCTCACGGTCGAGAACTTCATCCAGTACACCCAGCTCGGACAGTTCAGCGAGAGCTTGTTCCACCGCAGCCTCCCGGGCTTCGTGCTCCAGGGCGGGGGCTTCGCGTTCGACAACGACCTGGGATTCCAGTCGGTCTTTGATACCGACCTCGCCGGTGGCGTCGTGAACGAGTTCGCGCGCTCGAACGTCACGCGGACGATCGCCATGGCCAAGAAGGCCGATCCCGACAGCGCTACGAGTCAGTTCTTCTTCAACCTGACCAACAATGGCGCGGGCGGCGGCAGTCTCGATGATCAGCTCTTCACCGTATTTGGGCAGGTTCTCACCGACGCATCGTGGCAGGTCGTCCTGGACATCGTCTCTCTCAGCAGGCAGAACCTCACGTCCGACCCCGCGTTCGAGAATCAACTCGTCGATCGCTTCGGCAGTCCGTTGTTCACTGATGACGAGGGCTTCCTCACGCTCGAGGACACGGGAGACGAAGCGAACCAGGGCGGCGCGATGACCGACGTCCCCGTCCGCGACTCGTTCGTCACCGAGTTCGCCGACGGCGACCAGGTCGAGATCATCAACGCCCAGCTCGTCAAGCCCGCCGGGAGCGACTTCTTCTTCAACCAGGTCGTGGTCCTGCCCGAGGGCTTCCGCACGCAGCGGGCCGCCGAGTTCCTCGCGCTGTCCAATCCCAACTCGACCAATGTCGACGTGCAGGTGATCGTCCGCTACGAGAACGGCCTGCGCGACGCCACGATCTTTAGCGACGACATGGCCCCCGGCAGCAGCCTAACCATCACGCTCAACGACAAGCTCAACGGCAGCGATCCGAAGGTGCGGTCGTTCAATCCCTACTCCCTCGAGGTCTACACCTCCGCAGAGCCCGAGAGTATCGGCGCAGGCACGACCGCTGACGACGATCTCATTCCCGTCAGCGCCACGATGACCCGTTTCGATTACGGCGGATTCGCCAGCGAGGGCTTCGCCAACGTCACCGCAATGAGCGAGCGCAGCGTCACCTCGGACTTCTCCAGCGTGCCCGTCGGCTCGACCGACGAGACCTACATCGTCTGGCAGAACCTCTCGGATAGTGAGACCGAGGTCACCGTCAGCTTCATCGGCGACAGCTTTGCACCCTTCAACGAGAACTTCAAGCTCGAGGCCTATCGCCGCGGCGGGTTCGCGCTCGCCGAGATAGACGCGTTGCTGGGCCTCGCCGAAGGCACCCTCATCGGCGTACGCATCACCGCGACAGAAGATATCAATGCCTCGATGAGCACCTTCAGCACCGTCACCGGGCGTCCGCATGTCCATCAGCGTCTCCGGCAGCAACACCGAGGTCGTCTCGAT
>CBDVAM010000036.1:0-28514 GCA_965371965.1 uncultured Phycisphaerales bacterium
CAAGGCAATCCGCAGCACGCGCCGGCGAGCGGCGATGAACGCGATGAATCGTTGTCGGATCGTTCGCATCAAGGACATCCTCAGAACTGGAAGTAGATGAACTCTGGATTGCCGGACTTGCTGAACGAAAGAACGAACACGATGACGAGAAGATAGGTTATCCACCGCGCGGCTGTCGGGTGTTTGGCAAAGAGCCCGAGCCACCGCGTCTTCAGTGCTGCTCGCTCGGCCAAGAGAAGCAGGGCCAACGCGAACAGCGGACGGGGATCGAGTGGGACACGACCATCGGCCATGGTTGCGATCCGGTGGATCACATTGGCCGCCTGGTCGAGGTTGGCCGAGCGAAAGAAGATCCACGAGAAACAAATCAGATGGAAGGTGATGGCCCATCGCAGGAGGCGCGTCAGGGTGCGCGTCGGCGGGGTCTCGCTCAGGTTCAAGGCCCGCTCGCCACTCATGATCACCCCATGGAGCCCGCCCCAGATGACCCAGTTCCAGCCGGCACCATGCCAGAGCCCGCCGAGCAGCATCGTGAACATCAGGTTCACATACGTTCTCGCCCGTCCCACGCGGCTACCGCCGAGCGAGATGTACAGGTAATCGCGCAGCCAGGTGGACAGCGAGATATGCCATCGCCTCCAGAACTCGCGAATCGAGCAAGCGAGGTAGGGAGCATCGAAGTTCTTGGGCAGGCGGATGCCCAGGAGATTCGCCGCCCCGATGGCGATATCGGAGTACCCCGAGAAATCGCAGTAGATCTGGACGGCGAAGGCGTAGGTGGCGATGAGGAGCCCGAGACCCGATTGTGACGCCGGGTCGCCATAGGCCTCGTTCACGATTCGAGCCATGGAGTCGGCGATGAAGACCTTCTTGGCGAGGCCCCAGAGCACCAGGGCCATGCCGCGCCGGATGCGCTCCCAGTCGATCTCGTGCTTCTCGGCGAGTTGCGGCATCAGGACATCGGCGCGAACAATCGGGCCCGCCACGAGCTGGGGAAAGAAACTGACATAGAGCGCGACGTCGAGGAGGGACTTCTTGGGAGCCATATGTCCCCGAAAGACGTCGATCGTGTAGCTCATCGTCTGGAAGGTGTAGAAGGAGATGCCGAGAGGGAGAATCAGATCGAGCTCGGCCCAGGGGCGCACGCCGAGCAGCGAGTAGGTGGAGTTCGTGAAGAAGTCGGCGTACTTGAAGACGGCCAGAACCCCGAGATTTGCGATGATGCTCGCGAGCAGGCCCGCGACTCGCGCCGCTTTGGTGCGTGCCCGACCGATTACCCGTGCCGCCACATAATCGACGACGGTGGATCCGACGAGCAGCAGGCTGAAGGGGATGCTCCAGACCCAGTAGAACGAATAGCTTGCGGCGAGAAGCAGCAGTCGCCTGCCGCGGAGCGGTAGATGGTAATAGACGACCACCACCGCGGTCAGAAAGGCCAGGAATAGTGTGGAGTTGAAGAGCATCGCGTTGGTGAGGTATCGGTCAATCCAATGGAGACGTGGGAGCCATGAAGATGACCTTCAATCGAGACGCAGAAATGCCGGAGCGGTTCGATCCAGCATCGCGTGCGGACTCATCCGTACCTCCGTCGGCGACGCACCCGACGCAGGAACCGTCCGGGAATCGTCGCCGGGCGAGCCCATCGGGTCCGTCCCGCCCATGTATTGGCTCGCCGGCATGCCTCGTTGGCCATCCGGGAAAGGCCCGGCGTCTCGACTATTCCCTGTGCTATTGGGATTTCGTGGGTCGCGAGGCGTCGCTTGTACTCGCCTTCTCCTTTGCCAAGATCGATCTCGTCTAGGCCAAGGGATCGGCACGCGCGGGCCATTTCCAGGAGAAGAAGCAGGCCGGGCGAATACTGGGCAAACTCGCGGGCATACCCGGGAAACCAGTAATGCCAGACCCGATCCGAACGCATGCCCATGTGCACGGCCAGCAGTTGATCGCCCGCCCACAGAGCGCTCAGGGTGCCCGCGAACGAATCGACATCGACGGCCAGGAGCCTCTCTATGAGAGCACGCGTCCAGGCGAGCGCGAAGAAATCGGTTCCGCCGGATTCGACGCACTGGCGGCTCTTCCATGTAAAGACCGAGGCAAGCACGCGTGAGGGCTCCGAGGCGAGCTCAAAGCGGACGTCGCCGAGTTCGCGCTCGAGCTTGCGCCGCAGCGTGCCCAGCTTGAGAATCTGCTTGCTCCCCGCGTTGCGCCTGCTCTGGCAGTACTCCTCGTACCCTCCTCGGAGATCCATGACCGGAGACTCGCCGTGGCTCTGGTGATACTGCGTCAGCGGCCCTTGGCTCGCGAGAAGATGGTCAAACTCGAAGGAACGCAGTCGGCACGATCTGAGAAGATCGAGTGCATCGAGGTCCATATCTGGGTGTGCAATGACGCCCTGGTAGTCGCTCAGGGCTAGTCCGATCGGTCGGGCACGCCGAAACGCTGTGATCTGAAACGGGAAAAATCCGACCACTTGCCCGTCTCTCTCAAGGATAGCGACACGAGCATCATCTCTTTCCATGCCCACCGCGACAGTGAACTCTGGCGCGAAGTACGGGCTTCGAAGCTCGTCGCTGGACCGAACGATCTCGCGCCATCGGGAAATGGCCGGCTCATCGAGCTCTTTCGGATGGATGACGCTTGCTTTCACGCGGCGACTCTCGATGGCTTGCAGAGAATCGGGCCTCGCAATCGGCGGGCCAAGCGTTGACGTGCGCCCTTTCGGGCAATCCCACACAATGCGAGGGCAACAATCTCGCCGACCTCTGCAAGCGCCCCCAGGATCAGCCCATGATGCTTGCACAGGTAGTAGTAACGGCTCGCGAAGTAGTGCTCGGCGATGCAGCCGGCGTAGTGGCGATTGCTCAGGTCTCGTGAACTCTCGCCCGCGGCGTGGTGCGCGACAGCCTCTCCAACCGCCCAGATCTCAGACCCGGCTTGAACCGATCTCCGGCAGAGATCCGTCTCTTCGAAGTAGAGGAAGAACCGAGGGTCAAATCCATCGAGCCGATCGAACAGATCGCGACGGACCATCAGTGCCGCGCCGCACACCCAACTCGTCTGGAACGGCTCAGCACCCGGAGTAATCTCGCGGACGCCCGCGGCCACACGCATGCCCAGTGCCCCGCGGACGATCCGCCCCGGTGAGGGGATGCCGCCGGCGTGCTGGAGTGCACCATCGGCTTCGCGGATAGCCGGCCCAACGACTCCCACTCGCTCATGGGAATCGAGGAACCCGGCCAAGGCGGCGATCGCGTCGGGCTCCATGACGGCGTCGGGATTTAGAAAGAGAAGAAACGGCGACTCAGCTTGGCGAGCACCGAGGTTGCATCCACGTCCGAATCCGAGGTTGTCTTCGCTCTTGACAATCGTCGCCCAGCTCTGATTTCGGTCGAGGATCGCGATGGTGTCGTCGGAACTGACGTTATCAACGACGATGGTCCTCGCGATGCCGCGATCGTGCGCTCGCCTCAACGACTCCAGACTTCGCTCGATGGTGCGCTGCGAGTTGTAGGTCACGAGGACAACACTGACGGCCGGCTCGGTCACACCTCGCCCTCCCTGCGCTGAATTTGCCGGTCAGCTGTCACCCCAGAGGAACCGGTCCGGTGCCGCGATCGTCGAGAGAACAGACCGCTGGTTCTCGCCCGGAACTCGCCGAATCGAGGCGGAGGCTCGATCCTGGGCATGGCGTAGATATCGGTTTCGCGGGTGATAAGCGCCAGCGGGCTATCCGAGACAGCGCTGTCAAACCCGGCGTCGATGACCGCTTGGCGAGAGATTGGGTCGGATCGTCCGTATGGGAAGCTGAAATGGCGTGGCGGTGATCCAACTTCGCGTGCGATCGTGTCGCGAGATCCCACGGCCTCGGTCGCGGCCGAGGACGTGTGTGTCCGAAGGTCCGTGTGCCCGACCGTGTGGGCACCAATCTCAAATGGCCCGTCTGACAACTGGCGTATCTCGTCCCAAGTCAGGGTGAGTCTGGGCGGCTCGCTGTGAGGGCGGAGTTGATCTCGGAAAATCGAGAGCAGAGCCTCTCGATCCGGATGGGTGGCCACGAGCATCCGTCGGCAGAGCTGGCGATAGGCATCAAGTGCTTGGCGTGTCTCTGCCAGATCGAAGACCTTGTCCACGAGTTTCAGGGAGGATGCGGTGCGGGCACGGAACATGGCATACAGACGATCGACCCACTGGTTCTCGGCGCGATCGATCACGCCCGTCGGAACAAAGAGAGTCGCGGGGAGTTCGAGGTCCTCGAGAACGGGAGCCGCGACGGAGAGATTGTCAAGATACCCGTCGTCGAACGTGATGACGACGCTGGATGGCGGGATCGCCCTTCTCTCCTTCAGCCGATCGACGAGTTCACTCAGGCTGAGCACGCACCGGCGACGGGCAAGGAACGTCATCTGTCTTTGAAATGTCAACGGGTGAAGGTGGTTGCGTGGGTCGATCCAGCAACCCGACGAGTCGTCGGCAACGCTGTGGTACATGAGGATGGTTGCGCCGATATTTCGAAACACTCGCTCTGCGAGATCGCAGAGTCCAATGGACCCGAGCGATTGAAGCCCAAGCCGAACGACACGGGCCTTGGCACCCTGTGGGGGCCTTGGATCGAAATCAAGAAGGGGTTTCTCATCGACGATCGCTCGCTCCAACGACGCGTGAGCTGCACGTTGGCTCGAATGATCTGCGGCTGGATTGTTGGCGGAGGGCATGCACGGTCGAAACCTGGACGCCGAACTGGGTTGGCTCTCAGTTGTCATGTTTGCGCGAGCCCCGTGGATCGTGCAGTCGTTGGCGGTGCCTGGCCAGTTCGACGAATTCGTGCCGACGCGCAAGCGAGGGCGCCGATTGCAAGTGGAAACACTGGGTTGGGCATCGCGTTCAAGAGGCTGTCCAGAGCGAAGACCGTGACGATCACTGCGAGTGAGACCACCATTGCACCTCGCGGAAGCAGGATCGTTCGCCGATCAAGGCGCCAGAGCGAGACCGCCGGCGGCGACATGAGCAGCAAGACGAAGAGGGACAACCCCAAGACCCCTCGCTTGCCCAGGACAATAATCCAGAGACCGTCCGTGATGGCCTGGTCGAACCCTTGATCGCTCATCACCCGATTCCTCGCATGACCACCCCAACCGAGGATGGGGCGTTGAAGTGCGTGTTCCGCGAGCAGATTCTCGGCATCGATCCGCGTCTGCAGTGACGCGGCACGGGCCGGTACGATGATCTCTGCCATTCTCACCAACTCCTGACCGGACCATGCACCAGACGCTCTTAGTCCGACATAGAGAGGAACCGCGACGATCATGGCGTAGAGGGCGATCTTCCACTTGGCGAATCGAGTCAGCAAGATTGCGACGAGCGCCAGCAGCATGAGGCCTATGGATCCAACGGATTTGCACAGAATCGTCACAAGAAAGAGAATGCCTGCCGCGGCTGGCATGGGCAGGCCGAGTATCGACCGGCGGGCCCCTGAGAGCCAGAGAGTCGTTGCGACAATGGTGCAGCTTGCCATGAAGAGCCCGACGGCAAGGCCATGTTGCAGGAACACGGTCGGGCGCCAACCCTCAAAGCGACGATTCTGGGCGAACTGGTGCTGGTGGAAGCCATAGACTCTGTAATGGAGTTGCGGACTCATGCGGATCTCGTACAGGCACAATGGGACGTAGATGAGACCCGCGATGACAATGGCGGCGGTCAGGGACTCCAGATCCTTGTCCGTTGTGAAGAGCAGCCGGCCAATCAGATAGGGAACGCCCCACATGAGCGTCGTTTGCAGCACCTCGGAGAGGCCGTCCCAAAGGCCCAATCCGTTGGCGAGTGACGACGCCAGAGGCAGCAGGCACCAGGCCAACATCGGCATGTCGATTGGCTTTGGCAGCGAGACTTGTATTGCCCGCCCATTGGCCAGCGCGATTCCGACAAGCGTGCCGAGCATGACCGCCAATGTCTTGTCATAGTCCGGCAGACCACCAAACTCCACGCCGGCGATTGGCAGGAAGAGCCACCCAACCAGCATGGACATGGCAATGCCAAATCGTCCGCCAAGGACCACCGCCAGGATGGGTCCAATCACAAGCCATCCGAAGAGCGCGATATAGACGGTCGGTGAGATCACGCGGTTATCCTCTAGCCATCATCCATCTCAGATGTCGGCGACTCGCCTCTTCGATCTCGAATCTTCAGCACCGCCTCGGCGATCAGGTGGCGGGACTTGAGATACGCTCGAGCGCAGGCCGTCACGACAAGTATGGCTACCAACGCCAACCCAACCGTTAGCTCCCAGCCTCCCCCGTGCCCCGCCATGGCAAGATTGTTGCCTAGCACTATCCCAGTCGCAAGAACTACCGCCCAAGCCGTCTCGACGATGTCCTGGCGGGCCACCGAAATGCCCAAACGGGCAAGGGCAACGGTTTCGAGAACATGCTCGCACAGCGTGCCGAAAAATACGCCAATGACGAATCCAGTTACGCCACCCAGGTAGAAGCCAACGCCCGCTGCAGCAGCGGTGGTCACCACGCGAACGAACCCGGCCAGGGCGAGCAATCGGGTGTGGCCAAGAGCGAGCAGGGCGCGATTGACCGTAGAGTTGAGGATCATCACCCAGACCGATCCGCAGGCGAGCGGAGCGATCCACTCGGCGTCGGAGTATCGTGAATCGTAGAGCAATCGGAAGAACCACGGGGCAAGCGCGATGACGCCCAGGACAGCCGCCGCTCCAATCGGCAGAACATGCGAGCGAATCCGCAAGAGCCTTCTGGCGTAGGAACTTGGCTCGTTGCGTGCGATCGACGCCAGGACCGGATACAGGACATGGCCGGAGATAACCCCGACGATCTCGTTGGGTATTCGCGCGATCGTGAGGGCGATCGAATAGACGCCGAGCAGGCTGATCGCCTCGAGCTTGCCGAGCATGAGCCCGTCGAGCTGCTGGCCGAGGAATGCGATAATGGTCCCCACGAAGATCCAGCTCCCAAATCGGAGGATGGACCCAGCAGCCCGGCGGTCCCATCCCAGACGATTGCGATGCCCGGGAAGGGTGTGAGAGATGACCGCGAACACCAACGCCCCGGCGATAGAGCCGGCGACAAGCGCCCAGGCTGTCGGGCTGATGTAGTACGCCCAGACAATCATCACGCCGCGCGTGATGATCGCCTGCGTGAGTTCGAGCGCAGCCCGTGGCCCCTCGCGGAGTGTGCGATTGAGCTGGATGAATGCCGTCGAGTTGAAGCCATTGATCAGGGCGATCACCGAGATCGCGGGGAGAATCCAGACGAGCGATTGCTGGTCATAGAACCGGGCAAATGGCCATGCCAGGCTCGTCGCAAGGATCCAGATCACGACGCCGCGCGCGATCTGGATGGACCAGGCGGTATTGAGAAACTCCGGATCATCCCCCCTCTCGTTCTGGATGATCGACTCGCGAACTCCGACCTCCGAGCACATCTTGAGGCCTTGCATAGCGGTCAGCGCGAGGCGGACGACGCCGAAGATCTGAGGTGAGAGGAGGGCGGCAAGAACGATCTGGCTGCCGATCCGAATGGCCTGCAGCGCCGTATAGGTGACCATCCAGATGCCGCTGGCGCGCACCGCTCGCTCGCGGTAGCCTCCCAAGTGATTCGCATCCGTGGGAGTTTCAGCCACCGAGAGCCTCCGAATAGAACTCGATCGCTTGGCGAGCCATTGCTTCAAGCGAGAACTCGGCGAGCGCTCGCTCTCGGGCGGCGTGTCCCAGGCGAGTCCGAAGATCCCCATCGATAAGGACGCGTCTCAGAGCGTCCACAATGGCATCGGCATCCCCCGGCGGGACAAGCAGACCAGTCTGCTCGTGGATAATCGCCTCACGGGTATCGCCAACGTCGGTCGCGACGATGCACAGCCCGGCCATCATCTGTTCGAGCAGAGCCATGCTCAGGCCCTCGGTGAGCGATGTCTGTACACCGATTGATGCTCTCTCATTCAGAGCAGTCGTATCGTCGATCCATCCGGGCATGTCGAGCAACTCGCACAGACCCAGTTGTGATCGTTCAGTGCGAACAATCTCTGCGTACTCCGGGTTCCGAGGCGGGGCATCTCCTGCCATCACCATTCGAAACCCAACCCCGAGCTCACGAAGCCTGGCCGCAGCTCGGACCGCTTCCATGGGCCCCTTGTGCGGCACGAGGCGCCCCGACCAGACGACGAGCGGAGGAGAGGAGTTCTTTGGCGATGATCCAACCGTTGGAACGCCGTTCCGAAAGACCGCCATATTGCGGTGACGGCAGAATCGACCAAGTCGATCCAGCACATCGTGCGATGATCCATAGATACGGTCGCAGCGCCGCAGCGCCCAGCGTAATACAGTTCGACGAATCGCAGAGTTGGCTCCGATAGATCCCGAGTCGTGCCAGGTGAAGTGAAGGCGGACACCGTGCAACGCGAGGAGTCCAGCGGCACAAAGCGGCAGCGATCGACTGCCATGTACATGAACGGTGTCAATACCTCTGCGAAGCACCTCATGCCGAAGGCGACGTGCAGCGGTGACCACACTCGATCCATCCGATTGGCGCGCGTCTAACTCAACGATCTCAACGCCGCCTGAGCCAGCAAAGTTGCCCTTGCATCGGATGGCTATGCCGATGCAAGGCGTACCTTCCTCGCGAAGAGAACTGGCGAGATTGTAAGCCAGCCGTTGCGCACCACCGCCACCGAAGGATCCGATCACCTGCGCGACTCCCTTTGGTCGGCTAGGCACTGGCAGTATCTCGCTCAACAAGTCGTACTGTGGAATGCTGCTGGAGGCTGTGCTCGTAGACCCCGCGGATCTTGTGGTAGGGCCCCTCGAACACGCAGGTGGGCTTGTCGAGCATCGCGGCGAGGATGCCTACATGCAAACGCGTCGTAAACACAACGCTCGCGCCGGCGATTGCCTCACAGAAACCTTCAAAGCCGACGGTGTTGACATTGCTGATGTCCGCAACATATCGGCGCATGGATAAGAGATCGGCGTAATGAGCCCGAATGAGCGCCTCGCACTGATCGCGAAAAGCACTCGGCCTGACGGCTCTGTATCGCCTGACGGCCGGGTAGAGTGCCTTCTTCACCGGCTGCGGGAGCATTTGCCCAATCCGTTTGCGCCATCGCATCGCACCGGGCCGCATGGCGATCGCATTATGTTCCACATCCACACGCTCAACCATGAGGATGTGACGTTGCTTCACCTGCCCGAGTCGGTGAACGAGTTCACTGGCGCGAAGCTCGAACGCCAGGTCGTGATCGAGAACAACCTCGCAGCATCCCGGCAAGTCGTGCATTTGCTCAAGATGGCGGGCGCTGTACTCTTCTCTGCAGAAGAGAGTCAGCGGCGCTGATCGCTCGCCAATCTCCTGCGAAAACGGACGTGTCGGGAAATAGAAAGTCGATGGCAGCACGCACAGTGGAGTATCGGGATACTGCTGGCTCATTCGCCGGAACAGGCCTCGAATCCACCTGAATCGTTCGTGCATGCCGCCGCTCGCTCCGATGACGATCAGGTCGGCTTCTTCCGGCGAGTCAACAAGATTGACCTCCAGGTCGCGGTAGACGATGTCGGTTCCGAGGATCATCAGCCTGTCACCGTTGTTCCCGACCAGTTGCGCTCGGTCATCGACCAACGGAGGATGGTACAGATTCTTCCCGCGATAGCTCTCCAGAAAAGTGCGCACAGCGCTCGTCTGGGAGCCAGGCGAGTCCTCCGAGCTGGCCTCCTTGTTCGTCACTTGGTTATGCCCTTACGTCCGACAACAGCGTAGTTCTTGCACTGCCCGCGCCCGGTAAATCTCGCTCGTCTATCGGCACAATCGAGCACCAGGGCCAGAATGGCCATGACGGGTTTGGCCGTCGCCACCGCCAAGCCCGTGGCGAGCCCCCTGAGTCCGCCGGCGTAGGCAGACGGGCCCAGCGGCAGGTTCCTCGTCATGCCCTTGAGCTGGTACGACGCGGTTCCGGCGAATCCCTCGAGCCACGCCAGCGACTCGATGTCGAGCCCCGCCTCGCCGAACAGGTACCGCAGACCGTGCTGGGTGTAGCGATAGAAGTCGTACGGCGGCTCGTTCTCCTCGAAGAACAAGGGCGCGGTGAGCCAGATTGTCCCGCCGGGCTTCAGGACCCGATGAAACTCGCGCAGCGCGTCCAGTGGTCTGGGCAGGTGCGCGAGAACCTGCGTGCAAAGCACGAGATCGAATCGTTCATCCTCGCAGGGAATGTTGGTGAGATCGCACTCGTAGGCGAGTTCCCCGTAGGACTTTTCCAGCTTCGCGAAGTCCGCCGCCTCGTACTCGGCGTGCTCGAAGTGATGGGCGTACCGGCAATCGCCGGCGCCCGCGTCGAGCACGACGCCGCCGTCGTGCAGGGACGCCCCGGCGGCCTCCACAAACCGCTCAAGATGGAATCGTGAACTGTTCATCCCGTGCTTCTCAGGCGACGGATCATATCGTGAACACCGAGCGTCTCGCTGGCAAAGGCGAGCGTGGTGCCAGAGTTCGCGTCCGTGATGAATCTGCGACGCAGTGTCAACCGGTCGTCACCCGCTCGATTCAAACCCCGTCGGGTTGTGCACGCAGAGTCGTACCCGGCCTGTCGAACCGCTTCAACGACGCGATCGTCGAAATCGCCATTGGGATAACAGAATGAGCGGACCGGGCTGTCAATCCACGCGCCGATCGCGCGACGTGCTCCGCCCAACTCTGCCAGGAGCCGATCGCTCTTCAGGCCCACCAAGATCGGATGGGACACGCTGTGCGAGCCGATCTCGTGCCCGGCTCGATCAAGCGAGCCGATCTGTGTCGGCGACATAGCCCCAAAGATCATCGGTCGCTCGCGTGTGGCGGCGTCATCGAATGACTCGATGATAGACTCTCGCACATCAGGCGATTGGCGTTTGAGCCATCCCATCCAGGCCCCGACGTTTGGAAAGGACTCGGAGTCAAGATCCAGATCGGACGAGTGAGTGACCGCCTCCTGGACGCAGACGAGCGAGTCGGTCGCATGCGCACCCGCTGCGACATCGAACCATAATGGCGTCCCGTCCACGAAGCCTGAGGTCACGAAGAACGTCGCGCAGACTCCCACGCGCCGGAGAATCGGTGCCGCGACCTCGGCGTTGTCGAGATAGCCATCGTCGAACGTGACCGCGACTCTTGGACGGGTGCCTATTGGGCCGCCCATCTCATCGACGCCGTCGCTCATCACGCAGGGCTCACAATGCGATTCGAGCCACTCCATCTGGCGCGCGAAGACACTCTCGGGGACCACAAGGTTTCGCAGGGGATACTCACCAACCAAGGCATCCGGAAGGACCTTGTGATACATGAGGATGGTGAGCCCGTCGCACGCGCGAGTCTCGGCACGGGCCGCGGCTCCGCACGCACGCGCCAGCCGATCCAGGCCCCGCAGTGCGAGTCTCTTGGCGCCGATCATACCGCGGTCTTCATCGAAGAAGGGGTTTCGTCGAGCCGCTCGGAATCGCCATACCGCGAGAGGAATCGAGCGAAGGCGTCTACGAACTCGGTTGTGGAGCTGCGCATGGACCCAAACAGCGCCGTTTCCATGAGTTCAAGCTCGTCACGCAACACATTGGCACACGTCACATGGGTATCCGCGAAGTCGATCGCTCGATCGTCCACCGTGAGGGTCGACGAGTTGGCGGCATCCATGGCCCTGGTCACCGCAACGATCTTTCCCTTTTCCCCGCTGAGCTCCTCGAGATACCAGAGGTAGTGCAGGCGCCAGACGGCACTGAACGGGCGCCCGCTTGTAAATCGCAAGAACGTGCTGCAGAGGTTTCGCACATGACAACAGGAGCCGGCATCGATCCCATCTGCAAGGGCACGCTTGGGCGTCTTTGTCTGGATCCACGAGTAGGGATCGAGGTTCATCTCGCGCCCGCCGAGGCGAGCACTGCGATGGAAACAATGGATGGGCTTCCAGTGCTCTCGCAGCCACGCAACGTCGATGCCCAGGCACCACGTGCCAATGATGGCGTCGTCGTCGGTGAGCCCGTCGAAGTGTGTCAGCTCGATACCTGAGAAGCGAAGCTCGCGAGATTCCATGGTGTCGATGACGCGCCGGAAGTACTCGGGGTCCAGCGGGTACAGGTCGAAGTCGTGCAGGATCGCGTAGCGGGTCGTGCAATGCGAGAGGGCGGTGACCGTGTTCATCGAGTTGTAGAATGTCGAAATGTTGACCCGCTCGACAATCCTGCCCGGCACCGGTGGGTAGTGCAGGAATCGGATCGGCAGTTCGGGGAATCGCTCGCGCGTTGCAAGCTGGACTGCACGAGACTCCGGTTTCTCGCAGCGATCAAACACGATGAACAGATCCCGGAGCTCGGAGATGTCGGCGCTCTGGAGAAACCGAAGGTTGACGTTGAGAAGATGGCGCAGATCCCACGGTACGCCGAGGACAATGGAGTAGCCTTCGCGAGGCTCAGCCATCGGCTCCCAACGCAGCAAGCGGCCTAGCGCAATCTTCACAGCCTCGCGTCCAAACCGGTGTCGGGCAATCTGGATGGCTTTGCTCACGCTTGGCATTGGCTTTCTGGCAGTCCAAGACACCGACGTCGAGATCGGCCGGAGATTATTGGACAGAAGACCGACCGATTCCCATCAGTCAGCGGAGCACCAATGGGTACTGAGTTGACGTGCCGCCTTGTTGATCATCGGTTCATCCGCCTCACTGGGATTCAATGTCGCCCGTAGTGCTAACCGGTTGTGTCCGAGTTCGGGAGGCCTCCTCCCCAAGGAGCCAGACAACCGAGAGTCCGATACAAACCTGGCGCAAGCGGAGTCTTCAGGCCGATACCATCGGCGGAACGGTCACGAGGTTGCAGCTTGTATCTCAACATCTCTCACATTCCCGTATTCGTCGGACCCGATGGTCCGTTGATTGACAGAAGCGTCTTGAAGCCCCTCACGTATCTGCGATCGACGCTAGAGCCGCACTTTGGTGAGTTTTGCGTTCTGGCACCTCGGATGTCGATTGATCGGCGCCCAGAAGGACTTCCGCTTATTCCGATCGCAGACCTGGAGGGAATCCGCTTTGAGACGTCGATCGACCTGGGTCGACGTGCCCGCCGATACTGGCTGGAGGATCGCAAGTCATGGCTCGCCGACGTTCGGCGCCTCGCCGCTTCTGCCGCCGTTGTACACAGTTCAGCAGACGACCCGTTTCGTCCAATTTGCTTCGATGGCCACTTTGAGGCGGTGCGCATCGGCCGTCCCTCCGTCTTCTTGGGGCCGGACATTGATCCATACGAGCGATGGAAGAATCGGCCGCTCGCCAACAAGACCCTATCGCTCCTTCAGTTCAACCGGCTCATGCGAAAGGCCATGCGCGGAGCAAGTCTCACGCTTCTGAAGGATGGTGTGGTCTTCGACCGCTACGCCAAGTTCGGACGAAATGTGCGCACCTATCTGGACGTCGTACACACGACGAACGATGTCATCGAAGCCAGCACGCTTGAACAGCGATTGGCTACTCTTTCGGAGAGTCGTCCGCTCCGATTTGTGTTCTTTGGGCGTCTGGAGCCCTACAAGGGAGTCATCGAGGCCGCACGGGCTGTGGCACAAGCGTCGCCTCTTTCGATTGAGTTTCACATCTATGGCGATGGGTCGCAGCGCAGTGAAATCCAGGAACTGTTGAGTTCCCTTCCGGCGAACGGCCGAGTTCAACTGCACGATTTTCTTCCGCATAACAAGGAGTTCTTCTCAGTTATGGGTTCGTATGATGCCCTGCTGTTTACGCCGAATCGCGAAGACACACCCAGGATGTACTTTGATGCCCTGGCGTGCGGTCTCCCTGTGATCGGGACGCCAATTCCGTTCCTGTCGCGCAGGATCAAAGCCGATGGTTCAGGATTCCTAGCCGCGTCTCACGACCTCAGCGATGTGCAAGTCGTAATGAAGCGTGCATGCGAAGATCGGCTTGCGATCGCACACGCATCCCGACAGGCCCGCGCAGTTGCGCTGAGAGACTCGGTCGACAGCATCTTTCGTAGGCGTGCCGAGCAGACGATCGAGGCGGTTTCGCTGCATACCCGCTCGCTGGATGATGGAAGTTGACTATTGGAAAGCAGAATAGCTGACAATCTTTGGTGTCTCCGGACGGCTCGAAATCTGACGACGTGGCGCTTGCTCAAGGGCAGGTATCGGAGGCGTGCCGGCCAGGTAGAGGCGGCTTTACGAGGCGTGCCTGCGAGCATCCTTGTGCGTCCGAGTTCATCGGATGTGTCGGTGATTTGGGAGTTGTTTCGTGGCGGAGCATACCGGCCGCTCGAGCCCATCAAACCCAGAACCATCGTCGATTTGGGGGCCAATATCGGTGTCTTCGCCGCATACTGCGTCAAAGCGTTTGGCGACGGGTTGGAGCGCTACGTCGGTGTTGAGCCCGATGCTGCGAGCTTCGAGATTCTGAAGGAAAACGTGGACCGGCTTGGCTTGACTGACCGGAGCCATCTTGTGCGGGTTGCGGTTGCTGACCGCGAAGGGGTGGATATGTTCGATACCAGCGGGACAAGCTGGTCGCATTGTCTCTCGCCCGATGGCTCTGATGTTGTGGACGTGCGACGTTTGTCTACAGTTCTGGATGATGCTGGCGTCGAGCGCGTTGACCTGCTCAAGATCGACATCGAGGGCGCAGAATCGGAGTTGCTGCGGGATGTTGACGCTTGGGCAGAGCGAGTCGACCTCTTGGTCGCGGAACTGCACGGCGACTTCGACTTTGAGGCCTTTCGGCACGCTCTGGAGCCGGTCGGATTCGACGTGAGCGATGCAGGGGCGCTCTTCGCGGGAAATCCGGGCGCCCTTCGGCGAGGACTCTTCGGACGCGAGTGACCTCGCCACCGCGCGAGCCGCTTCGCTAACGATCGAATCCTTCGGCGATGTACTGATTGAATGCTGCGGGCATCAACTCTGGATCCCAGTCGCCCTTCTTCATCGACCGCAACGCGGAGAGATAGGCGTCTTTCGAGCCCTCGTGTCCGAGCGAGTCCATGTAGTTGTCGACCGTGCGAAGCGGGTCGGAGAAGCTCAGGCTCGATGCATCAATGGCACCGAGTTCGTGCGCGGACGTCTTCCAACTAGGAAAATCCAGTCGCTCACCAGAAAACTCAAAGAGATTCTGAAATCGATCTGTTCCACCGAAGTACGCGTTTCCAATGAACTCTACGTTGGCGGGGCTGTGATTCGAAAGCCTTGTAAGTCGCCAGGGGTCGCCGAAATCTATGATCACATTGTCTTGGACGACCGAGTTCTCGATTCGCGCCGAGTCCACCTCGAGGCTACCCCATCTCCAGTCATAAGATATATTGTTTACGACACGAGCGTTTCGGATTCGCCCCGTAGTGTAAGGAAAGATATTGATCGCAAATGTCGAACCTCCAAACTCTTTGTCGATGAAGAAGTTTCCGTCGAGTAGAGCTTCGTCGCCGGTCTCGAAGATAATGCCGTAGGATTGCTCGATGCCGTTGATCGTCCGCCCCATATCGGCTAAGACGTTGTTTGAGACGATCAAGTCGGTGATCCCATACTCGACTCGGTCGCCGAGCTGCATGCCGTTGCCGTTCGACATGAGGAGATTGTTCTCGATCCGGAGACCCTGGATGGAGGCGGGATCTTTGGCGGCCACCTTGATTCCAAAGCTCGACCCGCGGGCGAGCACGTTGTTGATGATCGTCACGTCAGAGAGAATCCAGCCGTCATCTTCCTTGCCGCCAATGTATATGTTGTGATTAAAAATCGTCGGAGGTGCGGTGCCATCCTCTCGCCAGCCATTATGATCGAACACATTGCCTTCAACGGTCAGGCCCTCATTTCCCCACGCACTAAGCCCCTGGCTATGCCCGCCAAACGGGGCAGCACTATCGATCACGACGTTGCCGCGAACTCGCATATTTGAACCGCGCTGTAGGATGATTCCGTCCCTGAATCCTTCGATGCGGCAATCCTCGATGAGAATGTCTCCGCCCGCTCTGTTCAGGATGACAATTCCGCCCTTGCCGGTACCGTCGCTCGGGGCTCTGAAGTGCAGACCCACGAACGCTAGATGGCTGGTGGTATCGTGCGAGCTGTTGAACCCGGCGTCTTGCAACGGCGGAGCGATGATGGGGCGTGCCGCCGAGCTATCACCATAATTGGTGATGACCAGCGGCTCTTCCTGCGAGCGTCCGCTCTTCCACCAGGCGATCCCCTCTCGGAATGTGTCGCCGCGACGAAGCAGAATCCAGTCGGGATGGCCCTCGCGTACGAGATCACGAGCATGGCGGATTGTCCTTACCGGCGCGTCGCGTGAACCGTCCGACGCGTCGTTTCCGCGAGATGCGCTTACATAGATCATCCGCGAGTCCTGCGACGGCGTGAGAACCGTCCATTCGAACCCGCCCGGATCATCCGGATCATCCGGATCATCGTCCTCGCCGGGGTCGTCATCGGGCGGGTCACCCACGACATACCGGACCAGGCGCGGCTTGTGCTTGTCCGCGACGTTGTCCCCATGGGATTCCCACTCGTCGGACGCGGGATCGGCAGTTACCAGGCGAGGCCTGTGTTCGCTCTGGGCCGATGCGTCGGTCGTGGACATAGCGAGTCCCGCGATCCCGGCGAGGATCATGCAGGTACGGAGGGCGAGGCGCGGCGGGTGAATGTTCATGTCCATGACTCTTCGATTCGTTCAGGCCCTGTTCACACTGTTTGGCGGGATTGCAGAGACGAAACAGCTTGCCGTCCCTGCGTGATTCACCAAGTTTACGCAGGCGTTGGGGGCCGCACAGCCCGCGCAAACGGGCATTTGGCGTGGGGAACGCCGAAATCTGGTACAATGGCCCTCACGGACCGGTACATCGCCTCGGGCCTTCCGATGGAAGGGAATCAGGCAGCAAAATGGGCAAAATCCATACCACGGCTTTGCTGGCATTCGCTCTTGTCAGCGCCTCGCCCGCGTTGGGCAACGCCGTCGCCTCTTTCGGGACGGATCAGACCTCCATCGACCTCGGCGAAACCCAGGCGATTGCGTTCGTTCCGCCCGCGGTGAGCGACGAAGACCGGACTTTTAGCACCGAAGCGGACAACTCGGACATTCTCGAGGTTCTGCGCCCAGGCGAAGTGCTCGCGGGGCAAGCGGTAGGTTTTTTCCGGGTTCGCGGATTGGTGGTGGGCACGACCGACGTTCGATGCGGCGACGCCCTGATCCGAGTCACGGTCGTCGATAGGGGAAGGCAGACCCGGGTCCCGAGAATCGTGTCTCCGGTCGGAGGGTCGGCGGTTTGGGGCGTGGTCGGTCTGAGCGTCGAGATCTTCGACGCACCCGGGCGAGACGCGCGAGCGGTGTTTATTGAGGCATCCGACGGCTCCCGCCTGGTCCCGGCGTCAGAGAGTCCGCCGACGATGGGGCCACATAGGCGCGTGTACTTTGAGTTTGACTCGTCGGCGTATCCCGTGGAGGGACTCGTCCTCACTCCGGTCGCCGAGGGGCCCGGCGACGCCGTCGAACGCGGGAATCCCCTGGCGCTGCGGATCGTCCGCCCACAGAGCGTTGTCGAGGGCGAGGGTGAGGCGGAGTATGACGTGGAGCGTCCCGAGAGATTCGGGCGAGGGAATCCCAAGGTGGCGGTCGGGCGAGACGAGAATGCCTCGGGCGGGGCGTTTCGGAGCAACGCGGGTGCGTATCCGCCGCTGTGCTATCCCGTGACCGTCGATCGGGCGGGCGAGTATCAGGTCGTCCTTCGCGTCGCCGGCGACATGGGCGGGGCGGCCCTTCCAACCGTGGCGCTGTTCGTTGACAACGAGGACTATCCGCGCATGAGCGCCCGCCTGGCGAGCGAGCGATGGCACCGGATGCCGCTGGGAGGACCGATCACGCTCGAGGCCGGCGAGCATGTGCTGACGGCGTTCTTTGTCAACGATTTTTACGTCGGGGGGCTTGCGGACCGGAATCTGCGGATCGACACGATCGAGGTTGCGCGCCTCGCCGATGGGCCGCTCTCGCTGCCGACGCTGGGGCTGGCAAAGACCGGCAACGCGCTCATGGACGCGCAGCGCGACGCGATGAGCATGGCGATGACGGCTTCGGCGATGGCCGGGGGCACGGGCGAGGCCGACCACATGGGGATCGGCGGCTCGCCGCTGCGGATCGCGTTTGATCGGGTGCTCGACGGCGCTCCGATCGCGGGCCAGATGGAGATCAAGGGCCTTGTCCATGCGGTCGGCGCACTGGAAGCGGCGGATCCGATGCGAGTCCCGGTCGTGACGCTCATGATCAACGGCGAGGTGGCGTCGAGCCAGCGGACGCTGGCACCGCGATTCTGGGTTGATGCCCCGGCGTTCCAATCGGGCGACAACACGCTCCAACTCGTCGCGGAGCTCGAGGGTGGCGCACATGCGGCGACGCCTATTCAGACCATGCACTATGACATCGAGCCCGGACCGATCAGCCGCGAGGCACGCCGGACGCATCGCTTTGGCGTGCGAGACGAGCGGTGGGGCGAGGATGCCAGGGAGCGGCTCGCCAGGCGAGGTGGGGGCACCGAGCAACTCGCCTTTGCGTTCATGAGCACCGGAACGGCGACGTTGGAACTACCTGAAGGGCTCAGCGGGGCGTACGAGTTGTTCTTGACGGCGCGGGGCGAGGGGTTCGAGGGTCCGCCGATCGCGCGGGTGGAGTTGGACCAGGCGGGCGAAAACGTCGCGGTGGGCGAGTTTCCGATTCCCGGCGGCTGGCGCACGGAGCGGCTCGGTGAGATCGAGCTCAGCGAGGGGCCCAAGAGACTGCAGGTCTCGTTCATCAACGATCATTATGTAAAGGACGTGGGGGACAGGAATCTGCTCATCCAGGGCGTGATTCTCCGCGAACTGATCGAGCACGAGGACACCTTCGCGCCCCTCGCGGATATCACTCATCCGCGCCCCGGCGACACGGTGTATCTGAGCGATGCCCTGGTCGCAACCATCCGCGACGACGTGGGCATCAAGCGAGCCGACCTGCTAGTCGACGGCCAGATGGTTGGGTCCCAGTCGCAGCGGAGCGGGCGGGACGGGCTCGTTGTGCTGCCGATCGCGGCACGGTCGTGGGGCGCGGGCGAGCACACGCTCAGCGTGCGGGTGATCGACCAGGCCGGCAATATCGGCGAATCCGCGCCGGTCGTGGTCACCGTGCCCGAGGGCGCTCCCCAAACTCCGACCAGATACGCCCGGGCTCAGCATGTCCTGGACCGCTTCGGGTTTGGCCCAGATCAGCGACAGCTCGCACGGGTCCTCGAGGTCGGCGAGCGGGAGTGGCTGATCGAACAGCTCGACACCCCGGGCGACGACCCCGCCGAGCTCGCGGCGGTGGCTCCGGGGCTGATCCGCTTTCCCACGGCCCGCAATGCCTATGAGACGCCGCGCCGGGCAATCCAGCACGCCATGCGGACCCAGCGTCCCGCGCGCGTCCGCCTGGTTCTGTGGGTCAACAACCATTTCTCGACCTGGATCCGCAAGGTGCAGGGCGACCGCGAGTGGGGCGAGTACGTTCTCTTCCACGATCTGGGCGCAACCAGCTTTGCACGCCTGCTCTTGGCGAGTTCCCAGAGCCCGGCGATGCTCGCCTATCTCGACCAGTCGGGATCGTTCGCCGGGCGGCTCAACGAGAACTATGCGCGCGAGATCATGGAGCTGCACACGCTCGGGGTCGATCGCGGCTACACCCAGCAGGACGTGACCAACCTTGCACGCTTGCTGACGGGGACGCTGGCGAATCTCGAGGGCAACCCGGCGGCCGGCGGCATCGCGCGCGAGTACAACTACCGCTTTGACCCCGCGCTCAACGACGGCAGCGCGATCGAGTTGTTGGGGGCGAGGTTTGAGGCCGCGGCTCGCCCGGACCGGTATGACCGGGTGCTTCGGGCCATCGAGATTCTCGCCGCCCATCCCAATACCGCCGAGCACATCTCGACAAAGCTCGCCGAGCACTACGTCGGGCTGCCCGCCGACGAGGAGCTGGTTTCGGACCTGACGCGCGTCTTCCGCGAGACCGGCGGCGACCTGCGCGAGCTTTTGCTCGTCATCCTCGACCACAAGGCGTTCTGGGATTCGATGGACACGCCCCGGATGCGCCAGCCGCTGGAGTATGCGCTTCGGTTGTCACGCCTGAGCGAGGACCAGGGCAACCCGTGGCGCATCGGCGACTTCCTCCAGCGTTGCGGCACGCAGCTCTTCGATCGCTCGACCCCCGACGGCTATCCGGAGGAGGATGAGGCATACGCGAACAGCAACGCGATGATCCAGCGGTGGTCGCTGGCCAACGATCTGCGCTGGATTCTGGCCTCGCGCGTCCCGAACCCGGTGCGTTGGACGGACCCGGATCAGACCCCCGGCTGGGACCAACTGGTCGTGGACTATCTGGCTATCGGGGTCACCGGAGAGGTGCTCGGCGATCGCTCGAATGCTGCGGCACTTGAGTATCTCGGAGCGCTCGAAGGAAACAGCGGCGAGCGGGTTCTCACCCTTGCGCCGTTCATCGCCCAGCTTCCAGAGGCAAACCTGAAGTAGACTCTCATCAAACACGATCAGTCCGCGACGGAGAAACGCCCATGCATCTCACACGAAGGTATTTTCTCCAGAGCAGCGGGGCGGTGGCGGCATACCTCGGCGTCTCGCCGGCGCTCGCGCTTGCGTCGCCTGCCATGGGTATCCGCACGCGGAAGGTCAATGGCGGCAAGACCCTCGTCGTGATCTTTTTGCGAGGCGGGGCCGACGGGCTCAATCTCGTGGTGCCCCATGGCGACCCGCACTACCAGAGCCTCCGCCCATCGCTGCGGGTAGCGGTTCCGGGGTCTGGCGAGGGTTCTGCGATCGACCTTGACGGCATGTTCGCGCTGCACCCGAGGCTCGGGGCGCTCAAGTCGTGGTTTGATTCGGGCCATGCCATCGCGACCCACGCCGTGGGGTATGCCCAGAACACCCGGTCGCACTTCGAGGAGCAGGACGTCTGGGAGACGGGGATCATCGGCAACACCGTCGGCTCCGACGGCTGGCTGAATCGCCATCTGGCAACGAGCGAGGGCAGCGGGCCGGTGCGGGCGGTGGCCATCGGCGATGCGCTCCCGCGGATTCTGCACGGGCGTGCGCCGGCGTTCGCTATCCGCGGCGTCAGCGACCTGACGCTGGCGGACAACGGCAAGAATCGGACACAGATGCTCGCGGCGCTAGAGCACGCGTATCGGGTGGAGCCGGGGGCTCATTCGGGCGATGCACGCCAGGTTGTACACGAAGCCGGGACAACGACGCTCGCTGGGGTCGAGCAGCTCGGCGCGATCGCAAGCGAGGAATACAAGCCAGCCGCGACCTATCCGCAAACCGAGCTTGGCCGACGCCTGCTGCAGGTCGCTCGCCTGATCAAGGCCGATGTCGGGCTCGAGGTCGCCGAGGTCGACTTTGGCGGCTGGGACACGCACGCGAACCAAGGTCAGGGCGTGGGCGGCACCTTCGGCACGCTCGCACAGACCCTCGCCGATGCGATCAATGCGTTCTGTCAGGACCTCGGGCCGCGATTGGACGACACGCTCGTGGTCACGCTCACGGACTTTGGGCGGACCGCCGCGGAGAACGGTACGCGCGGCACCGATCACGGCTGGGCCAACTGCATGTTCCTGCTCGGCGGAGCCGTGAAGCGCGGAGCGGCGGTGGGTGAGCAGCGGAAGGTAGTCACCGACTGGCCGGGCCTCGCTCCCGACCAGCTCCACGAGGGACGGGATCTGCTGCACACGACGGACTTCCGCGACGTGCTCGCCGAGTTGGTGACGGTGCATCTGGGCAACGACAATCTGCAGAAGCTGCTGCCTGGGCACGAGTTCAAGCCCGTGGAGCTTATCGGATAGAAGCTGCGCCCGTGCCACCGACCATGGCTTTGCATGGTCGGTGCTTCATGCAAAGAGCACCGACCGCTCAGAGCAGCGGTCGGTGGCACGGTGCAAGAGCCATTCGCTCGGCGATCAGAGTCTGGGCGATTGTCGCAGTGATTCAGTCCTCGAACACCAGCCCGACCCGCTCGGCCTGGCTCCGAATCGCCTTGAGCAGTGCTGATTCAAGGGTCTCGCCCTGCGCGCCTTTGGCTCGCTCGGCGGCGACAAACGCATCGCGCGTCTTCGAGAGTTCCTGGATCCGCAGCTGGACCTCGGTCCGTTCTTCCTGCTTTTCCTGGACGTAGGCGATGCGCTGGTCCTCATCCATCTCGCGCATCTCCTCGGGCAGATCGCTCGCGTCGATCTTCTTGAAATCGATCTCGCCCTCCTTGAGCGCATCGACCAGATCCCACATGGCGTTGTCGTACAGGACCCCGGCCTTGGCGCGGGCACGATCGGCGGCCGCCGGCGCGCTGGCATTCTCCGCGTCGGCGTCCGCCTCTGCTTGAAGCACGAGACCTAGCTCGGCCTTCTTGCCGAAGGCGAGGTAGGTCCGATTCAGTGCGGCGCTCAGGCGGATGATCTCGTCATCCTGGGGCGCGGCGATCGGCACCAGCTCGGCGTTGTGGTCGATGAACGAGTATTCGCCATCGCCCAGGCGAGCCCCATCGGCCCAGCCGGTGTTGATGCCGGTCTGGCGGTCGCCGCAATGGATGGTGTTGACGATGACGCCCCGGGCGTTGGCCTCGGGAACGCTCTGGCGGTAATCGACGCCGCCCTGGGTGAACGGTTCGTTGCCCGCGATGACAATCATCTTGAGCGTTTCGCGGTCTTCGGCCCAGGTGAGCCCCTTGGCCGCGGCTTCGATGACGGCGCCGCAATATTCCTCGCCGCCGTTGGTTCGCAATGCGAACAGGGCCTGGCTGACGGCGTCGAGATCGCTGGTGAGCGGCAGGATCTGGCGGAGTTGGTTTTCTTCGAGGGAGATGGACTGCTTGCCGTATTCATAGAGAGCGACCTGGAGCCTGGGAGGCCGCCCGTCGCGTCGGCAGGTGGCGAGCTCGTTGACGATTGCCCAGAGCTGGGTCTTGGCCTGTTCGAGCAGCCCATCCATGCTGCCGGAAGTGTCCAGGAGCAGTGCCAGTTGGACCAGGGGGCGTTCGGCGTCACGATCGACCGCGATCAGGGCCGATATGGGCTCCTGCTGGTCGGTCTGGGCGAGGGTGAGCGGGGCGATGCTGGCGAGGGCCATGAGTGCGATCGTGCGAGTGAGGCGTGCCATGGTCGGGCTCCTGTGGGTGATCCGCGTGACTCTTGGTTCAACGCTGAAGATACGAAATGGTTTCGTGTGGGTGCGTAACAGGGATGTCACGGGTGGAAGAGACCAAGAGAACGAGAGACGAAGAGACGGGGTGATGGAGGCAGACAGTGTGGGTGAGGGCTACATTGGAGGGTGATGGACGTACGGGTTGTGAGCATTGGAACGTTGGCGGGTCATCCCTTGTGGGCGGAGAAATCGCCGGTGCGGACCGGACACGCGACCTGCTCGCTGATCCGCAGCGAGGACAGGACCATCCTCGTGGATCCGGGCCTTCCCGGGCAGGTGATCGCGGCCAGGCTGGGCGAGCGGGCGGGGATCGAGGCGAGCGAGATCACCCATGTGTTCCTGACGAGTTTCAAGCCTGATACCACGCGCGGGCTTGCGGCGTTCGATGACGCGACTTGGTGGATCCACGAGCCCGAGCGTGAGGGCATCGGCGTGGCCCTGGCGATGGAGGCCAGGCGGGCCAGCGAGGCTGGAGACCAAGAACTCGGCGAGATGCTGGCACGGGATGTCGCGCTGCTGAGGGCGTGCGAGGTCGCGCCCGATGAGCTGGTGAGCGGGGTGAGCTTGTTTCCACTGCCCGGAGTCTCGGCGGGGATGTGCGGGCTGATCCTGAGCGAGTCGCTGGGGACGACCGTGATCTGCGGCGACGCCGTCGCGACCATCGAGCATCTGGAGCAGGGCAAGGTGCTCACGCCGGCGGCGGACGTCGATCAGGCGCGCGAGAGCTTTGCCGAGGCGGTGGAGATCGCGGACTGGCTGATTCTGGGACGGGACAATCTGGTGGCGAATCGAGGGCGGTCCGGGGCGTTTTGAATGCCGGGCTATTCGCAGGGCAGGATGAAGAGGTCGAGGTAGGCGAAGAAATCGTCGGCTTCGCAGTCGCCGTCGCCGTCGGTGTCGCAGATTCCGGCATCGCCGGCCGCGAATGCGTCGAGATAGAAGAAGAAATCGTCGGCGTCGGCGTCGGAGTCGCCGTCCAGGTCGGCGGGGCATGAGAAGACGGTGCTGAAGAGGTAGGCGGCACCCGAGTTATTCCCGACCTCGTTCCTATTCCACGCGGAGATGACAGCGTCCGAACCCTCGACTTGCACACATTGTCCGATGCGATCCTCATCGACCGCATCACTTGCAAGGAGTTTCACTAGCTGTATCGGGTTTGCTGGATCCGCGATATCGAAGAGATAGCCAGCACCAGCTCCGGAAGCGCTCTCATCGTCGAAGGGAGCTCCAACGATGGCCCGATTCCCATTCAGTGAGACCGCGGTACCAAAGTTCTGCGAGGCCTCCGCGTCATCTGGCAGGAGTCTCGCTACTTGGGAACCATCGTCCAGGTCGAACAGGTAGACCGAACCAGAACCGACGCCGCCGTCGTCGAGAGGGCTTCCGACGATTGCCACCGAGTCATTGATCGCGACGGTGATACCGAAGAACTCAAACCCGTCTGGATCCGACTGTCGTAAACGGACAAGTTGCTGACCTGACCCGGCATTGAACAGGTAAGCGGCGCCCGCGAACGAATCTGCGCCCCATGCCCCGACGACGACCAAGTCGCCCCAGATTCCCACCGAGGAGCCAAATGCATCCAACTCCATGCCGTCATCGGGAAGGAGCTTTGCGATCTCGACTGGATTGGCCGCGTCCGAGATGTCAAAGACATACGCCGAGCCGGAGCCAATGCCGTTGTCGTCGTCGTGTACTGCGCCGATGACTGCAACTTCGCCACTCATGGCGATGGATGTGCCGAATAGATCTCCGGCTTCGATATCGCTGGATAGGATCTTCGTGAGCTGAACAGGGATGCTTGCGTCCGAGATATCAAAGACGTACACGGAGCCCGCATTGTCGCCGCCGTCGTCATCCTGCGTCGCGGCGATGAGTGCTGTGTTGCCATTCAGGGCGACTGTCTCGCCGAACCGGTCCCGGCGGGCCGGGTCGTTGGCGACGATTCTGGCAAGTTGCAGACCGGTTCTCGCGTCGAAAAGATAAGCAGCACCAGCCTCGTCCTCAGGCTGGGCAAATCCCGTCGCTCCGACGAGGACCATGCCATTGCTGATCGATAGGGCCTCCCCAAATCGGTCTCCACTTGCACCGTTGTCCGGAACGAGCTTTGCGCGCTCGGTTCGGGTATCGCCAAACACCATGGAGGACGCGGCGGCTACGAGTGCGATGGTCAGGATGTGCATGTCACGCGACTCCTTCGGAAGTGCTGATCTCGTTTGACTCTACCTCTAGACGGCATGCACCGCAAGTAATCCGCGGACAATCTCGCTCGATTCTCTGGATCCGGTGGAGCACGTTTGCAAAGGAGAACCCCAGGCCGCATTTGTCACAGGTGAAAGCGGTCTGGCGCGAGACCTACACTCAAATCACATGGCTGAGCAAGGGATTAGCGTGATATCGATAACCCGCAGGGGCGAGGTCAAGCGGTGGTCGCAGACCCTGATCCCGACGGCGCGCCAGGCCCCGGCGGACGCCGAGACGCCCAGCCATATCCTGCTGAGCCGGGCCGGGTATATCCGGCGGGTGGGGTCGGGGGTCTACAGCTACCTGCCGCTGGCGTGGCGGAGCCTGATGAAGATCAGCGCGATCGTGCGTGAGGAGATGGAGGCCGCCGGGGCGAGCGAGCTGCTCATGCCCGCGGTGATCCCGATCGAGCTGTACAAGGCGACCGGGCGGGATGAGGCCTACGGCGACCTGCTGTTTCGCGTCCATGATCGGCACGGGCGGGAGAACGCGCTGGGGCCGACCCACGAGGAGGTCATCACCGATATCTTCCAGCACGCGGTGAACAGCTACAAGCAGTTGCCGCTGACGGTGTACCAGATCCAGACGAAGTTTCGCGATGAGTTTCGCCCGAGGGCCGGGCTGCTGCGGTGCCGCGAGTTCATCATGAAGGACGCGTACTCGTTTCATGTGACGGTCGACGGTCCCGGCGGGCTGAACGAGACGTACGACGCCCAGTTCGCGGCGTATGTGCGGGTCTTCGAGCGGCTGGGCCTGGATTTCACGGTGGTGGAGGCAGAGAGCGGGCCGATTGGGGGGTCTGCGAGCCACGAGTTCATGGTGAACGCCGACAGCGGAGAGGACAAGATCCTGGTGTGCGACGCCTCGGGGTATGCGGCCAACGTCGAGAAATGTGAGATCGGCGAGCGGGCGTCGAGCTTTGATGGCGAGGCGCTCGCGGAGCTTGCGAAGGTGCACACGCCGGGCACGGCGACCATCGAAGACGTCGGCAAGCTCATGAAGGTCAAGCCGGCGAACATGCTCAAGACGATGGTGTTCGATGCCGGCGAGGGCGCTGCCCGCCGATGGGTGATTGGCGTGGTTCGGGGCGACCATGATGTGAACGAGGGCAAGTTGCGCAGCGCCGCAGGCGGCGAGCTCGTTCTCGCCGATGAGGGAGAGGCCCGGAAGGCCGGATTTGCGATCGGATATGTCGGGCCGCAGATCGTTGTCGGGCGCGATGACACGATCTTGTTGATCGATCCCGACGCGGCCCGGGGATCAGACGCGCTCAAGGGCAAGGCCATGTTCTGGGCCTGCGGCGCCAACGAGGCCGACCATCACGCTAAGTTCTTCAACTGGAGGCGGGAGCTTGGCGACCTGCTCAGCGATAGCGATCAGGTTCGGGTGGCCGACATCCGAAACGCCAACGCTGGGGATCCGTCGCCACGCGCCGAGGGCTCAGTGCTTCGTGAGCAGCGGGGGATCGAGGTCGGGCACATCTTCAAGCTCGGCTGCAAGTACTCCGACGCCATGGGATTCGGCGTGCTGGACCAGGATCAGCAGCGTCGCAGCGTCATCATGGGTTGCTATGGCCTGGGCGTGAGCCGCACGCTGGCCGCGTGCGTCGAGATGAGCCACGACGAGCATGGGATCGTGTTTCCCGCGGCGATCGCGCCCTACCACGTCATCATCACCGTGATGAAGCCGGGTGAGAGCGAGCAGATGCAGGCCGCTGAGCGGGTCGCGGCTGAACTTGCTGACGCGGGGATCGACGTGCTGATCGACGACCGCGAGGAGCGACCCGGCGTGAAGTTCAACGACGCCGACCTGATCGGCCTGCCCGTGCGATTGACCATCGGAGCCAAGGCGCTCGCCGAGGGCTCGGCGGAGTTCAAGTGCCGGAAGGACACGGGCAAGGGCGAGCTGGTGGCGCTGGGCGACGTGGTCGAGCGTTGCCGCCAGGCACTCGCCTGAGCATCCAAGAGGCGATTTGGCGACGCCCGGGTCTGTGGGAAGACAGAGAACCAGGGGCGGCGAGCTGGCGAACCTGTCGACTAACGGCAAAGTGTGTCCTAGGCTACACTTCGCCGGTCGCCAGCACAGGAGCCAGAATGCGAAGAAGAATCGCCAATCGGACCTTTGGATCGATGGGCTCACGCCTGGCCCATGCTGCGGCTTTGATCGGCACTGTGCTCGGTGCATCGCTGTTGAGCGCCTGTGCAGAGCCCGATGAGGCTCCGGACGGGCTGGCGAGGGTGGTCTGCACCACCGGCATGATCGCCGACGTTGCCCGCCAGATCGCCGGCGACCGTGCCGAGGTCCGCGCGCTCATGGGCGAGGGCGTGGACCCCCATCTGTACAAGCCGACCCGTGCCGACATCGACAAGATCATGAGCGCAGACCTGGTTCTCTACAACGGGCTCTCGCTGGAGGGCAAGTTCACCGACGTGTTCGTGCGGGCGGCGTCGGGGCGGATGGTCGCGGCGGTCACCGAACTGCTCCCCGAGAGCGAGCTGCTCGAGCCCGAACAACTCAAGGGGTACTACGACCCGCACGTCTGGATGGACCCCGTCGCGTGGTCCAGCGTGGTGACCGTGGTCCGCGACAAGCTGATCGAGCTCGATCCGGGGGGGCGGGCCGAGTACCAGGCCAACGCCGAGGTGTACGCAAAGCAGGTCGAGGAGCTGGACGTCTACATCCGAAGCTCGATTGCCAGCGTGAGAGAGGATCGGCGGGTCCTGATCACGGCGCACGATGCGTTCAACTACTTCGGCAGGCGGTACGGCTTCGAGGTCATCGGGATCCAGGGCCTGAGCACCGAATCTGAGGCCGGCGTGCGGGATATCGAGCGTCTGGTCGACCTGCTCGTCGAGCGGAATATCCCGGCGGTGTTCATCGAGAGCACGATCGCACGGCGCAACGTGCAGGCACTCGTGGATGGCGCACGGGCCAGAGGACACGGCGTCGTCATCGGCGGGAGCCTCTTCAGCGCTGCGATGGGCAAGCCCGGCACGCACGTGGGGACGTACATCGGCCTGATCGACGCGCGGGGCGCGGCTGTACGGTATCTGCGCA
>CBDVAM010000037.1:0-28464 GCA_965371965.1 uncultured Phycisphaerales bacterium
AGGTGATGGAGCGGGTGGAGTAAAGAGAATCCGTGAAGGTCACGGATTGGGTCTGGGGACTGGGGTCTGGGGTCTGGGCAGAGACGTACGTTGATTGGTGGTTGGAGGGCGAGCCCAGGCTTGCGCCAGGGGCTCCATTGTGGTCGTGTTCTTGCACGCTCCATCGCTCGGGCAGGAAGTCCCAGGCGGTGTAGGGGCTGGGCTGGGGCATGGCGGGGGTGTCGGGGCTGGAAAATGCGAGCGGGCCACCGATGTCGGGGGCGTTGGCGAAGCTCCCGGGCGTGGTGACGCCCACATCAAGATGAGCCGAGCCGGGGTTGCCTGCACCTCGGGTTGGCACTGCGAATCGCTCGGTGGGCCTCTTGGCGTCTTGATTCTGAGCGAGTGAGTAGACCTTGTACGACATCGCGATCCCTCCGCCGGCATGATCCGGATCAGGTTCGACGGGTGCGTCTCAGCCCGTGTCTCACGATGAGAACGGACGCCCCGTGCGATTGTGTGTATTGGAGGCGGTCGGCGACCGCATGTCCAGTGCGCACCGGATGCGAAAGACCGTCGGTCGGTCTGTTCAGACGATCCCGGATTCACGGGTCCCCGCGATCGGGTCGCGAGCGCCCACCGAAGGGTGTGGATCAGGCCTCAGCCTTGCCCGGAGGGGTCACGTTGGTCGGCTTTGTGGCCTCGATCTTCGCCAAAACCTCGGCCTTGGCAGCGGCGATCTCACGGACGCATCCCGTCGGAGGTGATTCGGTGGTTGGTCTTCTGGACTCGATCATCGCGAGCATTTCGGCCTTGGCATTAGCGATCTCGCGCGCCGTTTCCTTCTGCCCGGCTTCAATCCGCTCCTTGCTGCGGCTGAGGCGTCTACTGCCCCCGACCGAGGCGCCTCCGACACCCAGCAGGACTAAGAGTTCCTCCATAGAGAACGAGTCGAACAGCGTGCCGATCTCATCTGGCGTGAACCCTTGCTCCTTCAGGAATGACCCGAGTTCGGTCTTCCTCGACGCCTCGTCGGGAAGATCATTGAGGCGCCCCTCCAGATCCCTAATGGCCTCGGAATCGGCAGCGACATCAGTGATCTTCTCCTGGAGCTCTCCATTGAGCTTATCAAACCGGCTCTTGATCGAGTCCGTATTCGCCTCGACGCCATCCTCGACGCTGCCGATCCTCTCGTTTGCACTATCGATCTTGGCGTTGAGGGCAGCCTCTACTCTGTCATCGCTCTCTTTCGCCGCGTCCTTTGCGGCGACGAGATTACCGACGGTCCTAGCCGCGGCGTTGAAGGTCCCGACAGGATTTCCTCCCGCTAGAGCCGGGAGAGATCCGCCAAACGCAACCAGCGCTTCGGATATCTTCTTGGCAAGATTCGAGGCCTCTTCGAGTTCTTTCTTCTGCGTGTCATAGGCGTCGCGGAGCTTCCTGTTCTCTTCTTTCACCTGATCGATCGTGCTCTGTATCCCGCTGATGTCTCCCTGCACGACCTTGACCTGCCCGCCGAGAATGGTGACCAGGTTCGTATTGTCGTTGGACGTGACTTGCTTGCGCGTCTCCACATGTTCAAGCTTGACACGCTCGGGCGTAGCGCACCCGGCGCTCAGAAGAAGAACCCCGGCCAACATGGACGCGTTGATCGTCAGCAGCTTTGACATCGTTTGCTCCCCGTTTCGTTCATCTACCGCCTTCTCAAGAAGGTACGCGTAACACGACGCGCATCCTATGAGCGTGCTGCGTACCGCTCGATGGGTGCAATAAAACACGCGATAATAAGTTAGGATCGCCAGTAACGACACAATGCTGTGCCATTGTGGATGGCGAGCGAGCCGTTTGGCACAATATTGAGTTGGGCGTTCGAACAGAACCTGCTCAACACTCACTTCGCCCGCTTGGGATCCACCCTCTGAGAGCCCGGGGTCACACCCGCCAACGTCAACGTTGAGTCCGCCGGATCTCCGTCGAAGGAGAATGACCGACAGATTGGTGCGACTACTCCGCGACCAAGTCCCAATATATACGAGGTTCTCGCCGCCGGCGTTAGAGTCCGGGCTTACCCGTCAATGACCACTCCATCACGCTGCTCGCCGGCAGCGGATCTACGCCAAGCTGTCGCAGCATGTTCAGGCACTGGGCTCGATGGTGCATCGCGTGGGTCGTGACATGCGTCAGGATCGCCCCTCGCGCGAACGAGAAGTTCCGCCCGCCTCGCTCGCCGTGAATGACATCTTCCAGCGAGCCCTCGCGGACCGCGCCCTCGAACTCATCGGCGGCTAACGGATGCAGCGCGATCAGCTCCTGGACGGTCTTATCGCCCTCAGACTCCAGACGCGGGCGGGGCTCATTGCCTGGCAGCATGTCGCCATTGAGCATGTCCGTCCAGCCGCGCATCGCGCCAAGGACGTGAACCATCGTCGCGTGCAGCGAGCCGGACCCCATCTCGAACTCACGATGGAACTGCTCGCGGGTCAGTGTCTTGCAAGCCTCAAGCAGATTGCCCGTAGCCCAGCGGTCGTGGACCAGGAGGATGTCGTCGGGGGCCGTGCGTGCCATGCGGGGACTCCGTTGGTATGGGGCGGATGGCCCCTCGCCTCTATGTCAGGGCTTTGATCGGGTATCATAGCCGCGTCATTCTGAACGTCGAGCATCTCGATCGCGAGTGAGCGTGCCGATTCAGTATGGCGAATCGGGCAGCCGTCCCCCGAACTCTCGCCCCTTGTCGATCGCGTCGAGCTGCAGGAACATGAGCCCAATACCCGCGGCACCCTGCATGTAGCCGGTCTGGGCCAGGATGAGCTCCGGACGCACACGATGCTCGGCATGGGGCCAGCGCAGGCCGCTCTGACCCTCGGCTTGCTCGCCACGTTCAACCAGATCGCGCAGCAGCTCTTCCTTCAAGTTCTCGAAGCCATCACCAGGCCGATCCGCGTCGTAGAGGAAGGACACGACGCCCGCGCTGCCGCAGCACTGGCCGACGTTGTTCCAGAACCCCGGCTGCTCGGCGTGGGGAATGCCACTCTCTTTGAACGTCTGTGCGCACTGACTGACGTACGTCCCCCACTGCCCTTGGGGATCTGCCAACGCGAGACGGGCGAACAGGCGGGCCGTGCCAGCCGGGCCGTGGCAGTAGTTCAGGTAGAACAGGTCCTCGCCGTCGGGTGTGTGATGGAAGACACGAAAGCCGCTCTCCCGATCCGCGAGGGCGATCAGCCGACGTGCACCCGCGCGTGCCGCTTCGAGATAGTCAACGTCGGATTCCATCTCTTGTTCCTGGAGATGTGTGTGAAGCACCGCGAGGAAGAACGCGACGCCCGCGGTGCCATGCGAGAAGTTGGGCATGAGGCGTGGATAGTCTTTGGTCATCGGCCAGGACAGCTGATCCGGCTGGTTACCGGGATTCGCCTCGGCCACCAGGTTGTTGCCGGCACCTATTGCCATCCCAAGGGCGCGAATGTCGTTCAAGCCATCGAAAAGCGACAGACACGCAAGCCCAATCCCCGCGCTGCCAGAGATGATGTCGGTCGAGTCATTCCAGTGGATGTTTGAGCCGACGCCCTCGGACAATCGATCGAGCGTGCTAATGGCTACCCGGGTGGCGTTCGTAAAGCGCCACTCGCCGGTCGCCTCGCCCAACCGCATGAGCACGAACGCTTGGCCGGCTAGACCGCTGTAGAGCCCCATGTCCTCCTCGGCGAGATTCGCGAGCAGATCGTCGCCCGCACGCCGCGCGATCTCGAGATATCTCGCCTCACCGGTCGCGCGATGCAGTTCTATGAAAAAGAGGATGACGCCGGGCGTTCCGTGATAGAGATCGTAAGAGATGGTGTCGGGCTCGTCCGGGCTGATGGGCCAGGTGAGGCCATGCTCGGTTTCGATGCTGATCGACTCCAGCCACGCCGCGGCGAGGACTGCGTGCTCGAGGGTATCGATATCCTGCTTGATCGGATCGGGCTCGGGCTGCGTCGCGCCTGACGCCCAAACAAGCCCTGGCGTGATCGTGGTCAAGAGGACCCAGACAAGCAGTGAGACCCGTTGCATGCATGACCTCCGCGACGGGCGGGCTCAGGGTGCCCGCATTCCAGATCATTCGCTGCTTTTCTGGGCAGAGATGCCCCTGTGGTGCACTATGTGAAATGACCCTTGGGGGGGCGGAGGATCGATCATGCGCGCATTCCCCGGCGTTGTCCTGATAACTCTCGTCTCCCAGGCCCTGGCCCAGGATCTGCTCGTCTCCTCGCGATTTAGCGACAACGTCCTCCGATTTGACTCGGGAACCGGTGCGTTCGTGGGCGTGTTCGCCGAGGGCAATGGCATGGAAAACCCAAACGGCATCGCGTACGGCCCCGACGGCAATCTCTATGTCGGGC
Source organism: uncultured Phycisphaerales bacterium (assembly GCA_965371965.1). Taxonomy (GTDB): domain Bacteria; phylum Planctomycetota; class Phycisphaerae; order Phycisphaerales; family UBA1924; genus S146-42. The sequence continues at coordinate 4,359 of CBDVAM010000037.1, forward strand.
TCGGAGATGTCGGCAGAGTCATGCGCGTCGATGGCCAGAGCGGCGCATACATAGACGATTTCATCGACCCCGGCGCGGGCGGGCTGGTCGGCTCGCGGGCGATCACCTTCGGGCCCGGGGGCGATCTGTATGTCGCCAGCGGCGCGACGGATCAGATCCTGCGATATGACGGGCTAAGCGGGGACTTTGTGGGCGTCGCCGCCGAGGGATTTGACGGCCCCGTGGGGCTCACCTTCGGGCCTGACGGCAACCTGTTCGTGGGTGCGGCCTTGTCGAATGAAATCCTCGAGTTCGACGCCGACGGCACGCTCCAGCAGACATACAACGAACCGGGATTTAGAAACGCAACGGGCGTGTTGATCGGCGACGACGGCCTGCTGTATGCCGCGATGTCGGTGACCAACGCCGTGCTGCGCTTCGACCGCTCGACGGGCGACCTCCACGACGTGTTCGTTGCGCCCGGTGGTGAGCTTTCCATTCCCATCGGCATGACGTTCCTGCCCGATGGGGATCTGCTCGTCGGATCGTTCGCAGACGACGGCGTGATCCGATACGACGGTCAGACCGGCGAGGAGCTCGGCTTTTTCATCGAGCCCGGTCTGGGCGGGCTGAACGGCACGCACAACTTCGCGTTCATGCCCGTGCCGGCACCGGGCTCGATGCTTGTGTTCGGTGTGCTTGCGGTTTCTCGACGGCGCCGGACCCGGTAGGGCGGGCGATCCGACCCCGCCCGGTGGTGCCGCGGCGGGACCCTATGAGTCCTGCTTGAAATGGCCTGGGGCCGATGACCGGTCTTTCTTCTCCATTTGCTGCACTTCTCTCGAATTCGTGGCGTGCGGAGTCGGTCGGTAGCGCCATTGCTCCCAGGAGGCGGATCGTCTCCCTGTCATTTCGCGTATTCAACCAACAAATGGAGTCGACCCATGTGCCAGAGCTGTATCTCGATCAAGCCCACCGATGAGTTTGCGGAGAAGATCGTCGGATTCGCCACCGGCGGCGCGATCTCGATGATGATCTCGATCGGACATCGCACGGGTCTGTTCGACGCGCTGGGCCAGATTCCGTCGGCGTCGAGCGAGGAACTCGCCGAGCGAGCGAAGTTGAACGAGCGGTATGTCCGCGAGTGGCTCGGGGCGATGGTGACCGGCGAGATCGTGGATTTCAACCCGCAGACCGGGCTCTATGCGCTCCCGCCCGAGCACGCCGCGACTCTCACGCGTGCGGCAGCGCCGAACAACATTGCGGTGATGACCCAGTTCATCAGCGTTCTTGGCTCGGTCGAAGACGAGATCGTTGAGTGTTTCCGCAACGGCGGGGGCGTGCCCTACGAGGGCTACAAGCGATTCCATCCGGTCATGGCCGACGAGAGCGAGCAATCCGTCGCCAGCGCGCTGGACGAGCACATCCTGCCCCTGGCTCCGGGCGTTCGCGAGAGCCTCGAAGCCGGCATCGACGCCATCGACTTTGGCTGCGGCAGCGGGCGCGCAATCATCTATCTCGCCAGATTGTTCCCCAAGAGCAACTTCCTGGGGATCGACTTCTGCGCGGACGCGATCGAGGCGGCGCAGAAATCCGCCGGGGATCTGGCCAACGTTCGATTCGAGACAAGAGACGCCGCGACGTTCAGCCGCCCCGAGGCGTTCGATCTGGTCACCGCGTTCGACATCGTCCACGACCAGGCCAAGCCGCAAGAGGTGCTCCAGCGGATGCGCGAGTGCCTGAGACCCGGCGGCGTGCTGCTCATGCAGGACATCAAGATGCGCACGCCCCTGGAACTCAACCTGGACAACCCGATAGCGCCGTTTGTCTATACGATCTCTTGCATGCACTGCATGAGCGTGTCGCTGGCCCAGGGTGGGCGCGGGCTTGGCGCGGCGTGGGGCCGCGAACTCGCCGAGCAGATGCTCGCGGAGTCCGGATTCGAGAATGTCGAGGTCCACGAGCTCGAGCATGACCCGATGAACTACTTCTTCATCTCACGGATCGCGGCCTGATGCTTGATCGGCGTGTGAGCCAGAGTGTTGGCAAACTCAAGAGCTGCCGCCCCTTGACACCTTCGTTGCGCCCTACTGAGGCGACCAGCTCTACGGCCTATTGATCCCCGCGAGCGCCAAGGCGGGCCTGCAACTCGCTGATGATGTCGGCGTCCTCCTTGAAGACGCGCTCGTGGGGCCTGACGACGCCGCTGGGCTCGATGAACTCCGAGCGGATCATGGCGTCCATGACGCGTGCATCGGAGCCGCGTCGCGCGAAGAACGTGGTGCGGATGACGTAGTTGCCATCCTTGGGGTGGCGGAACGAGCGCGAGACCGGGGCGGTCGCCATGTACAGCGCGGAGGGATCGAGCGTCTGGAACTCCGGGTAGCGCTTGGTGATCGTGTGGATCATGACGTTCCAGATGTCCTGCTCGGAGGTCGCCGGGTCGATGGGGATGCTCAGCCAGCGGTTGGTCGCCTCGCTGGTCGTGGTGCTGGTCCAGGCGGGGTCTTCTTCGAGGACGATGCGCAGCACGCCCTCGCGGATTCCCGGGCTCCTGCTGACCACCTCTGAGCGAGCATCGTAATACCCCGGCATCGACGCGCGGATCTCGAACACCGCGACCCGCCGGAAATCGAACTCGTGGATTCGCGGCGAGGTGCCGAGATTCTCGCCGTTGATGCTCACGAACGCGCCCGAGGGCTCGGTGGTGATGGTCGTCGCCTTATGGCTGCGGCTGCACCCCACCAGCGTGCAGACACACGCAAGGGCCAGTACGTCCAGGCTTTGAGTGAAAAAACGCATGTGATGCTCCTCCAGGTCTCTTGTGCAGCATATCGACCCTGGAGACAGTCTACATGACGCCGACTCGCCACCCCGGGACGGTGCCCCTCGCGTACCCGACGGCTATCGCCGCGTGCAGCACTCCCGTGGCAAGTCGGCGGCAGGGGCGATTCTCGGGAGTGCGCCGCAAGCCGATCGTCCGATAGCGAATATCCGGCGTCAGCCTTGGCCACCCGAGCCCCGTGCGGGGTCATCCCAGCCCGTGAAGTTCCAGACGCTTACCGGCGAGTCGGGCATCAGCTTGGCCGTCAGCGCGATCTGCCCGGCGTGCCAGGCGAAACTTGTCACCACGCCCGCCCAGAGTTCGCGCGCGGGCATCTCGCCGAAATCCGGATCATGGATGACGCGATCGAACTCCGCCTCGCCCATGGCCTCTAATCGCAATCTGCTAAGCTCGCGCACCTCGGCGAGATATGCGATCAAACGCTCCTTGCTCGGACGGTCGCCGGCGGTCGCGTCTGACAAGGCCTTCCCCAACGGGAATCGCGCGGGCTTATCCAGCATGCACAATCGCACCCAGTTGTCCTCGACCTCGCAGATGTGCCAGAGCTGCCAGCGGACGCTCTTGCGACCCTCGCCGGGGATCCAGTCCATCTGCTCTTCGCTCAGTGGCTCGATGTTGCGCAGCATCATCGGCTTGCGAAACTCCAGGGCAGAGAATACCGAGCGACCCTCGGGTGTCATAGCGGCCCTCCCGGGTCGAGCATACTCCGCCCCCAAGCATTGCACACAGACGCGGCACACAAGCCCGCCTGGTCCTCATACGCTGGTCGGGTGACCAGCCTGTATCGCGACGCCGGCGTCTACGACATCCTCCACACGCCCGGCACCGCCGGCGAGGTCGATGGGCTGCTGCGCACCGCCTCCCAGTTCTGTGATTCCCGCCGGCTGACAATCCTCGAACCCGCCTGCGGCAGCGGGCGATACCTCCGCGTGCTCGCCGGGCGGGGCCATCGCGTGCTCGGCTTCGATATTGACTCCGACATGGTGACGTACGCCCGGGACCGGATCGAAAAGGGCGGGCTGACCAGGCGTGCCCGGGTTGTGCAGCTCGACATGGAGCAATTCGCAGACGCGCTGCCCGCCGGCTGGAGGAGCTTCGATCTAGCGTTCAATCTCATCAACACGATCCGCCATCTCGAGTCCGACGAGGCACTGCTGAACCACCTGCGCGAGATTCGATACGTGCTGCGCCCGGGCGGGGTGTACCTGGTGGGACTCAGCCTGTCCGCCCCGCCACTCGAGCAGCCCAGCGAGGACGTCTGGGAGGGACGGCGGGGGCGGTGCCATGTGCGCCAACGGGTCCGCTACATCCCGCCTGCGAACCCTCGGGTCCGAAAGGAGCAGGTCATCAGCCACCTTTCAATCACGACACCCGGCGGGACCAGGTACGCCGACTCGTCCTATTGGCTTCGCACCTACACGCTGCGCCAATGGCGCACCATCGTGCGAGCGAGCGGGCTTCAGATCGCGGGCATCTTTGATGAGACCGGGAGCCCGGCAAAGGCGGTCGAGCCCGGCTACTGCGTCTTCGCCCTTCGGTCTGATCGCGACCACTGAAAGAGCACGCCCGCCAACTGCCGTGTCTTGCACGACCGAAACTCAGTATCATCACCCCATGCAGAGCAAAGCAAAGACCGTCAAGCAGTACCTCAAGGAGTTGCCCGAGGACCGGCGTGAAGCGCTCGAGGCGTTGCGCCGGGTCATCCTCGCCAATCTCGACGCCGACTACGAGGAAGGCATGCAGTACGGCATGATCGGCTACTACGTGCCGCACTCGGTCTATCCGAGCGGGTATCACTGCGATCCCAAGCAGCCGCTGCCGTTCGCGGGCATCGCGTCGCAGAAGAACCACATGGCGATCTACCTGTTCTGCATCTACTGCGAGCCCGGCGGCCCCGAGTGGTTCCAGGAGGCGTGGGCCAAGGAGGCAGCCAAGGGCAAGGCGGGCCGGCTGGACATGGGCAAGAGCTGCGTGCGGTTCAAGAAGATCGAGGACGTGCCGCTCAGCGTCATCGGCAAGACGATTAAGCGCATGCCCGCGAAGAAGTTCATCGCCATCTACGAATCCGGCTTCGGCGCCAGCCGCGCCGCAACCACCAGCGAATCCGGCACAAAGAAGAAGACGAAGAAAAAGACCGCGAAGAAATCGGCTGCGCGGACGACCACTGGCGAGACGGCCTCCAAGAAGAAGGTCGCAAGAAAGCATGCGAAGAAGAAGACCGTGACAAAGCCGGCCGCGAGAAAGACGACCGCGAAGATGTCATCCTCAAAGAGGTCCGCTGTTCGCAGGTCTCGCTAGGCCCCAGCCTGCTCATCGCAACCGTCGGCGAACAGACTGAGATGTGTGAACGAGCGTGTGGCGTTGCAGGGACGATCCCTGCGATCAAGCCCTTGCGAACACCTGGGCCGCGCGGAACCGCTTGCCCAGGATCGCCTCGCTGTCTGCCTTGAGCCATGTTTCCAGAATGGCCGCGTACACCGTGCGGAAGTCGATCTTGAACTTCATATCATCGCCCCGGTCGAGGTCCTTGAGCGACGGATGGTTCCCGAGGATTCCCGCGCGGACCATCGGGCCGAACAGCAGCAGCGGCGCGGCGGTGCCGTGGTCGGTGCCCCCGCTGGCGTTCTGACCCACCCGCCTGCCGAACTCGCTGAAGGTCATCGTGAGCACACGCTCGGCGTTCTCCTGTTGCTTCAGGTCGTCGTAGAACGCCTTGAGCGCGTCGCTGAGCGTGCGCATGAGATTGGCGTGCGCGCCCTGGCCCGCGCCCTGGCCCGCGTGCGTGTCGAAGCCGCCCAGCGAGACGTAATACACGCGCGTATCCAGCCCCGCACCGATCATGGCGCTGACCATCGCGAGCTGGCGCCCCAGGCCTGTCCTGGGATAGCGGCTGCGCGGCGCGCGCTCGACGGCCTTGCGGATGAGGTCGCTGGAGACCTGGGCATCCAGTGCCGTGCGCATCAGGAATGACGCGTTGGAGCCTGGATCCAGCTCCGCGTCCTCGCCCCGCGAGACCAGCATGTCGTACGGCTGCTTCAGGCTCTTGTGGACATCCTGGCCCGTCCAGCGGAACAGGTCCGGGCTCTCGAAGGTGATGGGCTTGCTCTGGCGCCCTTGCATGGCAAGCGGAGCGGCCCTGCCGACCGCGATCCCGGGCTGGCCCGAGACATCCTCGACCGTCCCGCTCTCGCCCTTGCCAAAGCCGCAACATTCGCTATCGAAGTAGCGTCCGAGCCAGCCGTCGCCCGTGCCGCTGGTATCGGCGGTGTGCCAGATGTCCATGCTCGAGAAATGCGAGCGATTGGGGTTCGGATATCCGATGCCCTGGACAACGGTGCACAGCCCGTCGTCGAAGAGCGACTTGATGCCGGTCATGGTCGGATGCAGCCCCAGCCCGTCTCGCTCGCTGATGGTCAGCGCCTCGCTGGCGGGGATGCCGATGCCCGGGCGCGATTTGTAATACAGGTCGTTGCCGAAGGGGACAACCATGTTGAGCCCGTCGTTGCCGCCCGAGAGCTGCACGACCACGAGCACATGATCCTGCGGCACGCCCGGGATCGAACTGAGCCCCGGCGCCGGCGTCGGCAGCCCGAACGCCGAGCGCTGCAAGAACGCGGGCACCGCAACCGATGCGCTCGCGAGCGTGAGGCTCGATGAACTCAGGAACGTCCGCCTCGTGTACGCCTTGGGATCATGTGTCATCGTGTTCTCTGTGCTGTCGTCCATGTATCGCGCGTCGATTTGCGAGCGAATCCAAAGGCCCCTCTACTAGCCGCCGAACGCACCATCTCATGCCATTGCCCATTGCCTATTGCCTATTGCCTATTTCCTATTTCCTATCGCCCATTGCCTGATGCCCAATGCCTAGTGCCCATTGCCTCTCTCTCAACACAGCTGATACTCCGGCATCGCGGAAATCAACAGGAGCAACCCGGTTAGGATATCACCCGTCACCCGCCCGCCGTGAGAGTTAACGAACGCCTCCAGTTCGTCTCGCGCCTCGCTGGGCACGCGCCCGGTCGTGAATCGCAGGAGGTACTCGACGACCCGAGCGGGATCGCCCTTGGCCGTCGGATCCGCCGCCAGCAGCGACGCCAGCAGCGCCTCGCCGTCGTATTTCTCCTTGTTCGCGTTGCGGTCAGAGCCCACCGGCATTCGCCCTGTGAGCAGGTAGCTGAGGATGTTCTGGCGGACGAACATGGTCGAGGTGTTGATCCAGCTCCGCCCGCCGTCCCACCCCTTCACGCTCGGCGGGAAGAGGATGTTCTGGCCCATCAGATCCATCGCGTCGATGAGCACGTTGAGATCGCGCGTCGGCGTGAGCAGGCTCCTTGCCGCGCCCACGACAAGCTGCACCGGGCTCTTAATTTGCTGGCCGATGATCGACTCGTGATAGAAGTGCGCCGAGCGGAACATGCTCCTGAGCACCGGCGCGATCTCGTAGCGCGATCGCAGCATCACGCCGGCGAGATTGTTGATGAACCGGTTCGCCTCGGGGCTGGATTGCTCGGGGTCCAAGGGGACGCTCGCGACAAAGAACCGATACAGCTTGCGGGCCATGAACCGCGAGCACTCGCGCCGTTGAAGGATGGCGGTCACGAAATCGTCGCCATCCATCTGTCCGCGCACGCCGAGGATATTCTTCGAGCCTTTGTCGTGGTTGTTGTCTTGATAGACGAACGCGTCGTCCTCAAGGGTGTAGCCGGTGAGCGCCCGCGCGCCCTCTTTGATATCCTGCTCGGTGTAGTTGCCCTCGCCCAGGCTGAACAGTTCCATCAGCTCACGCGCCAGGTTCTCGTTGGGCGCTCCCACCCGGCTGGTCTGGTTGTCCAAGTAGACGATCATCGCCGGGTCGCGGATGATCTCAAACAGCAGCTCGCCATAGTTGCCCATCGCCTTGGATCGGAAGACCTGGTTCTGGCGGAACATGTGCCAGGAGTCCTCGATCTTGCGATAGCCGGTCGCGAAGTGCCCGTGCCAGAAGAGCGTCATCTTCTCTTCCAATGGACGGGGCGTCTCGATGATCCGTTGCAGCCACCAGAGCTGCATGCGCCGGATCTGACGCCGATCGTCGCGCTGGCGGCGCTGACGCATCGCGCGGAACCGCGCGATCTCCTCCTCATCCCCCCGCTGCTGGGCGGCCCGATATCGGCGACGCTCCAGATCGCTCAGCGGCTGCATGATGTCCGCCTTGAACAGATCCTCGCGAACCTCTTCGACGGGGATATCGCTCGGGTCTACCAGATAGTCCACCGCCTTATCCAGCCCCCACGACGCGAGGAGTTGGATCTGCTCGGGCGTACCGCCAAAGCCCGCACGCCACAGCAGGTGGCGGGCCTGCTCGAATCCGAACTGGTTGCGGGGCAGCACTTCGAGCGTTGCGGGCGGTGTTCCTGGCTCATCAGTGTTTTTCTGGCCTGGGCTCACCCGAATCATGATGCACTCCCGCCCAACGATTCGCCCGATCGAGACCGCCGGTTCGTCTGATCAAGTGCCCAACGCGGCCACCGACCCACGATTGCCCGAACGCCGGACGGCCCCAGTATGACAGAACGACCGGTGCCAGGCAATGCCTCGCTATCGTCTGCCATGGCGCCAACCCTGGAATCGCTGAATGCGTACCTCCGAGAGGTCTTCGACGCCCGCGACGATCAGCTCTCGACCCTGATGGAGCGGGCCGTCGCCGGGGGCCTGCCCGATATCTCCATCACACCCGATGTTGGACGCCTGCTGACGCTCCTGGTTTCCATGACCAGAGGCGAGCGGGCCATCGAGGTCGGCACGCTCGCCGGGCAGTCCGCCATCTGGCTCGCCCGGGGCCTCGCGCCCGCCGGCAGGCTCTACACCATCGAGCTAGTCGAAGAGCACGCCGACTTTGCTCAGACCGAAATCGACTCGGCGGGCCTCTCAGAGCGCGTCGAGATCCGGCGGGGTGCCGCCATCGAGGTGCTGCAGGGCCTCCGAGAGGAACTGGGCACCAGCTCCATCGACGCGATCTTCCTCGACGCGGTCAAGGTGGAGTATCCGAGGTACCTTGAGATATTGAAACCGATGCTCCGTGTCGGCGGGCTGCTGCTGGCCGACAACGCCCTGGGCGGCGGCGAGTGGTGGATCACCGACCCGCCCGGCAACGCCAGCCGCGACACGATCGATGCGTTCAACCGCGCGATCGTCGATGACCCGCAGTTCCAGACCGCGTGCATCGCCAACCGCGAGGGCCTGCTCGTCGCGCGCAAAGTCGCCTAGCGTCCAAGAAGAAGAACGCTGGCACTTGCATTCAACGAGCCCGAAGCGCGAGCGAGGTTTCTTGCGAGATTGCAAGTGTCTACCTCGCTTGCGCGTCGGGCTCGTAGGAACCAAAGCCCGGGACAATCCCGCCTTACCCCGTCTCCCCCGCACCAAAGACATCTTTCGCACGCTCACGCAGCGCCGCCTGTGCGCGCTCGACGTCATCGATCGCCGAGCGCAGACGATCCAACTCGCTCCGCCGGACGTTCAGGCCTTCCTGGATGAACAGCGCCGCGGCTTCGGACCTGCTCTTGACCGCGCCGGTCTGCACCCACGCGTCCAGATCGCGGGCCGTGTCTTGGTCCACCCGCACCATCACCACCTGATCGCGCGGCGACTTGCCGAGCTCGGCAACAGGCCCGGTCAGGTCCGGCGAGACGCACACGACCTTGACGCGGGGGCTTTCCCCGCAGCACCCCGCGTCGAGATCGAGGTCGATGCCGTGCGCGCGGAGCTGCTCCTTGATCGCGCTGAGCAGCTCCGCACCGTCGATGCCCTCTTGCCCCCCCACCTCGCTCATGGCTTCTGGCACCCGCACACAACCACGACCGTGCTCGGCGTCGGTTGGGTGGCGCAGCAGGCCTGGGGCTCACAGCAAGCATCCTCGGTCTGCGTCGGTGTGGAGGGCGAGCATGCCACGCCCTTGCGGATCCCATCGGCGATGGCCCCGGCAAGGTCGGTCACGTCGATCGAACAACTGCATTGGTTCATCTGAATCTCCTTTCGTGATTACACGTTACGCAATACGTATTGCGATGTCAAGTAGTCCGTGAGAAATTTCGGAAGATCCCAGAGTAGTAGCATCTGGCCCAGTTGCATGGGCAACAATCCCTATGAAACCAGCCGTGGGTCACCCGAAGAAGCGTGCGCACATGACCGTCCCAATGCGCTCAAGTTGGGGCGCATGCCACGCCGGCCCGGGCGATCCCGGACCATCACCAACGACGACCACCATGTCCTGGGGGTTTCAGTGGTCATCTACGGCGATCCGTTTGTCGTCGTCCGCATCAACTACAGCCGCAAGGGTGCAGATGGTTGAGTGATCGCATCGGCATCAGGTCACAGATCAAGGGAAAAGAGCGGGCCTCGCCGGCCCGCTCTTTCTTCTGATGTGGTGACTCGATAGACGTGGCCAGTTGGTCAGTTGGCGATCAAGTAGAACGGGCGTTCGGCCTCGGGGTCTGCCGGGTCGACGTGGACCTTGCGGCCCTTGTAGACCACCTTGCCCTGAGCGACGCTGTAGAGCGAGTCGTCGTTGGCTCTGCGGACGTTGAAGCCGGGCTGGAACTTGGTGCCGCACTGGCGGACGATGATTGCGCCGGGCTTGGCGTACTCGCCGCCGTAGAGCTTGATCCCGCGGTACTGCGGGTTGCTGTCGCGACCGTTCTTGGTCGAGCCCTGTCCCTTTTTATGTGCCAATGCAAAGCTCCAGTTCAGCCCTTGGGTCAGCCGTCCATCCCGACGGGTGGGGCATCTTGATCGTCCTCGGGGGCGGTCGCGGGGGCGGCCTCGGGGGCCTGATCTCGGGCCGTGACGATAGCCTCGGGCTTGCGCAAGATCCAGCGGTTCTGGGCCCTGCCCAGGAGCCTGCCGCCCTGGGTGTAGGCGTCGTCGTTGAGCAGGTCGCCCGGGGCGTCGTGGCGGAGCATGAGAGTCTTCCAGAGGGTGACGGTCTTGGAATCGCCGGTGTTGGCGTCGCGGGTGTTGACGGTCTTGGTCTCGCCGCTGAAGCCCATGAAGTAGAGCTGGACGCGATCGACGTTGGTCTCGCCGACGGGCCAGATGGCGATCCCGTCCTTGGCGTTCTCCTCGCCCTGCTGGAGGCGGCCCAGGATCCGGATCGGGTCCTCCAGCAGGATGTTCCGCTGGCGGTCCATGATGTTGAAGGTGACGTCGATGGGCACGTCGCGCCCGGCGAGCATGACCTCGCCGCGATCGGTCGCGAGCTCGATCAGCGGAGCAAAGAACAGATCCTGCCCGGTCTCGTTGATCACGCGATAGGTGATGTAGTAGAACGCCCGGGATCGGTCGCCCTCGACGGGGAGGTGGACGACCCGCAGCGGCCCGACCTCGACATCGAACTGCCAGTCGGTCGGGAAGGCCTTGGGCTCTGGCGCCAGGGCCGCCTGGGCAATGCTCGCGCTCAGGCATAGGACAACGCCCAGAGCGAGAATCGGGCTCATGGCAAGGGTGTGGAGGGTGCGTCGGTTCATCTGGGTCTCCGAATCAGGATGGGAAGTCTACGAATCCTCTGGGGCAGGTCAACAATCGGGCAATGTCGGCCTCCATTGAAACTCGGCGGGTTCCCGCATCCCTGATCCCCGAGGCGATCGCCCGGATCGTGGCGGGAGCCCCGGATCCGCCCCAGGAGGCCGCCAGGCGGTTTCTCGCCAACGCCGAGGCCCACGGCATCGATCCCGAGATGTGCTGGGGCACGATCGCTGAAATAGCACCTCGAGTCCGCCAGGTTTGTCTCGCGGTACCCGGTTCGGGTCGAACGGCGAATCTGTTCCTTGCTCCACCGATGGAGGGGATTGACGAGGGTGTCCAACGAGGCGAGCGGGTCGGAGTTCTCCAGGTGGTCGCCGATGAGCTGGCGGGGGTCGTGGTCGAGGCGGTGCGTGTGATGCAATCGCTGCCCGAGCCGAGCGAGGCGTGGGCCAGCGAGGCGTTCTTGATGGGCGGTTTTACGCACTGTGGGACGCTGGCGTACATGCGCCTGGGGCTGAACAGAACTCATGCGCGGAGCAATGGGGAGTTTGAGGGTCCGCCTGACGTGCGGCTCAGGCCTGTCGCGGGGCTCGGCGAGGAGCGGAACTGGCGTTCGAGGATGGAACGAGCGCTGGAGGCCAGCTATGTCGGCTCCCAGGATTGCCCCGAACTGTGGGGGATGCGCGAGACCGGCGACGTGCTGGACTCGCATCTGGCGACGGGCCAATGGGATCCGTCGTTGTGGTGGTTGATCGAGCATGGCGACGCGCCCGCGGGCGTAGCGCTGTTCAACCCGCTCGGCGACGGCGTGGGCTGCGAGCTGGTCTATGTCGGGCTCGCGCCCGAGCTTCGCGGCAAGGGCCTGGGCGCACGTCTGATAGCGATTGGGACGCACGCGTGCGCACGCCAGGGGCTACGGGAGATGACCTGCGCGGTCGATCGGCGCAACACGCCTGCGCTACGACTCTATGAGCGATGGGGATTCCGTGAGTTTGCGGAGCGCGAGGCGTTCGTGCGTCGCCTCGATGCCGTCTAGAGACAGGTTGTGCGCGTCTTTGCGGGTTGTTCGGCGGGCGCGCGAGGGCATGCGCCAAGGTTGGCGCTTGTGGGGCAAATTTTTTTCTGGCCCGCAAGTGCTTGATCCACAAGAGCCCGTGGATTGTGGATTGGCGGAACTGCGGAAGTTGAGCATTGCGAAGGATCGCAAAGCGGTCTAGATTGTGTCCGTTGTGGTCAAGGTTGACCATCGAGACAGGAGTTCAACAGCACTGGCCTGATTTTCATTGCACCGCCCCTGGATGGGGTCGGCATCGTTGGCGTGTCTCGTGAGGGGAAAGGACTCCATATCTTGTGAGGGCGTCGGGCATCTCGCCCGGCGGGTGAATGGTCACGACGACCATTTGGCGGTTAGGGTGTGCGCGGGTTCTCAGCGTCGCCGCCCTGGCCAGAGCATTGGATGGAGACCAGATGACAAGCCAGACCACCCAGAAACGTGCGGGAGCCCCGGGACGCGACGATGCGCAGCGGGGCAAGGCGCGACGCCTGGAGAAGCGGGGACCGGCGCTGGCCGCCGATCGGCGGGTGCTGTCGCGCTTGCGTGACAAGATGGGTAGGGAGTTGTGCGACCGCTATTTCGAGCGTGTGGCCAAGGTGTGTGAGACCAGCGAGGGCATCCGCGTGCGGGTGCCGTCGGATTTCGTCGCCGGGGTGATCGATCGGCGTTTCGGCGAGGCCCTGCGCGAGGCGACGCGCGCCGAGCTCGGGCGAGAGAGCCTTGGCTACGACGTGTGCCCGGTGGGCGAATCGACTGGCGACGAGCCGGCGAGCGTGCCCGTCGAGCCGCCGGCGGCTAAGAAAATCGGCCCCAAGGCGAAGCGAGCCGCACAGCGGCGCACCCAGCAGGCCTGGAAGACGCTCGATGACTTCATCGTCGGCCCGTCCAACGAGCTCGCGCACAACGCGGCCCAGTCGGTCGCCAGGGGTGAGCGGAACTTCTGCCCGCTGTTCGTCCACGGCGCGTGCGGCCTGGGCAAGACGCACCTGCTCCAGGGAATCGCCAGCGCGTTCTCGAAGTCGAATCCGGGCGCGGGCGTTCGGTATGTCACCAGCGAGGCGTTCACCAACGCCTTCTTGACTGCGATGCGGGCCGGTTCGCTGGATGCCTTTCGCGAGACGTATCGGAACGTGGGCCTGCTGTGTTTGGACGACGTGCATTTCCTCAGCGCCAAACGGGCGACCCAGACCGAGCTGCTCCACACCTTTGACACCATCGGCATGAACAAGAGGCTCGTGGTCCTTGCCTCCGACGAGCATCCGCGCGAGATCGGCAAGCTCAACGCGGCCCTGGCGAGCCGGTTCATGTCCGGCGCGGTGGTTCGCATCGAGTTTCCCGACGAGAAGATGCGGGTCTCGCTGGTGCGGTCGCTGGCCGAACGCCGGGGCCTCTTGCTTGAGGACGCGGCGGTCGCGCTGATCGCCGAGCACGCGGCCCAGACCAACGCCCTCACCGGGCAAGAGCCGAGCGTGCGAGAGCTCGAGGGGCTGGTCATCCAGATAGAGGCGACCCACCGCCTGCTGCCGGACCTGAGCGGCGGCACCGGCAGGATCGGGGCGGCGCTTGCGAGCAAGGCACTGGGACTGGACGGCGCATCGCGTTCGGCGGTGCCGGCGGGCATCCGCAAGCCCGCCAGAGCCGAGCGGATCATCGAGCTGACGTGCGCGGCCCTGGGCGTGACCCTCGAGGAGTTCGGCGGATCCAACCGCCACCGGCGGATCGTCCTGGCTCGCTCGGTGTGCGTGCTGCTCTGCCGAGAGATGACGAATCTGAGCTACCCGGAGATCGCCCGGGCGATGGGAAGACCCAATCACTCCACGGTTATCACGGCCCACCAGCGGATCAAGAAGCAGATCGAGCAGGGCGAGAAGGTCGGGACCGGTCCGGACCTCGATCAGGTGACGATTGCGACCCTCGCGGAACGAATCCGCAGGGAGTTGAATCGGGAGGCGGCCGCCCGCTGATGGATTAGCGAGCGGGCCTCCTATGCTCCGCGGCGGACGGGAGCGCGCATCGGACGCGCGCTCGCGCCCGCTGCATTGGATGCGACCCATGCCCGAAGGCGAGATCTCACTGTCACGCCCCGATATCTCGGCGCTGGACGAGCGCCTGGTGCTCGAGGCGTTGCGGTCCGGGCGGCTCAGCATCGGGCCCATGCAAGAGGAGTTCGAGCGGCTCGTCGCCGAGGTCTCGGGATGCACCCACGGGATCGCGGTCTCCAGCGGCACCAGCGGGCTGCATCTTGCGCTGCTTGCGCTAGGAATCGGCGAGGGCGACGAGGTCATCACGACGCCGTTCAGCTTCATCGCGAGCGCCAACTGCATCCTCTATGCCGGGGCGACGCCGGTGTTCTGCGATATCTGCCCGCGCACGCTGAACATGGATCCGAAGAAGGTCGAGGCGGCGATCACGCCCCGGACCAAGGCGATTCTGGCGGTCGAGGCCTTCGGAAACCCGGTGTACATGGACGTGTACGCCAAGATCGCCGCCAAGCATGAGATCCCGCTGATCGAGGACAGTTGCGAGGCGCTGGGGACGGTCTACAAGGGTCGGCGGTGCGGCTCGTTCGGGCGTGTGGGCGTGTTCGGGTTCTATCCCAACAAGCAGATCACCACGGGCGAGGGGGGCATGATCGTCACCGACGACGACCGCCTCGCAGACACCTGCCGATCGCTTCGCAACCAGGGTCGCTCGCCCAAGATGAGCGGCGACCTGGGCTTCTGGCTGCGCCACGAGCGCCTGGGCTTCAACTATCGCCTGAGCGAGCTGAGCTGCGCTCTGGGCGTGGCGCAGATGAGGCGATTGGGTGAGTTGATCGAGCGAAGGCGAGAGATCGCCCGGACGTACATCGATCGGCTCAGGAGCAGCAGCGAGCTGGTATTGCCCACGATCGAGGCGGGCTGCGAGCTGAGCTGGTTTGTGTTCGTGGTGCGGTTATCGACCGAGTACTCTCTGCGCGAGCGTGAGAGGATCCTGCAGGGGCTGCGCAACCACGACGTCGGGTGTGCGGACTATTTTCCGTGCATCCATCTGCAGCCGCCGTACGAGTCGATGGGCAAGGGGACGGGATCGTACCCGATCGCCGAGTCGGTGAGCCATCGGACGATCGCGCTGCCATTCCACACAAGTCTGAGCGAGCGGGACATCGACCTGGTGTGCCAGACGCTGGAGTTGATGGTCAGCCGCGAGCAGCTCAGCCGGGATTGACTCAGGGCTCGTCTGCGACAGCGAGGATCGCGCCGATCTCGACGATCGTGTTCAATCGCGAGCCGGTTTTGGAATCGAGCACGCTGACAAAGATGCGCTCTCCTGCGAGGGAACGATCGAACGCGAGGCGACGGGTCGCATAGGCGCCGGGCTCAAGATCGGTGACGATGCTGCGCTGGCGTGCGGCGTTGGTGCCGGCGAATGCCAGGATTTCGAGGTCTCTCGCCTGGTCGGCCTGGTTTCCCAGGCTGATATCGATGAGCAACTGATCGCCTCGCACCTGGTGGGTCACTCGCTCGATCAGGTCGTCGATGCCGACGCCCAGCGGGCGTTTGAGCCGGACGACGCCGTAGTCCCTGCCGGCTTGCAACTCGACGTCCACGATGGCGCTAAGCCGCCCGCTCGGCTGATAGGGACTCATCGCGATTCGCACGGTGATCTCGCTTATCTGATCGGGGAGGATGTCGAGCGCGCCGGTGCGCGGCGAGATGTCCCAGTTTCGATCGCGCGTGCCGTCCGGTCGCACGCCCCCTGGTTCGACGAGAAAGAACTGCGCTTCGATGGGAGCCGTCCAGGGGTTGGTGAACACCAGGTCGTGCTCGTGGGGCGAGTTGTCGGTCTTCAGGCGATCGGGAGTGATCGCGAACTCGCCCTGGAAGCGAACAAGGGGCGTGTCGATGCCCTCGATGAAGATCGGCATCTGGGGAATCTCGATGCGGTGTGTGCGAACGCCGCCGGCGTCCGGCGTCGAAAGGGGGACCTCGCGCCGGTTGGCGAACAGATCGACCACGCTGACACTCTGGAGCGAGAGCATCGCTTCGAGCACGGGCGTCTCGAGAGATGAGCCGTCGTGCCATGCCACGAGCGTGCCGGGTTCGTCGGGCGAGAGTCCCTGGACGATGTAGCAGCGCACGCCGGGTCCGACGGGGTACTCCCCCACCACTCGACCGTCGGCGAGGCGGTCGGCAAGGGCGGCCATCGCGGCGAGGGCCGGGGGCGGGCCGGGAATCGTCTGGTCTTGCATGTCCAGCAGCACGCCCCGCACCCGATCACCCATCTCGGCGTGTATCGAGATCAACTGCTGTGAGAGACCCTGGACCATCGCCGGCACGCCGAACCGCTCGGGATCGAGCGGGTGCATCAAGAGCCATATCTCGGCGGCACGCTCGGAATCGGTCTCGGCGAGGGCGGCCGCCATGTCCTCGAACGCCTGGGGTCCCATCGAGCCGTCGATCTGGGCGAGGAGGATGCCCCGTTCGAGTTCGAGTTCGGTACTCGCGCGGATGAGATCGCGCGCCAGCAGAGCCGTGACGATCTGGGGACCGGGCACGAGGCGGGCGAGAACACGCTCGCCGGCGACGATCTCATCGCTCATCTTGGGATCCCAGCGCTCGCTGGTATTCCCGATGACCCAACGGGTGACCGCTTGGCCCAGGCGTTCGAGGATCGGGTCGAGCAGGACCTGGAGCGTGGAGGAATCTGCCGCGAGGAATCTGGCGATCTGATACCGGTCGAGCATGTCCCTCTTGGCGGCCCAGTCGGGCACGCGATCGAGGGTGAGCACGACGCCGACACGATGGCTGCGGAGCCGGTCGACCATGGAAGCCAGCTGCTCCACGTGGCGCTCGATTATGCTGGGGTCGGTCTGGTCGCGCCACGCGGGCACGACGACCTGCCCGAGGCGGAGGGATTCTGCGAGTTGGACTCTTCCGATGGCATCGCCCGGATCGAACTCGCCCAGGAGGATACCAATCCGCGGGCGCGCAGACTCGCCGACGGGCAGGTGCAGGAGATCGTGCGAGGCGCGCCCGATGAGCACGCTCCCGGCGTGGACCGTCGCGACGGCGCGGTACCAGCCGTAGCGTTCGATCGATGGTGACCATCGCGTCAAGCGCCCGCTGGCATCGACGCGAAAGCGGTGAGAGTCGATGACCCGCCCGTCGAGGTCGTACACGCGGATTGTCGCGTCGAGCCGGTCGCCGGCGAGATCGCGGGCGGAGAACACGAGTTCCGGCGGTTGATCGTCCGTGGAGATGCCCGAGGCGGGTCCGCTGGTCAGCGACACCCGCGGACGCATCATGATCGTGACGTCGTCGAACCACGCGGCACCGTCGAGATCCTCAAGGAAGCTTGCGCCGAGCTGTCGGTCGCCCAGCGCCGACGGCTGGAGGAGTTCGAGGTAGATCTGGAGGAACACGGCTTGGGGCGGCGCCTCATCGAGCAGGACCTCGACGGCGTGCCACTGCTCATCCTCTAGAGGCAAGAGCTCGCGGCGCTGGGTGGCGTCGATCACGTCACCCGCCTCGTCGACCAGCATGACGTGGACCGCCGGGTGGGCGTGGCGGAGATTCTCGGCTCGGACCATGGCTCGGATGGTGTAGTCTGCGCCCGGGAGCACCGGAACGACGCCGACTCTCAGGCGCAAGGAGGTAGACCCGCCGCGTGTCGGCAGACGGACGCAGCCTTGGCCCGAGAAGGCGCCCTCGTACTCGATCGTGGCCCGATTCCAGGTCGGAAACCCCGGGTGCGGGTTGCCTGGCGGATTGTGCTGGGCGCGATACCACGAGAGCGGCACCGGGGCGTCGTGCAGGTCCTGTTCCTCAAAGTCGAAGACCTGAGCGATACGCTGGGCGTGGGCAGGGCGATCGGTCTGGGCGATGGCGCCTTGCTGGGCAAATACCATGGCGAGCAGAAGATGATGGAAAGAGCGTGTCACGCCCGCTGGTATCGGCAGGACCCGGACATCGGCTGGACCAACATCGGTCGCAAATAGAGGGTCCGAGAACTCAGAGTTCGCCCTGGAGGATGCGGTCCAGGCGCTCGACGGTCAGCGGCAGCAGGCGGACGGGTTGGATAGTGACGCCCGGGAAGGCGCGCTCGCCGGGGAACTCGGCGTCTCCGAATGGATCGAAGTCACGCAGCGCTGCGACGGACTGAGCATTGAGGCCCGCCTGATGTTGGACGATGGGTGGTGTGTCGATTTCAATAATCGGAGCCCGATCACCCGAGCGCATCGCGACGACCACGAGCACCCCAGAGGCCAAGAGCAGGCTTGCGAGCAGCGACGCCGACGCGAGGCGATGGTGGCGTGCCGAGCGGACGGCGGCTCTCAGGTGAGCCGGCGGGCGGGCGTCGCGCTGCGGGGCGGCGAGGGCGTCCAGGCGTTCTTCGAGTCGCTTGTCATGCATGGCGTGGCTCCCCCAGGGGTTGCGGATTGGCGACGGGACTGGCGGTTCGCGCTGGATTCATCTGTCCCGATGCGGCGCGTTCATCGGCGAGTTGCTCTTTCAGGAGCGCAAGAGCGGCGCGATAGCGGCTGGCGACTGTCGAGCGGTTCTCGCCGGTCGCGATGGACATCTGATCGAAGGTCAACCCCGCCATGTGACGGAGCACGACCGCCTCGCGATGCTCTGGTCCGAGGCCTTGGATCGCCAGCTCGAGCGTGGGATCGCGGGGCGTCGTTGCGGGTGATCCGTTGTTACTCGACCCGGCGCTCACATGATCTCGGCGAGCGGTTTCGCGTTTGTCGCTTCGCATCGCGTTGAGCGCGATTGATCGGACGACCGATGCGAGCCAGGCACGGACCTCGCGGACCTCGCGGATTCGGCGCATGGGCAACTCGAAGACCCGGCAGAACGCCTGCTGCACGGCGTCGTCGGCGTCGACGGTTCCGGTTGGGAGCATGGACCGCGCGTAGAGAAGCAGCCCCGGGGCGTGTCGCGCCCAGAGCTGCGTCGCGGCGTTCTGTGAACCCCGTCGCATCTGCCTCAGCAGCGTGCGGTCGTCGGTCATTCAGTCCTCGTCCTCGGATTGTTCCTCTTTGACCACAACGGGGGCGTCCTCAAGGAGTTTTCGTGTCTCGGTGATCTCTCGGCGGATCCTCTGGGCGCTGTCCCAGATCTTACTCATCGACGGCAGGACCATGCGCCCCGCGACGCCGTAGTGCCCATTTTCGATGAGCAAGGCGAGTTGATCGATGCGGTCGCCTGCATCGGGGAGGTCCCAGATCGAGAGGATGTCGTCGTAGTACCGCTCGGCCTCTTTGATGTCTGCTTGCAGTTGGTCGCCGTTGAACTCTGAGATGATGGCTGTCCATTGTGGCGGCTCGGCGGCTGTTCCCTCCACTACGGGGTACATCAACTCGACGAAGTCGGCGCCTGCTGTTGGCCCGGTGTAGTTGCGTGTCGCCCATCGCAAGAAGATGTCTCGCTCGCCGAGAACGGCCCCTCGCACGTTTGCGGGATTGTCAAGATCGATCATGTTCAGGGCATCGAGGATGGTGTCGCGAGCCTCGGCGGTGAGCTTCTCAGAGGCGACGAGCTCCTCGACTTGATCGATCGCAAGTGCAGTAATCGCCACGCCCACCAACGATGAAATCAGGACCCGATCGCGAGACGTCTGCTCGCCCATCCGAAACAGCGCGGCAATCCGCTCAGCCGCTGGCTCGACCTCGCCGCTATCCAGGAGGCGCAGCGCGTCGGCCGTCAGGACTCGGGCGGTCATGCGCAGCTTGCCCAGATGCGGCAGCAACGCGTGGAAGCCCTCCTCATACTCCACTCCCCAATCGGCGTGCTTGATTCTCGATGCCTTGAGATACCCGCGGATGGTCTCTTGTCCCGCAATGAGAATCTCGATATACACTTCGCTCGGCCGACCGTCAACCTCCATATTCTGCTCTTCGTTTGGTGCGCTCGTCATCGTCGCCTCACCACTCATCCAGTATCGGTAATAGAGCAGAGCCGCATTCTCAACCCGGTAGTCGGACCACGGATCGCCAATGGCATCGCCATCCGGCTGCGCGGCCGCTCGAGCATTTGGCTGCCCAAGAGCCGAGCCCGCGAGGGCGGCGATCGAAAACGTCAGGGCGATCTTGGCGAGGGTCATGGCACTTGTCCTTTCGTCTGGACCCGCCCAGAGGGTGCGGCGGGCAATGATCTATCAGTCGAGCCGACGGGCCCGGGCATCACCGAGACACCGGCGATCGCTGGATGTGTGATCGATTGTCGAGATTCCGGGCGAGATTTCACAGGAGCATCGCATGATCCCGCCGAGCGTACCGCATGTGGCGTATGAGCCGTTCGAGCCCGGCGTGCCCGCCGAGGAGGGGGCCAGGCGGTTCTACGAGACCATGGACCGCAGGCGATCGTGTCGGTTTTTCTCGGACCAGGCGGTGAGCCGAGAGGTGATCGAGTGGTGCGTGAAAGCCGCGAGCACGGCACCCAGCGGGGCTCACAAGCAGCCGTGGCGGTTTGTGTGCGTGCGGGATGCGCTGGTGAAATCAAAGATCCGCGAGGCGGCGGAGGCGGAGGAGCGGGAGTTCTATGACCGGCGGGCGAACGAACAGTGGCTGAAGGATTTAGCGCCGCTCCAGACCGGGCCGGAGAAGCCGTTTCTGGAGACCGCGCCGTGGCTGATCGTGGTGTTCAAGCTCGCCAAGACCGACGACGGCGGGCAGGTGTATTACCTGAACGAATCGGTCGGGATCGCGTGCGGGATGCTGATCAGTGCGATCCATCATGCGGGTCTGGTGACGCTGACGCACACGCCGAGCCCGATGGGGTTTCTGGGTGAGGTGCTCAAGCGGCCTGCGCACGAGCGGGCGTTCCTGCTGCTACCGGTGGGATACCCGGCGTCGGACGCGACGGTGCCGGGGTTGGAGCGCAAGGGGTTGGATGAGGTGATAGTGGTGGTTTGAGGATTCACCGCGGAGGGCCGCGGAGGGCCGCGGAGGAAGATGCTTCACCACGGAGTTTCACGGAGTTGCACGGAGTTGGATTGGAGAGGATTGTTGAAGGAGCGAGTGGGTTGTGAATGGCGTACTTGCGACCAAGAGCAAAGGCGATATTCAGCCCATTCTCACAACTCCGTGGCCCTCTGTGGCCCTCCGTGTTTCAATCTCCCTCTTCCCCACTCCGCGGCTCTCTGCGGCCCTCCGCGGTGAAATCTCCCCGCTCCGTGTTGACCTCTTCAGGCAAAGAGCAGGTCGGTGGCGATGCGATCGGGGCTCCATGGATAGCCGCTCGGCACGACAACGTAGAGGTATTCCTTGTTTCGCAGGTGGCTGACGCGCCCGACCTTGTCGCCCTTGGGGTTGTAGATGCCGATCTGTGCGCCGACGTAGCGCTTGAAATCGCGTTGGATGGTGTGGACGTCGCCGCGGCTGGCGAGGATCGATTCCATCTGCTCGCGGTCGATGTAGCCCTCGTTGTTGAATGAGACGATGAGGAAGCGGCATCGGACGGCGTCGATGAAACGAGTGAACGCGTTGAGGGCTCGTTTCTTGCTATTAAAATCGCTTTTTCGGGTCTTGCAGTCGATACGTTTGCAGGCGATGCCGTAGACCTCGGGCTTGTCCCAGAGCACCAGCGATTCCCAGATGTGGTAGTTGCCGATGTAGGTGTGCTGGTTGTAGGGCGGGTCGATGTAGGCGAGGTCGGCATCGAGGGCGGCGGCGGCGGCCTGGGCTTCGAGTTGGTGGGCTTCGCACGGGCCGCGTGGAGTCGCGGGGAGCACCTTGGGCATTCTCAGTTCGAGTCGGTTGTGCGCGCGCGGTGCCCAGCTCTTGAGATACGCCATCTGCACGCCGGTGGTCGAGTCCACGCGATCGGCGGCTTCCATCAGCGACGTGAGGAGCACGGCGCGGAGTTCCTGGTCTCGCACTGGGTCGAGGTCCATCTCTTCGATGCGCTCGCGGATGGCATCGACGCGGGCGCCGTTCTCGGGTCGGAAGAAGCGGCTTCGCTCGCAGAAGGTCTCGGTGAAGTAGGCGGGCGTGCCCTCCAGAGAATCGAGTTCATTGAGCAACCCTGTGGCGTCGCTCTCGATGCGATCGCGGTCGGCCTGGACATAGCACGTCGCGAGCACATGGGCGTAGGTCAGCAGGTCATTGGCGATCACGCGATACCCGGCGTGCTTGAGGGCGTGCCCGACGCGCGAGGTGCCGGAGAAGAAATCGATGGTGCTCTGGACATCGGGAATCGAGCGCACGATATCGACGATGAGCGGGACGAGCGTGCGTTTGGAGCCGATGTACTTGATCAATGGGCGCTCGCATTGAACTCACCGCGGAGGGCCGCGGAGGGCCGCGGAGCGAAGAGATGAACCACGGAGTTACATGGAGTGACACCGAGTAGAAGGAAGAGACATTCAGGGTCCTCGTCCTCTCTCATCAGTCCTCCACTCCGTGCAACTCGGTGAAACTCCGTGGTTCAGCTGGTCCATTTCTTCTCCGCGGCCCTCTGCGGTCCTCCGCGGTGAATCTCACACATGCACTTTTCG
This sequence comes from uncultured Phycisphaerales bacterium, assembly GCA_965371965.1. Lineage (GTDB taxonomy): Bacteria > Planctomycetota > Phycisphaerae > Phycisphaerales > UBA1924 > S146-42. Next base: position 27,221 of record CBDVAM010000037.1, read on the forward strand.
GTTATACACCCACCACTCCAGCATCACAATCGCCAGGGCCACGAGCACGAGCCATGGCCACAATCGGCGGGTGACCTCCTGGCGGGTCGTTCCCTGGGCGCGGATGATGTCGCTGGCCAGGGTCAGCTCGGGCGCGGGGGTGATGTCGCTCTCGTTGGGGTTCAGCAGATTCGCGGCGTAGAGCCGGGCGATGCGGGAGCCATCCTCGAAGTCGCTGGCGGTCTGCGAGCCGACCCAGCGGACCATGTAGATTCCCGTGCGGTCGATCGGGCCGTAGACGATCCGCCCGTCGCTTGCTGGCTCGAGTCGTTGTGGTGAGCCGATCGCGTCGCCGCTGTTGGGATCGGGCGGGACGACGAAGACCTGGCTCGCGTCGGGCGGCAGGCGGTCGTTCAACACCTCGCCCGGCGAGAGCTGGCGGGCAAGGGTCGAGGCGACGCCCTCGTTGCCAAGGTCGTTGATGGCGCTGGCGACGAAGACGGGGAAGCTCACGTCGAACGGCCAGGTGGTCTCCATCGGATCAAAGACGACACCGATGGCCCGCGCGCCGGGCTCGATCAGTTCGATGATCGCCGGGCCCGCGTCGGTGCGAGCGAGCACGGTCACGCCGGAATCGGGATCGATCTCGACAACGGGGGACTTGGGGATCACGATCACATCGAGTGCGAGCGATTCGGTCGCCGGATGGCGGCGCGACCAATCAATGAACTGGACCCCCTCCTTCTCGCCTATCTGGGTCACGCCCGGCGGATGGACGCCGAGCATGAGGTACCGCCCGGACGGGAGAACGCCATCATCGCCGACGGGCATCGTGCGATCGAGGATGACGACGTCGAAGGCCTGGGCCTCGCCGGACTCGATCTCATCCTCGAACCCGCTCTGTGAGTAAGTACCGAAGCGTTCGAAGCTGAGGGTGGTGAGCCACTGGCGGAGGAACGGATTGCCGGGGGTGACCAGGGCGACGCTGAGTCGGCGGGCGGGCGGCACGACGAGCCAGCCGCGGTTGTCGACTTCGAGGGCGTCGTTGTCCATGGCGTCGCCGATGAGGCGGATCTCAACCAGGGCGGCCTCGGGCATGCGGAACTCGATCTGCGTCGCACCGGTGCCCGGGGTGAGCGGGGCACCAGATTCAACGTCCGGCGTCTGCGGATCGGGGAGCGTCTGGCCATCGTCGAACGACCCGCCGGCGTCCTGGACTATCACGGGGTAGATGCGGATGTCCTGATTGATGCGCATCTCGACAT
>CBDVAM010000038.1:0-28319 GCA_965371965.1 uncultured Phycisphaerales bacterium
GGGTCTTCGGTGGTCGGCATGGGCGGTCCCCTACCCATGGGTGGGTGGGACGCTGGCGTGCGCTTAGGGGCGGTGTTGTGCGACGGCCCATCGCGGTAGGTCGTTGCGGGACACGGGTTTACGAGATGTTCAGAAATCTGGGGGTTGTTGGACTCGTTGTCACGAATGAGCGCACACTGGCGGTGGGTGTGCCACTGACCATTCGGATGGTCGGTGCTGGATTGGAGGGTTGTTGCCAAGAAGCACTGACCCGTCGGCGGGTCAGTGGCACAAATCTCTGGTCAATGCCACCTGCCTGAACGCATAGCCACGCAAAGCCGTGGCCATGCCACCCGCCGTACCATCGACCCCGTGAGAGACCGATGGACCCGAGCAACAGATGGCTAAAAGCAAGACCAAGACTGCAAGCACGGCACGGTCCAACATGTTCTGCCGGTCAACTGACCTCACAAACGAGGCCAGCGTCGAGTCGTTCTTCGTGCTCCGGTTACTCGCAGAGCTCGGCTACGAAGACGACGAGATCAAGCCCAAGCGGGCGATCCAAGAACTTCAGGTCCCGATAGGCCGCAAGAAGGAGCCATACAAGCCTGACTTCCTCCTGGTGTGCAAGAAAAAGCCCCGTTGGCTGATCGAGGCGAAGGCACCCAACGAGCGGATTGAGAATTACACGCACCAAAGCGCCAGCTACTCGCTGCTTATCAACCGCAAGTTCAAGGACCGTCCTCTTCGTTTCTACATGCTCACCAATGGCCTGCTCACCAGGGTCTTTGTGTGGGATCAGGAGGAGGCCATTCTCTCGCTGCGTTTCGCGGATTTCACGGCTCGAAGCGCCAAGTACCGAACGCTCGTTCGATTGCTCTCCGCGGATGCCGCCCGCGACGGATGGATTGATGCGGAGGGCCCGGAGCCAGGTGAAACCTTCACGCTCGAACGGCCGGCGATGGATGAGGTCAAGCGAGCGTTCCTGCGCTGCCACCGCATAATCTGGAAAGCCGAGAAGATGAGCCCGCAGGCGGCGTTCCTCGAGTTCGCGAAACTCATGTTCGTGAAGCTGTGGGAGGATCGCCGCCTTCGAGATGACCCGAAGCACATGGAGGCGATCAGCCGCGGTGAGCCGCTGCCGGCGACGGCTGTTCGTTTCTCGGCGAAGTGGATCGACAATCAAGAAGCCCAGCACGTTCCGAACCCGGTTGACACCATCCTCTTCCGCCAACTGGTTGATTCACTCGAAGAAGAGATCGCGCAACGGCGCAGGAAGCGCATCTTTGCGCCAGATGAGCGGCTCAAGCTCTCGCCGGGGACAGCGAAGCGGGTTGTCGAGCAGATGGAGAGCTACTACCTCTTCGGGATCGACGAGGATCTCAACGGCCGAATGTTCGAGGCGTTCCTGGCTGCGACGATGAGAGGTCAAGCGCTCGGGCAATATTTCACACCCCGGAGCATCGTCAAGGTGATGACGTATCTCGGGAAGCCATTGGCAACACGTGGCCAGGTCGATCGAGTGCTGGACGGGTGTTGTGGAACCGGTGGTTTCTTGATCGAAGCACTCACCGAGATGCGGCGCCAGCTCTACGACAACCGGTCGTTGACCAAGGCCGAACGCACAAAGCTCCTCGATGAGGTCGCAAATCAAGCCATCTTCGGCATCGACGCCGGTCGTGAGCCACCCATTTCTCGCGTTGCTCGCATCAACATGTACTTGCACGGTGATGGCGGGAGCCGTGTCTATATGGCGGACGGGCTCCAGAAGTCGCCGCAGGCATCGGGTGCGGATTCGATCGAAGTACGAGAAGAGGTTGCAGAGCTCCGGGGGTTGCTCAAAGGCGGCCTTGAGTTTGACCTAGTGCTGACGAATCCACCATTCTCGATGGACTACTCTGCCACCGTCCCTGAGGAGAAAGAGGTTCTCGACGACTACGAGCTCAGAACATATGGCGGGACAATCCGTACCTCGCTCCGGTCGGCCGTGATGTTCTTCGAGCGTTACTACGAGCTCCTAGCCCCCGGCGGGCGGCTGCTCTCTGTGATCGACGACAGCGTCCTCGGCGGCAAGAAGTACGGACCGATCCGGGAGTACCTGCGGGAGAAGTTCATCATCCGAGGACTCATCAGCCTTCACGGTGACGTTTTTCAGCGTTCAGGTGCGCGTGCAAAGACATCGGTCGTTTACCTTACGAAACCCACCGGCGCCAACGAGACCCAACCCGACGTGTTTGTATACGAGAGCCGGTATATCGGGCTCGATGATGTTGTTCCGAAGACCCGCGCCAGTGTTGCAGCGGCCGCATCAAAGAATGCAGCCGAAGAGATGCAGGAGATCCTCGCCGCGTTCGATGCGTATCAGCGAGGCGAGAGCGGGCCGTGGCTTGTGTCGGCCGATCGTGTCACGGATCGGTTGGATGCCAAGTATCTCCGCCCTTGGTCAGCGGCTGTGCTAGAGCCATCATGGAAGAAGGCCGGCGCTACTTCCGGCGCGCTTAGCGATTTCGTTGACCCAATCGAGGAAGAGGTGGAGCTCGAGGACGATCAGCGGTACGAGTTCTTACGCATCGCCTATGCCGGCTTCGCACATTCGGGGGAGGAGACGCTCGGGAAAGAGGTCACATACTCCCGCATTTACACTGCTCAAGCTGGCGATATCGTGATCAGCAACATCAACGCCGTTCACGGTGCGATAGCCGTGCTGTCAGACGATATGAAGGGTCTCTTGGTGTCGAGTGAGTACACAGTTCTCAGGCTTAAGAAAAGTGCCAAGATCGATCCGCACTACCTGTGGTCCGTCCTCCGCACGGCCGGTGTTGTGGCAGAATGGCTTTCACATTCATCGGGAGTGGGACGCCATCGCGTGAGTTGGGAACTTCTCAAGGATCAGCGTATCCCTCTCTTGCCATTCCCAAAGCAGAAGAAAATTGGTGATATGCATCGACAGGCTCAGGCCATGCAAGAGCAGAGTCGGCAGCTACGAGCGGATGCCGCTGCTGCAATCAAACCCCTTGAACTTGATGGGGAGGCGGCTAGGGACAGGCTCGCCCGTGCCAAGCCGCCGAAGTAGCGACAATTCATCAAGCGTGTCCTGGCGCCGCAGCCGAGAAGCTTGCCGAAAAGCTGGAGTACGCGCCAACGGCGATTAGTACCGGCGATCTGATTTGGCCAAATCGTTCGACGCGTCAAGATAATGGACAACCTGGCCGCGTGTTTCACTTCTGAGACCAGATTTTGCGTGGCAAGAATCGGCGGCAGGATTGTTGTGTTGTCTTGGTTTTATACCCGAATGGTCATGACGTGTCCCCATTGAACGAGCCCACCCACTGTGTAACAATCCCTGTCATCCCCCGAACTAGTCCAATATCTACCTGCTCGCGCGTCGGACCCATGTGGTCTTAATCACTGAGGACTTTGCCCCTGAGCATGGCAAAGCCGATTTGTTGGAGGGCGGCAACATCCTCCAACGGATCCCCCACCACCGCGATGATGTCGGCGGTTTTTCCGTTCTCGATGGTGCCGGCCTGGTCGGCGGTGCCGCAGAGGTCGGCGGCGTTGACGGCTTTGATGCAGTCCATGGGGGTCATGCCGGTCTCAAACATGAAGATGAACTCGAGGGCGTTGGTGGCGACTCGATGTCTATGGAGGCACTGACCCGTCGGCGGGCCAGAGGCGCGAATCTGTGGTCAATGCCACCTGCCTATTGCTGACGTCTAACCACTACCATTGGATGAAGTGGGTCATTCACAACTTGGTATGTGTTCTCATCGAGACAATTGCATGCAAAGCCGTCCGAAGTCCTGGCCTCTTTCATCCCAGGGATAACAGCATTGGGATCCTGCAAATGCCCGGCGTCGACGAATCGCTGCTTGATGACGACTACCGTAGCGTAATCTCCATCGGCCGAGCGAGCAGGGAACCGATTGATCTCTCGAACGTACTTAGTGCCCATGACTTAGATCCTCCAAGTCTCTTTGTCTACAGTTTCTGTACATGTTGCTCACTAAGGCTCTCCAATTCAGGCCTGAGCATTACTGGAAAACTCATAACCACACAAAGCCGTCGCCACGCCACGCGCCGCTCACCGGCTTCTGTCGCGCGGCGGGCTAAACCGCTTCGTGCTCTCGCTGAAATCCTCGGGGCCAGGTCCCGGCGGGGGCGGTGGAGGAGTAGGTCTTTCTCCACCCTTCTGGTGCTCATCCGGTCCGGGCCCGGGAGGTGGGGGCGCGGGTGTTCCTTCCTTGTTCCCAGCGTTGGTCATTACAGGTACTCCTTTGCACCAATCCAGCCCCTCAAAAGTCCGTAACAAAGAATCGGCGCGAGGGCGTAGACAGAACGCCTTAGCGCAGCGCAATAGGCAGCGGTCCGAGAATCGTTTTGTTGGCGGTTATGTGATGTGCACCTGGAAGCCACCTGGATAAGGTGCGATCGAAGGTGATTGTCACATGCTCGACGGATCTCTTCGTCCGAGAACTCGCCTTGTTGGCGAAGATCCTTTGAGTAACTTGATACCCATTCGACCAGCGTTATTGGTAATGGAAATCTCTTGTATCCCCTACTAAGTAAGCTGGAGCACAGTGATGCAACGGCCAATGACAGCAATCCCACGGACCCAATACCCGCGGCAAAATAGAGAATAATAACAGTTTCATCAATTCTAGACAAATAGCCTAGCTTTGTTAGGGCAACGACTAAACCAGAAAGCAATGCAATTTGTGTTAACACGAGCGGGAAACGTGCATAAAGCCTATCGGGTTCCTGTCGTTCCGCATTGTAGATTGACAGTGCCCAGGAGTACAGTCTCTCCTCGTAAGCAGGTTCACCAGATGTAGCCTGTTCCGTCTCCATTAGGCGCCTCTTGAGTGGCCAAGGGACTCGACCAATTCACTGGCAAACGAGCCCACTCGACAAGCCATTATCACATTGGATGTCGAGTTCCATTTGCTTTGAATAGCCACCAGACCGACATCTACGCTCTCGTCGTTGAATCGAAGGCCAAAAACCGGCCCTCCGCTCATTCCTGATATCTCGTGCAACTGGCGATCTTCATCGGATTGCACATACCTACCCTGTAAGGTTAGAATCCGTCCGTGAAACTGATTCTTTGCCTCACTCATTTGCGATGAAGGATCATCCACCTCGATAACGGGAAGCATCAGCGTGCCGATTCTAAGAGCCAGATTGCACGTTTGTTGATCGACACTCTCGGGTTTGACAAGGAGTTCCTGCTGAGGAGACCCGAGCAATACAAAGGCATCAAATGCAGTCCTATTCTGACTGAAAAGTTCAAACGGGACGACTTGAGCATTGGTTTCGATCAGCCGGCTGACCGCCTCTGAAGGCAGCGGAAACAGGGCGTAATCTACTGATTGGCTGTCGTTAATGATTAGCCAACGAGTGAGCTCTAAAGGTAACTGTATATGCGCTGGGTTGCTGTCGTTCGTGTGAAGTCCTGCAACAAGCTCAAGTCGAAACACAATGCGACCATGGTGCAACGCATATTTGAAGTTGTCTATGACGTGACCAGCCGTCAGAACACACCATCTACCACAGATCTCCACCAAGACGCATGACGCAATCCCTGGGCGAGCGTCGTATTCCTCAAATACGGTTCGGCCTGGGCCAGCGTGAGTGGCTCTTTCGGACCAAATGATTGCTCCTACGCAGGGCTGTAGGCGCTCTTGCAAGTAGGGCCAATGGCGTTGAACGAGCAGAGGCCAGTTCACGCGCCTTGGTGGTTCCGATTTTGGAATCGATGTATCCATTGTCCGATAACCTGACAGACGAGATTGAGCCCAATCGTCGTTTGAACCCTATTGTATACCGAACCTACATGAGGGACAACTGCTGATCATGCATCGGCCACATTCTTCGGGGGCGACCCAAGCGCGGGACTCAGGCACACGACCCCACGAGCGACCCGCCACACCCCCCGATGCGCGACACGACTCGCGACACCGCACGCGAGCCCACTCCAGCCCCACGGGTGCAACCCACTCCGACCTACCCCGGGCCGACGACCGGCGGGACTCCAGAGCCTCCAACTCCTCCATCACCTTCAAGGGGCGGGCGGGGGTGGATGGCGCCCCCTACCACTCCTTCCGACACTTCAAGTCAATCTGCGCAACCATGCCCAACGCTGGCATCGAATACACGTCCTTTGGCATCAACTGAGACAGCCAGCAGGCGATCGACTTCTCACGACCCATCGCGAGCATCGAATACACGTCCTTTGGCATCAACCGAGACAGCCGGCAGGCGATCGACTTCTCACGACCCATCGCGAGCTTGCGCTCGCGGCTCCGTTTTGAGAGGCCCATCGCGAGTTCGCGGCTCTGTGGTTGCAACGCGAATCGCTGTTGCGATACGTCGTGACTTCGCAGCACCAGGCGCGCGGATAATCCCGCACCCACGTGCGCCGCCGGTCCTCGTGCTTACGCCCGCGGCTCGGTCAATCTTCGAACACCTTGCCGCGGGCCATGACGAAGTCGACGTTGCCCAGGACACCAACATTCTCCAACGGATCCCCCGCCAAAGCGATGATGTCGGCGGTTTTTCCGTTCTCGATGGTGCCGACCTGGTCGGCGATGCCGCAGAGGTCGGCGGCGTTGACGGTGGCGGTTTTGATGCAGTCCATGGGTGTCATGCCGGCCTGGAACATGAAGATGAACTCGAGGGCGTTGGTGCCGTGGGCTCCTACGCCGACGTCTGTGCCGAAGGCGATTTTGACGCCGCCTCTGTAGGCACGACCGAGCGACTCCTGGATCTGGGGGCCGACGGCCTCTGCTTTGGCTTTGATGGAGTCGTTGAAGTAGCCTGGTTCTTGGGCCTTCATGGCGACGAACTTGCCGGCGTGGATGGTGGGGACGAGGTAGCAGTCGCTGCCTGCGAGGAGGTTGAGGCAGTAGTCGTCGAGGTAGGTGCCGTGCTCGATGGAATCGACGCCGCCTCGGATGGCCGCTTTGATGCCGTTGGTGCCGTGGGCGTGTGCGGCGACCTTGCGGCCCATCGAATGCGCCGTCTCGACAACGGCTTTGATTTCGTCTTCGAACATCTGTTGGTCTACGCCGGCGGCGGTGTTGGAGAGGACGCCGCCGGTGGCGGTGATCTTGATGAGGTCGGAGCCTTGCTTGATGCGTTCGCGGGTTGCTTTGCGCATCTCGTAGGGGCCGTCGGCGATGGCTTGCATGGGGGTCATCTCGGGGCGGAGGATTGGCGAGATGCCGTTGGTGCGGTCGGCGTGCCCGCCGGTGACGGAGATTGTGCGTCCGGCGGCGAGGATGCGCGGGCCGGGGATGGTGCCGTCTGCGATGCGGTCGCGCAGGGCGTAGATGTCAGAGCCGAAGCTGCCGACGTTGCGGATGGTGGTGAAGCCGGCGGCGAGGGTTTTGCGTGCGTAGACGGTGCCGTCGATGGCAGAGTGGGTGGGTTGTTCTGTGAGTGTGCGTTTGAGGCGGGTTTCCATGGGCTGGAGTTCGGAGGTGATGTGTGTGTGGCAGTCGATGAGGCCGGGGAGGACGAACTTGTCGGTGAGGTCGATGGTTTCGTGTGGAAGACGCGGATTGATGTAGCCGTCGACGACGTCGACGATGGTGTCGCCTTGGATGATGATGGACATCTCGCGTTGCGGGGGTTGGCCTGGGATGGCGAGGAGTGTGCCGCAGTGGAGGATGGTTGTTGTGGCGGGGGCGTCGGGCTGTTGCTCGATTGCGGCGACGTTGGCTGCGGCGGTGGCTTGAACCAATTGGCGCTTGAGTTCGGTCATGCTTGGGGCGGTGTTTGCTGCTGTGGAAGCGCAGGCGAGGAGGGTGAGGGAGAGGAATGTGGAGAGGACAGCGTGGAGTGGGCGCATTGGGGGCTCCTTGTGGGAGCGATGATAGTGGATGGGGGGGGCGTTGGGGTCGAGGGTCGGGGGTTGAGGGTCGGGGGGCGCGCCGACGTTGCGAACGGGGGCAGTTGCACGCTCGGCGTGGCATTCGCTCGCTCATACCACGCCACCGACCTCTCAGAGCCGAGGTCGGTGGCACGGGTGGGCGTATCGCCATTGGCGATCGGCGGCAAGATGCCGCCGCCCCGGGAGTGTCTTAGCCGGCGGCTCGGCGGAGGTTGTTGAAGTAGCCCTCGCGCCGGGCGCGGACGGCTTGGGGGTCATACAGGCGCTGGACGAGGTTGAGCAGGCCGAGCTCGAGCTGGGCGGGGGTCATGTGCGACGGTTTGTAGTTGACGTCGAAGAGCGTGCAGCGGTCCCACTGGCCCGGGTGGGTCAGGCGGTTCTCGCGTGCGAGGCGGGTGTAGAGCGGGGTGGCGGGGAAGGGGGTCTGCACGGTGACCTGGACGTCGTACAGGCCTGTGCGCATGGCGAAGTCGTAGACCGAGTCGAAGACGTCTGTGGTGTGCCCATCGAGGCCGAGGATGAAACAGCCGTTGACGGTGATGCCATGGGCCTGGATGGTGCGGACGGCCTGTTCGTACTTGGGGTATTGGCGGAGCTTGAAGTTGGATCTTGTCTCGACGGCGTCCAGGCCGGAATCGACGGGGCTCTCGAGCCCGATGAGGACCTGGCGGCAGCCGGCGCGGCGCATGAGGGCCAGGAGTTCGGGGTCTTTGGCGATCGAGATGTCGGCCTCGGTGAACCAGGAGACGCGTTCTGTGGCCATTGCACGCAGGAGGTCCTTGGCGTGCCCGCGCATGGCGAAGGAGTTGTCGTCGGCGAGTTCGATGAACGGTTGAGGCCAGAGGCGTTTGATCGCGCGGATCTCTGCGATGACCTTGTCGACGGGCTTCACTTTGTACTTGCTGGTGAGCATGATCGAGCTGGCGCAGAACTCGCAGGCGTGTGGGCAGCCGCGGGTGGTCTGGACGGTGAGGCGGTTGTACTTCTTGATATCGAGCAGATCGAAGCGGGGCATGGGGGCGTTGGCGAGGTCGAACTCCTCTTGGGTGTGGTAGCGGGATTGGAGCGTGCCTTCTCGGGCGTCTTCGATGACCTGGGGCCAGAGAGGTTCGCCCTCGCCGACGATCACGCTGTCGCAGTGCAACGCGACTTCGTCGGGCACCGCGGTCGCGTGCAGGCCGCCCATGACGACCTTGATTCCCATGGCGCGATACCGGCGGGCCACTTCGTATGCGTCTCGCGACTGGGCGGTCATCGTCGAGATGGCGACCAGATCGAAGTTGCGCTTGGGCAGGCCCTGGGCGCGCAGATCGGCGATCTCGTGATACTCGATCTCGACATCGGGGGGTGTCAACGCCGCGAGGGTCAGCAGCGACAGGCTCGGCAGCGAGGCGATCACCTTGCTGCGCTCGATGATTCCCGGCATCGTCAGGCCGGCGGCCATGAGTTCTGCGTTCTGCACGCGGATCCCGCTCATTGCGATCAGGGCGATTCTCATGCCAGGACTATTTCTCATGCGAGCACCATGCCCGTCCACGCGATGGTCGCGGCACTGGTGAGCGCCACGACCGGCACGCTGAAGACCGCGATCGCCTGGCGGCGGAACGCGCACAGCACGCACGCCAGGGGCATGGCGACCGAACCGATGAAGAGCAGCCACCCGCCGATCTCGGCCCATGGCGTGGGCCAGGCGATTCGTGGGGCGCTGTGGACCCAGAATATGTTCAGCACGCCCAGGGCGACCAGAGCGATGTGCGCCAGGCGGAGCATGCGGCGTTCCCACGAGGCGTACCCGCCCAGGAACCCGGGCTTTGCGAACCCCAGGCCGAGGGCTGCGCCGGAGAGGAATCCCAATGCGATCAGCAGCCATCCCGCCGCTTCGTTGTCCATGGTTCTGCTCCGATCCACGCCGTTCTCAGCATGAGTTAGTATACGCTAACATTGGGATTGGGGGTTGGCGGATTTCAGGATTCAGAGACTTTCCGGCGGGATCAGGCGAGGGGGCGGTCGGTAGCCACGCCGGTCATGGCGTCGTGGAGTTCGAGGATGCGGACGGCGCTCGGGGTGGCGGGGTTGATGTCGCCGAGGTCTTCGATGAGGTGGCAGACGGCGTGGGACTCAGATTCTGCTGCGTATTGGGTGAGCCAGGTGTCGATGTCGGGGTCGGCGAGGGTCTCGCGGGTGAGTTTGCGGCTGGGGACGCCGAGATCGAGGCGCCAGGGCTTGGGGGTGAGGCGTGCGCGGAAGCACTCCTGATGTTTGCAGAGGGTGGTGTAGCGGGGGTCTGCGCGGAGTTGTTCGAGGAGGGCTCGGGTGGAGTCGGAGGCAGGGTCCATCGCGGGGTTGGTGATGGCGTAGCGCAGGCCGGCGGCGGTGCGGTAGGCGCGGACGCCGCGGGCTGGTGATTCGCGGATCCAGGCGCGGAGGAGGTCGAGGTAGTCGGCGGTTAGGTCGGGCGGGGGTTTCTTGCGGAAGAGTCTGAAGCGGGGTTTGGGCCTGGGGAGGTCGACATCGACGAAGGCGAGGGATTGGGTGTTGAGGATGTGGCATCCGGCGGTGTTGATGGTGACCGCCGCGGCTCGTTCGCCGGATTCATCCATGATCTCACTGATGATGGGCTCGGGCTTGGAGGCGTGGGCGTACTGGTACCAGTCGAGGGTCTCGCCCTTGAACTCGATGCGTTGGCGGAGGTCTTTGATGGCGTCGGCGACGCGTGCGGCGGCTTGGGACTCGGAGGCGTCGGAGCCGCGGCGGACGACGAGGTCGTAGGCCTTGCCGTCAGGGTGCTTGAGAGTGACGTGCTCTTGGGACCAGTGGGAGTAGATCTTCACTTGGGTGTTTTCGTCTGCGCGGGGGGGTGGGCTGTAGCTTCGGCTGCGATTGCATCTGCGGCGGCGGTTCCAGCGATGTAGCCGCTGGCCCAGGCCCACTGGAAGTTGAACCCGCCGATGCGTCCGTCTACGTCGCATATCTCGCCGCAGAGGTGCAGGGATGGGGTGGTGCGAGATTCCATGGTGCGGAGGGTGAGTTGCTTGAGCGGGACGCCGCCGGCGGTGACCTCGGCGTGGGTGTAGCCGCGATCAGCGGTGATGGGGAGAGGGAGTTCGAGGAGGGTGTCGATGAGGGCGCGGCGTTGTTCGCGCCGGAGGGTTGCGCCGGTGGTTTGGGGCGGGACGTTGGCGAGGTTGAGGACTGTCTGGGCGAGGCGCTCGGGGAGGTGGTCTTTGAGGAAGCGGGGTATGGAGGAGGGGCCGAGGGTTTGGAGAGCATTGTCGAGAGAATCGCGCGATTCGGTTGGGAGGAACGAGAGGATGAGGGCTGCGCCGGGGTCTTCGAAGCGGGCGGCGATGAGGTGGCGGCTGATGTCGAGGATGGCGGGGCCGGAGAGGCCGAAGTGGGTGCAGAGGATGGAGCCTTGGGTCTGGGCGAGGCGTTTGTTGGTTGAGGCGCGGACTTGGAGCGTGCCTTCGAAGGAGAGGCCGGAGAGGTCTCGGAGGGGGTGTTTCTTGTGGGTGATGAGGGGGACGAGGGCGGGGAAGATGCGCGGGGTGAGTGTGTGGCCTAGATCGCGGGCGAAGGTATAGCCGGTGCCGTCGGAGCCGGATTTGGGGAGGGCCTTGCCGCCGGTGGCGAGGATGAGGCGCTTTGAATGGATGGTGGCGGGCTTGCTGTTGTGGTTGGCGTGGATGAGGAAGCCGTTGTCGTTGCGCGAGACTTGTTCGACGCGGCAGGGGTGGCGGATGACTGCTCCGGCTTCGCGGGTTGCATCGAGGATTGCGTTGAGGACGTCGCGGGCGCGGTCGGTTGTGGGGAAGAGCTTGCCGGTGGGTTCGCGCTTGAGGTGGAGGTTGCGCTGTGCGAAAAAGTGGGTGGTGTCTTCGACGGTGAAGCGGCGGAGGACGGTGCGGATGGCGCTTTGGGTGGAGCCGCTGAAGTCGCGTTCGGTGACGGCGTGGTGGGTGACGTTGCAGCGCCCGCCGCCGGCGACGAGGATCTTTGCGCCAAGGGTGCGTGCGCCGTCGAGGATGAGGATGCGTCGGGGGCGGGAGAGTTCGCGGGATCGGCGGGCGGCGAAGAGACCGGCGAAGAGGCCGGCGGCGCCTGCTCCGATGATGACGATGTCTGCGCGTTCGGTCACGGTGGGCGAGTGTATGGGGCTGGGTGAGCGAGAGGGCTTAGAGGACAAGTGAGAGACAACCTGCTCGCAGGCTGTTCATCGGGCGAGCTTACCTCTCGATGGGGTAGAGGATCCAGTCGCCTTGGGGGAGCGCCAGGTTGTTTCCAGTCGCCCATTTGCGCCCCACATCGATCGGATTGAGCCACGCGCTGTGCTGCGTGGGAGTGGCGTCCTTGGCAGCGATTCCTCCTTCGTCGGCGCGATTCGCGCCGACGGAATAGACAACTGGCTTGGCATCGACGAGCTTGTAGCGAATGGGGTTGCCGTCGAGTGGGTCGATGGGGATCGACTCTAGAAACACAGGAACGAGCTCTTCGAGCGATGCGGCGTACTGACCGGTCTCCCGGTGATGCAACTCCAGCGCCAGGACGAGATCGAGCGTTGAGCGTTGGACTTTGGCGCGCAGCGTCGAGGTGACCGCTCTGTCCAATGCTCCCGTGTGCTGCGATGTGATTGGGTGGCGTGCCCTTGCCTGCGCGAGGTTGATTTGGCGGAGCGTTTGGTTGACACTCTCCCAACTCTCTGGATCCCAGGGGCGCAGATCCTCGAGCATGGCGTTCCACATTGCGAGATACTCTTCGTGCGCGGCGATCTCACCATTGCGCGATGCGCCCGCGGCCCTCGCGGCCATGGCGCCTGCGAACTCTTCGATGCCCGGTTTGCTCGATGGGATCCACATCCCGCCCGCATGGGCCAGTTGGAAGCCGCGAGGGGTCAGATATCCATCGCCATCGTCGTTGAGCGTGTAGCCGCGCTGGATTGCGTCGAGGAACATGAGGCGTTCGGTCTCGAAGGCGTCGTGCATGTTATTGGGGTGGTCGGCGGCTCGAACGAGTTCGCGGATGGTGAGGAGGTGCTCGCGCTGGAATAGGTTGGGCTTGGTGTGCAGGATGACAAGCACTTCGTCGCGCCAGAGGTGGTCGATCGCCAGGCCGACGAGCTCGCTCATCATGACCGGGGGCTGTCGCACGTGCTGGGCGATCGCGTGGATCGTGGTGAGATCCGCCACGACGCGGCCGGCTTGGTTGCGGTCGACTGCGATGAGGAGATCCTGTTTGAGTAGACGCGACATCTGGCGGCACGAGCCGAGTTGGGGCAGGAGGATTCCGAAGAGCGGCGGATTCTCCGAGGCGGTCTCGGGCTTGAACTCAAAGTCATGTTGCTCGGCGTTGTGGCGTGCGAGGATCTGGTCGGGGATATCGGTGGCGACATAGCCCATGTTGGGCTTCTTGGCGGCGAGGTGGATGAGCGCGATGGCCGCTGTGTTCTCCTCGACGAATGCGACGGACTCGTCCCAGCCGGGCTCGCCCTTGCGTGCGGGCCAGTTGAGGTTTGCCTCTGCGAAGCGGAGGTCGTCGGGGAGCTTGGCGAGGGCCATGAGCGCCTCGCGGTATCGTGGCCAGGCGCGGTCGGCCTCGGGGGTAGCCAGGGCCTGTGCGTTGAGGTCTCGGGAGTAGTTGTGGGTGATTTGGACTTGGCCGATGTCTTCCTGGGCGAGTGCCGCGGCGGTGATTGCGGCGGTGCAGAGGGCGGTGGTGATACGGGAGGCGGTGGTTGGGGCGCGATTCATGGGGAGTTCCTTGCCTTGTGTATCTGGAGTCTTTCTGAGGGTTCGTTGGGGTCTTTGGGGAGGTTCTTTCAAATATTGTGAGAGACAAGGGTTAGGGTTGGGGCGGGTAGAGGATCCAGTCGCCGTCGGGGACGGGTGCGGCGTGGGGATCGCCGCGCCGGGCGGATTGGGCCTCGTCTGGTGTGAACCACTCGGAGGCGTTGTCGACATGGCGTCCACCGTCGTCGTCGCGATCGGTGCCGATGGAGTAGAGGAGCGGCTGGCCATCGGTGAGCTTGTATCGGAGCGGGTTGCCGTCGAAGCGGTCGAGGGGCAGTGCGTCAAGGTACTTGGGAATGAGGTCTTGAAGGGTCATGGGATACTCGTCGTGTTCAACTCGGTAGGTTTCAAGTGCTATGGTGGCGAGTGATGCGTCCCAATTCTGGCGGAGAAACTCTGGGCCTCGGGCCGCGGCGCCGAGGTTGGGCAACATCACTCCGATCACCCAATGTCGATCTCGCCACACCGGGTCATCGGCTCGCTCCTGTAGCTCCTGCTCCGAGCGCGACACCTGGAGATTCCAGAGCTGGGTCTCCAACTCCTCTTGCGCAATGGCGAAGAGTTTGTCGTACTCATCAATAACTTCGCGTCGTGTTGCCATGGTCATAGCTTGCGCCATGACGGCCGCGACCTTCTTGGTTTGATCGCTAGGATCCTCTCTTGGCAGATCCTTGCCGTTAGCAAGCGCATCCATCACCTCGAAGCCTGTAGCGGAGAAGAATCCATCACCTCGGCCGTCGTCGGTATACATACGTTGCACCATGTCGAGAAAGAACACTCGCTCCTGTTTCAGCTTGAGATGCCAAAGCCCTTCGTCGGCGCGTTCGAAGGCCAAACGGAGCCGGGCGAGGAGTTCTGCGTCTTCGAGTACCCCGGCGTGAAGAGCGATCCTCACAAGTTGTTGAGAGACATTGGCGACATCCATCGCCCGTAGGTCTGATGCCAGAGCGAATCCCTCATCGATGTGGCGGGCCAGGTCGAGCAGCGTCTCGAAGTCGGAAACAACTACACTCGGATCGCCCCGGCTCACCGCGATTTGAGCGTCGAGAAGAAGCAGACGGGCGAGCTTCCTGCACACTCCGAGATGTTCCAAGAGGGTGTTGATGAGCCAGGGGTTCTCGCTTGGTTGCCGAACATCGGGCTCTCTTGTGTCGATCTTCGCCTTGTGCTCTTCGAGCACGGGGTCTGGAGCATCGTCGAGGATGTAGCCCATGATGGGTTTGTGCGAGGCCTCTCGCGTGAGTTGCAGGGCGAGTTGGTTGCGAGCCAGATACTCGCTGGCCAGTTGGAGAACGGCCTTGTCGGGTTCGGTCTCAAGGAGGAGTTGGATCAACTCCTCGGGCATCGGCTCCATTTCGATGAACGCGTCGCGATAGAGCGGCCAGGCGCGCTCGGCCTCGGGCGTTGCGAGGGCTTCGGCGTTGAGGTCCTGGGAATAGTTGTGGGTGATCTTGATTTCGGCGAGGTTGTCGGGCTGGTCGGCGGCTTGATCGGCGGGCTGGGTCGCCAGGATCGGCGTGAGCGCGAGGGCGGCGAGGAGGGTGAGTGGAGTGGGCATGGGGTATTTGTACGCTGGGGAGTCGGGCTGGGGCTTCGCTCTCGGAAGTTTCAGACGGGACGCCCGTCACCCCGGGGAGTCGATCGCGGGCAGGACGCCCGCCACCTTGGGGCAATTAGACAAGGGTTGGGTAGTTGAGCACCAACCGCTCAGAGCAGCGGTTGGTGGCACGGTTAGGAGAATGTGATGGCGACGATTCGACGGGCCGGGGAGCGGGGGACGACGAACCTGGGCTGGCTGGACAGCAGGCACACCTTCAGCTTTGGGGGGTATCGCGATGCGGAGTGGATGGGGTATCGGACGCTGCGGGTGATCAACGATGATCGCGTTGCGCCGGGGGGGGGGGCGCGACGCACCCGCATCGGGACATGGAGATCATCTCGATTGTGCTCGATGGTGTGCTGGCGCACAAGGACTCGACTGGGGAGGTGGGGAGATCCGGCTTGGTGATGTGCAGGTGATGAGCGCGGGGACCGGTGTGCGGCACAGTGAGTTCAATGGGTCGAAGAGCGAGCCGGTCAGGTCTATTCAGATCTGGATCGAGCCGCGGAAGAGTGGGTTGGAGCCGCGATATGGCGAGCGGTCGTTCGACTTCGCGCCCGGGACGGTGACGACGGTGGCGAGCGGAACGGGCGATGGCGGGGCGCTGCCGATCTATCAGGATGCGTCGGTGTCGGTGGCGCGGGTGGCGGATGGTGCGGGCGTGACGCACGCGGTCGGGTCGGACGGCACTTGTGGGTGCATGTTGCGACGGGGTCGGTGCGGGTGAATGGTGAGATGCTTGGCGAGGGTGACGCGGTCGCGCTAAGCGGCGTGGAGCGCGTGGAGATTGAGGGGGATGGAATGGTCATCGTGTTTGATCTGGGGTGAGAGTTTCTCTGAGTCCTGAGGAAGCGGTAGGAGAAGTAGACGCCCTTCCTGACGGTCGGGCCTGTGATGTGGGTATCAGTATGTGCCCTTCGATTACCCAGGATTCATGAGCGTGACGGGAGCGCGGTCGCGTCGACCTCGATCTCGACCAGCATATCCGGCTCGATGAGGCGACTGACCTCCACCATTGTCATGCACGGAATATGGCCGTCAAAGAACTGCTTGTGGGCGGTTCCGAACTCGTGGCTTTGGGCGATGTCGGTGACGTAGAGGCGGACACGGATGATTGCGGTCTTGTCGAGGTCCAGCTCGCGCAGGGCGGTCTCGATGATCTCGTAGCAGCGGAGGGTCTGGGCGTGGGCATCGCCGGGGGCGAACGTGGAGCCGTCGTCGGCGACGGGTGCTGTGCCGCCGAGGACGACGAGGTCGGCGACGCGGATTGCCCGGCAATAGGCGTACCTGGTCTCCCACGGGGAGTTCGACGAGACGCGCTGGATTTCCATGGCTTGCTCCGCTGGGGTTTGGGGACGGGGTGGATGCGCCCGAGGCGAAACTGCCCCGTTTGGGCCTCACCCGCCGATAGTAGTTTCCAGCACAACAGATTTGGGAGGCGACATGGTACATGAGCATTCTTCGGCGGCGATGGCTTGGCTCGCGGTGGGTTTCGCGATGGGGATGGGCATGGGGCTGGGCGAACCGGCGGCTCTGGGCGAACCGCCGATGGCGTCGGCGAAGGCCCTGCACGGCACCGGGCCATTTGGGCTCATGCGAGCGGTTGACATGGACCGCGACGGGCGCAAGGAGTTGCTCGTCGAGGACGGGCGGGGGCGGCTGGTGCTGATCGAACCGACACGGCGCACCGACCGGGCGGGCATCGATCGAGTCGTCTCTCTCGCGTTCAATGACATCCGCGAGATCGTGGCGGGCGACCTGGACCGCGACGGGGACATGGAGGTCGTCAGCGCGGGCGATGACGCCATCCGGTGGCACCAGAGCGTCGTGAGCGATGATATCTCCGGCGGCGGTCAGACCGCCGGCGGGTGGGAGACGCACGAGCTTGCGACGAGCCCCGGTGCCCGGGCGGTCGCGCTGGGCGACTTTGATGGCGACGGGGATCTGGATTGCCTCGCGCCCGACGCGACGGGCCTGAATCTGGTGTGGTATCGCAACGACACGCCGAATGAGGCAGTCGAGTTCGTCGCGGACCTGACGATCGCGTTGAACGCGCCGGCGATCGGCCTGGTCGCGGTCGATGTGAACCGGGACGGGTGGCTGGACGCCTTGAGCCTGTCCTCGCGCGGACTGGGCGTGCACCTGCGCGATCCGGACCTCGGATCGTTCACGTCGATCTTCGTGGACACCGGTCTGGGCGACCCTCGCCATTTCGTCGCTCACGACGCGGACGGCGATGGTGATCTGGACGTGCTTCTCGTCGGCGACGACAAGGTCTTGATCGCGACCAACGCCGACGGATCGGGCGGGGATTGGCTCTTGGGCGTGATCGCTGAAGATCTGGATCTTCCGAGGCGCGGGTACGTCACGGATCTGGACACAGACGGCGCCGTGGACTACATGATCGAGGGCGGGGGGCAATCGGCGGTGTGGATTCCTGACATGTCCGGGGTCGGCTCGGTCGCGTATCGCGTTGCCTTGCGCACCTATGGGCCGATCGCCATGTTCGACTTTGATGGCGACGGCGACGAGGACCTGATCGGGGTCATTGCCGCCGGGACGCTGCTCTGGCGGGAGAACCTGCTCATCCATCGGAGCGATGCGCTGCCTCGGCGGAGCGACGTTGAGATCGAGGTCGACGGCGCGTACAACCTCGCATCTGGAGACCTGGATGGTGACGGTGACATCGACCTCGTGAGCGCCGCGTTCACCGCCGACACCGTTGCGTGGCACGAGAATCTGGGCGGGGGGGTCTTCCTGTCCCACCCCGTGTTCGAGAACACCAACGGGCCGGTCGCGGTTGTCTGCGCGGACTTTGATCTGGACGGGCTTCTGGATATCGCCAGCGCCTCGACCAACGACGACACGATCCACTGGCATCGCAACCTTGGCGGATTGCCGCCGACGTTCGAGACCTCGCTCGTCAGCGCCGACGCCGACGGCGTGTTCTCGATCAGCGTGGGCGATCTGGATCGCGATGGGCGGCTCGACATCGTGTCCGCCGAGAAGAACACCGATCGCGTGCGCTGGTTTCGCAACCAGGACGTGAATGGCGAGGTTGAGTTCACCAGCGGGCTGGTCAAGGGCGGCGTCGAGGCGGCGTTTAGTGTACATGTGGCCGACATGGATGGCGATGGATGGCCTGATGTTCTCAGCGCCTCGCGCGATGACGCCTCGATCCGTCTGCTGCGCAATCTCGGGGGCGATCCTCTGTCGTTTCAGACCATCGTGCTGACCAACGGGGCCGACAGGGCTGTGAGCGTGTACGCAGCGGATCTCGATGGCGATGGCGATCTCGATGTCGCCAGCGCGTCTCGGAGGGACTCGACCATCCGCTGGTTCGAGAACGACGGCGCTTCGCCGCCGGCGTTCATCGAGCGGGCGGTCGATCGCGCGGCCATCGGTGCGACCTGGGTTCGGGCCGCGGACCTGGACCACGACGGGGACATCGATCTCGTCGCCGCCGCTCGCGACAGCGGCTTGGTCCACGTCTATACGAACAACGGCGCGTCACCGCCTTCATTCGCCAAGCGTGCACTCGGCGAGGCTGCGAACCGCGTCTCGTGCGTCGAGCCGGCGGATCTGGACGGAGACGGTCGGGTCGATCTTGCCATCGCGGCGGTGAACGACGACCTGCTGGCGTGGTATCGCAACGAGGGCGGGATGTTCGCGTTCGCGGTGAGTTCGATCGCGCCGGAGTCGATTCCCGCCTGGGGAGTTGGCGGATTGCTGAAGATCAACGCCGTAAGCCGGGCTCACAATGGCGATGGGGACATCCTCTTGGAGCGCATCACACTCCGCTTTGAGGACGAATCCGGCGCGGCACTCACGACCGACCAGCTCGCACTCCTGGTCCAGCGGCTCGCGCTGCATCTGGACACCGGCGTGGATGGGGACAACCCTGACGGGATCTTCGATCCGCTTGTGGATGAGGAAATCGTCGCCCTGGCAACGATCACGCTCGACGCCGGTGAGGTCGTGATCGAGATTCCGCAGATCGCGATGAGTTTCGCGCCGGGGGTCCGTCGGACGTTCTTTGTCGCTGTTCGCATGGCGCAGAACGCGGGCAATCAGGATCTCACAAGCTTCGGTGTCGTGCTCACCGAGTTTGACGCGGTCGATGCCCACAATGCTTCGTCGGTCACGATTGAAGATGGGCGCGTCGTCGGCACGCCGATCGTCAGCGCGACATGCCCCGCGGACATGACCACCTCGGACGATCCGAGCGATCCGGATTTCGGCAAACCCGACGGGGTTGTCAATCAGATCGATTTCTTGTACTACCACAGGATGTACCAAGCCGCGGATCCGTCTGCCGATTTCACGTCGGTCGAGGATCGCACGGATCCGGCATACGGGATTCCCGACGGGATCGTGGACCCGCTGGATCTGACGTATTTTCTTGAGCGGTTCGACGAGGGTTGCTGAGGGCGCCAGCTCTCACTCAGGCGACAATCTCATCCGGAATGAGTGATGGCCCGATCTGACCGCCTCAGATGAGTCGCCGGCGGCGCTTGTCCGCGCGGCGTGCCCTCGACGGGCCCCTGACATTGCTCTTGGTCTGGTTGGCGGGCGGGTGTGCTGCTTTGCTTCAGGTTTTCTCGATTCGTGCCGGATTTCGGATACCGTATCGATTGAGAGAGCGTGGACTCCGCGCAAACGCTGACAAAGCCCTTACAAACCCGGAGGTAGACCCATGTTCCGCAAGATCGCCGCCGCCGCCTGCATTCTTGCAATGTCTGGTTCGGCCCTGGCTCAGGAGCTCACGACGACCCGCGTGCTCAACGGGCTCAGCCTGGCGCTGTATGTCACGCACTCGCCGAATGATCCGGATCGGATCTACATCGTCCGCCAGCGCGGCATCATCAACGTGTACAACCTGCAGACCGAGCAGCTCGGCGTGTTCCTGGATCTGACCGGCACGGTCTCGACCAGCGGCAACGAGCGGGGGTTGTTCACCCTGGCCTTCCACCCCGACTTCGAGAACAACAGCCTGTTCTACGTCAACTACACGCGCCAATCCGGCGGCAACCACCCGACGGTGATCGCGCAGTTCAACGCGATTGACGCAGACACGGCCGACGAGAGCAGCGCCTTGCAGATTCTGACATTCGCCCAGGATTTCTCGAATCACAACGGCGGCTGGTGCGGGTTCGGTCCTGACGGCTTCTTGTATATCGCGACCGGCGACGGAGGCAGCGGCAACGACCCCAACCAGCGGGCCCAGAACCTCAACGTCTTCCTTGGCAAGATGCACCGCATCGACGTCGACGGCGACGACTTCCCCAATGAGCCGGGACGCAACTACGCCATCCCCGCCGACAATCCGTTCGTCGGCGAACCGAACGTTCGCGAGGAGATCTGGGCCTATGGCCTGCGGAATCCGTGGCGTCCCAGCTTCGAGCGCAACACCGGCAACCTGTATATCGGCGACGTCGGCCAGGACGCCCGCGAGGAGATCGACTGGCAATCGGGGTTGAGCGTCGGCGGAGAGAACTACGGCTGGCGTTGTTACGAAGGCACCCGCCTCAATAGAACTACCGGAGATTGCGATCCGCTGCCCGATCCGGTTGTGTTCCCGATCCATGAGTACAGCCACACGGGAGGGGTCTGCTCGGTGACCGGCGGATACAGCTATCAGGGGGGGGCGATCCCCGGGCTTGAGGGGACGTACTTCTTCGCGGATGTTTGCAACAATCAGATCTGGAGCCTTCGCTACGACGGCAACGAGGTCACCGAGTTCACCAATCGCACCGCCGAGCTCGTCCCCGACGTCGGGTTCATCAACGGCGTGGTCTCCTTTGGCGAAGACTTCAATGGTGAGATGTACATCGTCGGCGGCAGCGAGGTCTTCCGCATCGAGAGGCTCCGGTGCCCGGCGGACTTCAACGACGACGGGGTGTTGGACGCCGACGACTTCTTCTTCTTCCTCGATCTGTTCGTAGATGGTGACGAGCGCGCCGATATCACGGGCAACGGTGTGATCGATGCGAACGACTTCTTTGCGTTCCTCGATCTGTTCGTGGAGGGGTGCGACTGACCAAGGCGTTGAGGGTGTGACATGAGCCCGGCGAGAACCGAGACAGGATTTTCGTGTACTCGCCCTCGGGCCTGTTCGTCAGCGGGTGCTGATAACTCCTCGCCTTCGGCGTAGATCTAGGGGTTTCACCATGGCGCGAAGATCCGTTCTTCGCGGCTTTTTGGATGCCTTCTTGCAGACCTCGCCGTCCGTGGTAGTCTCTGGGGAGGTGCGGGGAGTTTCTGCACACCGACGACCCATCTTCACACCGATTTTCCGGAGGGATCCAACGATGAAGGCAGTTTGTGGACTTGTGATCGCCTGTGTCTTGGCGTCTGCGCACGCCGACCAGCCGATCGAATACACCGCGATCCAGGGCGAGCAAGAGTTCTCGGGAGAGATGATCGTCCGCCCGATCCAGCTCAAGGATCATCTTGGGGGCGGGGCTGGCGTGGGTGCCGCACAGGATGCCGTCGCATCAGCGCGGGCCGCTGTCGGCGGGTATCAGATCAAAGCCTATTACCCGGAGACCGACGAGTATGTGATCCTCGTGCCCAAGGGTTCGAACGAGAACGAGGTCGCCAACGCGCTGATGGTGACGGGCAACTTTCAGTACGCCGAGCCGAACTGGATCCTGTTTGCGCTGGAGATGCCGAACGATCCGCTGATCGGGAGCCAGTGGCACCATAACGCCAATCGGATGAACTCGGCGCTGGGCTGGGATATCTACACGGGCGATCCATCGGTCACGGTGGCCATCTGCGACACGGGCGTGCAGACGAATCACCCGGACCTGCTGCTGCATCGCAAGGAGGGGTACAACGCGTCGACGCAGGTCTGGGAGAATAACGGCGGACAGATCGGCCCGACGAGCTCGCACGGGACGAACACGACCGGATGTGCGGCGGCCAACGGCGACAACGGCGTCGGCGTCAGCGGCGTGGGGTGGGATCTGTCGCATCGGATGATTCGCGTCAGTGAGAATGGATCGAGTTCGTCGTTGACGGTCTTGTTGCGGGGCGCCCGCATCGGGGTGCTCGAGCGGGGCGATCGGGTCTCGAACGTCTCGTTTTCCGGCGTGACCAGCGCCTCGATCCGAACGACGGCGACGGTCATCAAGAATGCTGGCGGGTTGCTGGTGTGGTCGGCGGGTAACAACGGCGCCAACTTGAACTGGGGCGACCGAGACAACGACGACCTGATCGTCGCGGGTGCGACCGACTCGGGAGACCGCCTCGCGAGCTTCTCCGCCCGCGGGCCATCGATGGACCTGGTCGCGCCGGGTGTCTCGGTCTTTACGACCTCAACCGGTAGCGGGTACGCCAGCGTGAGCGGGACGAGCTTTTCGGCACCGCTGACCGCCGGTCTGATCGGGCTGATCTGGTCGGCCAATCCGTCGCTGACGCCCGATGAGGTCGAGGATATCCTCAAGGCGGGATGCGATGACTTGGGCTCCAACGGCGTGGACAACACGTTCGGGTATGGGCGCATCGAGATCCTGGGGTCGCTGTCGTTGGTGTCGATTCCGATCGATTTCGAGTACCCCAACGGCCTGCCCGATCAGCTTGATCCAAGCGGCGGCACGACCGTCCGCGTGCGTGTCGTGTCGGGGGACAATGACCCGATCAACGGCACGGGCATGTTGCATTACAATGACGGCAACGGCTTCGTCGCCATCGCGATGGACGAGGTGTCGACGAACGTGTACGACGCGGTCTTCCCGGGCTTTGATTGCGCGGTCGATGTCTCATACTACTTCAGTTCGGATGCGACCGACGGCGAGAACCACACCGACCCATCGAGCGCTCCTGACGCTTCGTTCTCGGCGACCGCGTTCGACGACGTCGTGATCGCACTGGAGGATGACTTCGAGACCGACATGGGCTGGACCGCCGAGAATCTCGGGGCGTCGTCGGGCGACTGGCAGCGCGGCGTGCCGGTCAACGATCCGAATTGGGACTATGACCCCACCAGCGATGGCGACGGATCGGGGAGCGCATACCTCACGCAGAATCAGAATGGCAACACCGACGTCGATGGCGGCGCGGTCCGCCTGACAAGTTTCTTGTTCGATATGACGGGCGAAGTCGGATTCACACTCGAGTACCTCTACTTCTTGAGGCTGACGAGCTCGGGCGCTGAGGACGGCCTGCTCGTCGAGATCTCCAGCAATGACAACGCCGGGCCATGGACGACCGTCGTTGATCACCGCACCGACGGCGGGCTCGACTGGCGGAGCAACTCGATCAGCGAGAGCGATCTCGGCGGGCTCGGTGTTTCGCTGACCGACAGCATGCGCATCCGATTCACGGCCCGTGACAACGACCCGCAGAGCATCAACGAGTCGGGTATCGACCGATTCCGCATCTCGTTCGTGTCCTGCGCCGACGATGGGTGCGCCGCGGATCTTGACGGTGACGGCGACGCCGACGCCGACGACTTCTTCGCGTATCTGGATCTGTTCGCCGCGGGCGATCCCGATGCGGATATCGATGGCGACGGCGATATCGACGCCGACGATTTCTTCGGGTATCTGGATCTGTTCGCCGCCGGATGTTGAGAGAGTCCGCCTCGCCGGAAACCGCGGGGCGGCGCATCGTGTATGACTAGGAGCGGGCGTGGGGAGCAGCCCCACGCCCGATTTCACGCGTGGACAGGCGAGATTCGAGCACGTTGACCCGCACCGAGAAGAGGGAGTGACCAGCAATGACACATGCCATGATGCACACCACGACACGACGGATGAACACATGGGGACTGATCGCGGTCCTCGCCGGTACCGTTCAGGCCCAGGTGGTCCCTCAGAGCAAGGACAAGCCCGGCGAGCCCGTCACCCACGGCGAACGCCTCGATCAGCCCCCGGGCGATACGCCCGTGCTCACCACGACGCCCGCCGGGCAGGTGCCCCTGGACCCGTTCATGAGCATCCAGGCGAACGTGGACGGCGACGGCAACAACATCGTCGGGGACGCGGCCAACGAGCCGAGCATCGGCGTCGATCCGCTCGCGCCCAACCGCATCGTTATCGGATGGCGTCAGTTCGACACGATCTCCTCGAACTTTCGTGAGGCGGGGTTCAGCTCCAGCGTCGATGGCGGGCGCACCTGGGTCGCCATGGGAGAGATCGAGTCCGGCATCTTTCGCTCGGATCCCGTCCTCGGCTTCGACGACGAGGGCAACGCCTACTACGACAGCCTCACCATCACCAATCAGAACGAGTTCCTCAACGACATGTTTATCTCGACCGACGGCGGGCTGAGCTGGCCCACCAAGAACTTCGCCTTCGGCGGCGACAAGCTCTGGTTCGCCATCGACGACTTCACCCACAACGGCCCGGCGAAGATCTATCAGGGATGGAATGTCGCCGGCAACGAGTTCTTCCCGAATCAGTTCAACCGCTCGCTCGACGGCGGGGTCACATTCGATCAACCCGTGCAATACGACCCGCAGGGAAGACGCCGCCCGTCCTTCGGGCAGGTCACCGTCGGCCCCGACGGCGCGGTCTACGTCGTCGGGGGCTGGAATGGCGGGTCCAGCGACATCCTCTGGATCGCACGCTCGGACGATGCGCAGGATCCGAATGTCGACACGCCGACATTCAGCGTTGCCACGATCGATCTCTCGGGCGGCGGCAACTTCAGGTTCTTCGGCGGCAACGGCTCGCCCAACCCCCAGGGCCTTCTTGCCCAAGCGAATATCAGTGTCGATCCGAGCTCTGGCGACGTCTACGTCGTTGTTCCGGTCATCGGCGTCTTCAACGGCGGGAGCGTTGACGTCGCGATGTTCAAGAGCACCAATCGGGGCGACACCTGGCAGGCCCCGGTACGCTGCAACAACGCCACGAGCAGCACCTGGAACTGGTTCGGCACGATGAGCTGCTCGCCCGACGGGCGCCTCGATGTCGTCCTCAACAGCAATCGCGACAACACCAATAGCGCACGCCAGAACAAGACCTATTACACCTTCAGCGCCGACGGCGGGCAGACCTGGTCCGACGACCAGGAGGTCTCGCCGCAGTGGGACTCCTGGATCGGCTGGCCCCAGCAGAACAAGATCGGCGACTACTACGACATGAAATCCGATCGCGTCGGTGCGCATCTGATCTACTCGGCGACGTTCAACGGCGAGCAGGACCTCTACTACATGCGCATCAATGACTACGACTGCAATGGCAACGGTGTCGGCGACGGGGACGATATCGATAACGGCGACGCCGATGACTGCAACGCCAACGGCATCCCCGACTCCTGCGAGATTGCCGCGGGCGCCGTCGAGGACGCCGACCAGAACGGGATCCCCGACGAGTGCGAGACCTGCGCCGCCGACCTCGATGGCGACGGCGATGCCGATGCCGACGATTTCTTCGCCTATCTCGACCTGTTCGCGAGCGGCGATCCCGGGGCCGACCTCGACGGCGACGGCGACAACGACGCGGACGACTTCTTTATCTTCCTCGACCTCTTTGTTTCCTGCGGCTGAGGACGATGGCGAGAATCCCGGTGTGAGGCGGGACTCTCCGTCTTGCAGGTTGCCCCGGTCCCTGCCCGGCGGGGGTCTGGGCGAGAACGTTCACTGGGGCGGGGGGTACAACGCGGGGGGTTCCTGCGAGTACCCGGATTCTCCGGCGGCAAACACCGTCCACCCATCGTCGCGTGCGGCCCCTCGAGCGAGGGCCTGATAACTTACGAACAAAGTCATTGACCCCAGGCGGCTTCGCTGGTACCTTCGGCATGCAGAAAGAGAAGTTTCCGCCCATTGAGGCCATTCCACCCCACACCCAGGATTGCCCCGATGGGGGCTGTACGATACCCACTGCCCCTGAGCCGCTGGCGAGACCGGCTTCTAGTCGGCGAACCAGCCCGAACCCCCTGAGGAACTCGATCATGCTGAAGTTGATGACCGTCGTCTCGACCCTTGTTCTCGGGACCGGCGTCGCCAGCGCCGCCGTCGTGGCACAACCGGTGGTGCCGGGGGCCAATCCCATGAGTGCAGCAGGCGTCAGCGATGGCGAACTGTTCGCGCCCACGATCGAATACGACGATGAGTATGTTGATATCACGATCACCCTCGGCGGGGTTGAGCAGACGCTGCGCCTGCACGCGGTCAGCCATCGCGCCGCTACCTTCCAGGTGTGGGCCGCTCGCGAGGGCGGAGTGCTCGAGCCGATCGAGGTTGATCCGCCGAAGACCTACCAGGGGCGAGTGGTCGGCACGCCGGGCAGTTCCGTCGCGGCAAGCATTCTTAGCGGCGAGGTCTGGGCGTACATTGTGTTTGATAGCGGCGTGTGGGGCGTGCAGCCGGTCGGCGGCGGAGCGCATGTATCCTACGACGCGAGCGACGTGATTCCCGTTGACGCACACTGCGGCGTCGACGAGGGATTTCATTTCGACCCCGGGTTCGATCCGGGCGATCAGAACGAGTCGACGAGCGAGGTCGAGGTCTGCGTGCCCGCGGCGCTGGCCGCCTTTGACACCGATCACGAGTTCTACCTGTGGTCCGGGGGCGAGCAGGAGACGATCGACCAAATCGAGATCGTGATGAATGCCGTTGACGTCATCTACCATCGCGACACTTTCCTGGGCCATCTCATCGGCGACATCATCGTCCGCACCACGCCTGACGACCCGTATTCGGGCGACATCATCGACCGGCTCGTCCAGTTTCAGGCCCATTGGAACAACCAGCAGCAGGGGATACCGCGCGATCTGGCCCACCTGTTCTCCGGTACCGACTTCAGTGGTGTGATCGGCGTCGCCTGGGTGGGCACTCCGTGCCGCGCCCTTGATTTCTCCTATGGGGCAAGCGTCTCGAACTTCACCAACAACTTGGTCGGGCGCGTCGCTCTGACGGCTCACGAGCTTGGGCACAACTGGAACGCGCGCCACTGCAACGACGACGACGATTGCGGGATCATGTGCTCGGGCATCGGCGGCTGCGCGGAAGACCTGGAGAACTTCGGCGCCAGGTCCCGAGGCGTGATCCAGAACTACGTCGAGGCGGTGCGGAATATCTGCCTCCGCGACGAGGAGTGTTTCGATGTCGACGAGCTGGCCGCGGGGATCGTGTTCGGAAACACCATCTCGGGTGAGCTCGGATCGCTCGACCCGTTGGGCGGATTCGTGCCCGCCGCGATGCCCGACTTCGACACCGACGGCATGACGTATGACCGCAACCGCAAGGTCTTCTTGCTCACCGACACACGTGACCGGGCGACCCTGTACATGATGCGTGAGCTCGACTCGCGCATCTTCGTCGTCGGACCGTTCGTGGGCGCCAGCCGCATCGCGGGCCTCGCGTTCGATCCCAACGGCAATCGGCTCTTCGGCGTCGATCAGGCGATCGGTCAGTTTTACCTGATCGAGCCCCAGGAAATCGATGACGAGTTCGTCGCGCTCGCCACGCCGTTCGGTCCGGAACATGAGGGGCTCATGGGCGCGCTTGCCTACGACGAGATCGAGAACGTGCTCTATGCCATAGACGACTTCGGCGGCTCGGTGCTGTATTCGATCGATACCACGACCGGCATGCGCACCGAGATCGGCGATCTCGGACTCCAGGATTGCGACGGGCTCTGCTGGAGGCCGGGCGACGAGACGTTGTACACGATCGACGGGCGCAACCAATCGCTCTACACGGTCGACAAGGACACCGGCGAGTCGACGATCGTCTCGCAGTTCCGAGACTTTGCGATCGCCTCGACGTTCGGCATGGCCGCCGGCTCGGAAGAATGCGTGCCCGATATCAACGAGGACGGAGTGATCGACGCTCTGGACTTCTTCGCGTTTCTCGATCTCTTCGCCGCCGGGGATCCCGACGCCGATCTCACCGGTTCGGGCGATCCGGACGAGCCGGACTACGGCGTTCCCGACGGCGTGATCGATGCAGACGATTTCTTCTTCTTCGCGGCGGTCACGGGTCACCAAATCTCCAGCTCTCGCTCCAGCTCTTCTCCCAGCCGGTCGTGGACCTGGCTTCGGATCAGCTCGATCAGTCGGATCACGTCCTGGCTGGTGCACTCGGGCTCGGCGACGATGAAGT
>CBDVAM010000039.1:0-27325 GCA_965371965.1 uncultured Phycisphaerales bacterium
CCCCGTCGTCATCGCCGCGTGCCCCGACGGCCAGGTCGCCCACGCCGTCGCCGTCGAGATCGCCCAGCGAGGCCACCGAGCTGCCGAACCAATCGCCGTTATCCAGGATGCCGGTGAAGCCGCCTTCGGTGTCGTTGATCTTCTGGTGGGACTTGACCGTGCCGTCGGTGTTGAGGAACAGCACCCACACCGCGCCTTCGTCATCGCCGGATGCCCCCGCGGCCAGGTCACGCACGCCGTCGCCGTCCAGATCACCCAGCGAGGTTACCGAGTGGGCGAACCAATCCCAATCGTGCAGGGTGCCGGTGAAGCCGCCGTCGGTGTCGCTGATCTTCTGATGCGCCTTGACCGTGCCGTCGGTATTGAGGAACAGCACCCAAATCGCGCCGTGGGCATCGCCCCCGTCGCCATCCTGGAATGCCCCCACGGCCAGGTCGCCCACGCCGTCGCCGTCGAGATCACCCAGCGAGGCCGATGAGATGCCGAAGAAATCGCGATTCTCCAATGGGCCGGTGAAGCCGCCTTCGGTGTCGCTGATCTTCTGGTGGCTCTTGACAGTGCCGTCGGTGTTGAGGAACAGGATCCAAACCGCGCCACGGTAATCGCCCCCGTCGTCGTCCGAAAATGCCCCCACGGCCAGGTCGCCCACGCCGTCGGCATCGAGATCACCCAGAGAGGCCACCGAGCTGCCGAAGAAATCGCCAACATCCAGGATGCCGGTGAAGCCGCCTTGTGTGTCGCTGATCTTCTGATGGGACTTGACCGTCCCGCTTTTGTTAAGAAACAGCACCCACACCGCGCCACGGTTCCCGCCCCCGTCGCCATCGCGTCTTGCCCCGACGGCCAGGTCGCCCACGCCGTCGCCGTCGAGATCACCCAGCGAACCCACCGAGAGACCGAACTGATCGGAATCATCCAGCGTGCCGGTGAAGCCGCCCTGGGTGTCGCTGATCTTCTGGTGCGACTTGACTGTGCCGTCAGTGTTGAGAAACAGCACCCACACCGCACCTCGGCGGGAGCCCCCGTCGTCATCGCCGTCCGCCCCCACGGCCATGTCGCCAACGCCGTCAGCGTCCAGATCGCCCAGCGAGGCCACCGATCTGCCGAACGTATCGCCACTGTTCAGCGTCCCGGTGAAGCCGCCTTCGGTGTCGCTGATCTTCTGGTGGCTCTTGACAGTGCCGTCGGTGTTGAGGAACAGGATCCAAACCGCGCCACGGTAATCGGCGCCGCCGTCGTCATCACCCCATGCCCCGACGGCCAGGTCGCCCACGCCGTCGCCGTCGAGATCACCCAGCGAAGCCACCGAGAGACCGAACTGATCGAAATCATCCAGCGTGCCGGTGAAGCCGCCTTCGGTGTCGCTGATCTTCTGGTGCGACAGCACCCAACCGGGCTGGGCGTGTGCCACCATCGCCATCGAAGCCAAGGCCAACAAGCTCGCGTGTCTCATGTCATGCTCCCTGGGCGGCTATCGCAAGAGAGTCACCAGTCCTCAGTTCTGTCCGGCGTGCCATCGGTTTCCCCCATAGATTGATGTCTCACGATCACCTGCTCAGAGCAAGGTGGACCGACACACCCGGGAGCCTCTGCGGCCCGTCACCGGCCCTGCCCCCACGGTCACGCTTCAGAGGTCTCACGCCGCCTTGAACATGTTGGCCATC
Organism: uncultured Phycisphaerales bacterium; assembly: GCA_965371965.1. GTDB lineage: Bacteria > Planctomycetota > Phycisphaerae > Phycisphaerales > UBA1924 > S146-42. The sequence continues at coordinate 1,665 of CBDVAM010000039.1, forward strand.
ATATCAAGTTTAGTTGATCTGTTTATCGTTTTTTGTCCCGAGATTCCAGTTCTGGGACTCGGATCCCACCCCTGAACCCCTCACGCCATGGTCATGCAGCGCCCGAAGCAGCGCGCACCCAGTTGAGGCCGGGGTTGGCCACTCTCGAAGGCCTCAGCACCCCGCCCCGAACAGATCCAGATACCCGAAGAAATCATCCGCGTCGATATCGCCGTCGCCGTCGATGTCCGCGCGAGTGTCGCCGGCGGCGAAGAGTTCGAGGTAGGCGAGGAAGTCCTCGACGTCCACGTCGCCGTCGCCATCGATGTCGGCGGGGCAGCCGACATCAAACACATACGCGGAGCCAGATGCGAAGCCATTGTCGTCGTCCCAATCCGCCCCTACGACGACGACGTCGTTGTCGATGGAGATGGAGAAGCCGAACTGGTCACCGTCCGAGCCGTCGCTTGGCAGGAGTTTGGCAATCTCAACACCGGAGGGTCCATGGAAGAGGTATGCGGTGCCAGAGTCGGTGCCATTGTCGTCATCACGCCTCGCCCCTACGCCGACAACGCCGTTGTCAATGGCGATGGAGTAGCCGAACCAGTCGCCCGGCGCGCCGTCGCTTGCGAGGAGCTTTGCGATTTCGGCGCCGGTGGATGCGTCAAAGAGGTACGCGGAGCCGGAGCTAGGACCGTTGTCGTCGTCGCTGAGAGCCCCTACGGCGACGACGCCGTTGTCGATGGCGATGGAGAAACCGAACTGATGACGAGACTCGCCATCGCTTGGGAGAAGCTTGGCGATCTGAGCGCCGGTCGCCGCATCGAAAAGATACGCCGAGCCTGAGAACTCGCCATTGTCGTCGTCCCACACTGCCCCTACAGCGACGACGCCGTTGTCGATGGCGATGCGGTGTCCGAAGCGTTCCTCGGCCGCACCGTCGCTTGGGACAAGCTTTGCGATCTGGACGCCAGTAGACGCATCGAAAAGATACACCGAACCGGAGTCGGGCCCATTGTCATCGTCAAACTTTGCCCCCACGCCGACGACGCCGTTGTCAATAGCAATGGAGACGCCGAAGTTGTCGCCCGTCTCTCCGTCATTGGGGAGGAGCTTTGCGATCTGCGCACCGGTGGACGCATCGAAAAGATACGCCGAACCAGAGCCGCTGCCATTGTCATCGTCTAGCACGGCCCCGACGGCGACGACGCCGTTGTCGATGGCGATGGAGAAGCCGAACTCGTCACCCAACGCTCCGTCACCTGGGACGAGTTTGACGATCTGAGCACCGGTGGACGCATCGAAGAGATACGCCGAACCTGAATCGGTGCCATTGTCATTGTCCCATTTTGCCCCTATGGCAACAACGCCGTTGTCAATGGCGATGGAGTATCCAAACCGGTCACCGGCTTCACCGTCGCTCGGGAGAAGTTTGGCCAACTCGTTTCGGACATCAGCTCGGGCAAAAGCGGTGCTCATCGCAGTGACAGCAACGACAAACAGCATTGTTCTTCGCATGTCTATATCCTCCGATTGCCGAGGCGCTGTTGTGTCCGCACATCACGCCATCACTTACTTCATCAACACGCGGGGTCTTACCCAAAGAACTCCTCGGCGACGATGTCGCCGTCCGCTTAGTCGCACCCCGCTGCGAACAGATCCAGATACCCAAAGAAGTCGTCGGCGTCGATGTCACCGTCCCCGTCGATATCCGCGCCAGCGTCGCCGTTGGCGAACAGGTCGAGGTAGGCGAAGAAGTCATCGGCGTCCGTATCGCCGTCGCCGTCGATGTCGGCTGGGCAGCTGATACTAAACACATACGCGGATCCTGACATGGAGCCATTGTCGTCGTCATTACGGGCCCCTGCGCCGACGACGCCGTTGTCGATGGCGATGGAGGCGCCGAGCAGCTCAAGAAACACTGCATCACTTGCGAGGAGTTTGACGATCTGAGCACCGGTGGACGCATCGAAGAGGTACGCCGATCCTGAGTCGAAGCCGTTGTCATTGTCATAGAACGCCCCGACGCCGACGACGCCGTTGTCAATGGCGATGGAGACCCCGAAGTTGTCACCCGATCCTCCGTCATCTGGGAGGAGCTTTACGATCTGAGCACCGGTGGACGCATCGAAGAGATACGCCGACCCAGAGCCGCCGCCATTGTCATCGTCCTGCAGCGATCCTATTGCGACGACGCCGTTGTCGATGGCGATGGAGAAGCCGAACTCGTCACCCAACCACGCGTCATCTGGGACGAGTTTGGCGATCTGCACACCGGTGGACGCATCGAACAGATACGCAGAACCAGAGCCCGGAAGATACGGGCGGTTCGGGTCGCGGGTGCCCTCGAACAACGCCCCGACAGCCACGACGCCGTTGTCGATGGCGATGCTCTTGCCGAACTTGTCGCCCGGCGCTCTGTCGGTTGCGGAGAGTTTGGCGATCTGGGCGCCGGTGGACGCATCGAAGAGATACGCCGAACCAGAGTTATTGTCGTCGTACCACGCCCCTACTGCGACGATGCCGTTGTCGATGGCGATGGAGACGCCGAACTCGTCACCCGGCGAGCCGTCGCTTGGGAGGAGCTTGGCGATCTGAGCGCCGGTAGCCGCATCGAAGATGTACGCCGAACCAGAGAACTCGCCATTGTCGTTGTCCCAAACTGCGCCCACAGCGACGACGCCGTTGTCCATGGCGATGGACGCCCCGAACCGGTCACTCGCGGTGCCGTCGATCGCGACGAGTTTGGCGATCTGCTCACCGGTGGACGCATCGAGAAGATACGCCGAACCAGTGCGGGCGCCTTTGGTCTCGTTGAGAGGAGCCCCGACGGCGATGACACCGTTGTCGATGGCGATGGAGACGCCGAAGTTGTCAAACGGCCCTCCGTCGCGTGCCAGGAGCTTGAGATCCTCGTGGATCACCTGCCCCCAGGCCGGAGCAGCGACGCCGATGAATCCGGCCACCATGGCCGTAATAAGTAAACGGTTCGTGCGGGGAGGGTGGTTGAGCATGGGTCCGGCTCCGTATTCAAGAATCTCTGACCGATCTACGACTCCTGTCCGGTCTTACTCGAAATCGAGGATGGATCCCGGATCTTGACGGAAATGCACCAAATGGCGGCTCGCCCACGCCATCGAAGCCTGAGCCGGCAAGCTCGCATACCTGGTTTCTTGATCCGTGGCTGTTCAACACCCCACCGTGAACAGATCCAGATAGCCGAAGAAGTCCTTGGCGTCCATTTCCGCGCGCGCCCGTCGGCGTTTGCGAACTTCACGCAGGCACCGCCGAGGCATCCCGGTATTTGCGAGCATACCGGATCCCTCAAGGACGCTCAAGAAGACCGAGCGCCACACAGAGCCCACGAGCAACGCCGCTCTCGAACTCTCAAGAGAAAAGCCGGGGTTTCCATTGGGTTTGACCAACAAATCACGTCCTATCACATCTCCGATGGCACGCCACACCCACGGCCCGGTACAATCCTCGTCTGAACGAATCAGCCCAACCGATCAGGCTCGGCGGCCTGAAAATAGGAGACCCTGAATGCGAATCAAACTCACGATCGCCGTGCTCGGCGTGCTCGGTGCCGGCGCGATGGCACAAGACTCCACGCCCAGACGCCCTAACACCCCCGAGGAACGCCAAGCGATGCGCGAGCGGATGGCTCGCAACGACAAGGCCCCCAAGGTTGGCCAGCTCGCCCCGCCGATCAAGCTCAACAGCCTCGACGGCGAGAAGTCCTTCGACCTGGCGGCGAACATCGACAAACGCCCGGTGATCCTGTTCTTCGGCAGCTACACGTGACCGCCATTCCTTCGCCAGGTTGGCGAAATGGAAAAGCTGTTCAAGGATTACCACGACATCGCCGAGTTCAGGCTGGTCTACATCAACGAGGCGCACGCCGCAGACGGCAGACGCCCCGTCGAGTACGCCAAGGAGCTCGGCATCACCGAGCACACGAGCTACGGCGAACGCTGCGAGGTCGCGTCCAAGCTGCTCGACGATAAGAGCCTGACGATTCCCACCGTCATCGACGGAATGGACAACAAGGTCAACAAGGCGTACAGCGCCTGGCCCGATCGCATCTTCCTGGTCGGCAAGGATGGTCGCCTCGCGATCGCGGCCGATCGCGGCCCCTTTGGCTATGTGCCGGCGCTGGAGAAGACCGCGGCGTGGCTCAAGGAATACCGTGAGAAGGGTGTCGAGCCGGCGCTGCCGGACGACGCGGTCGCCGCGGATTACGGCATGCCCAAGCTCACCGATCTCGCCGGCACGTGGGAGCTGAGCTTCGATTTCGGGGGTGACAAGATGACCGGCGAGATGGTCATCAATGCCGACGGGCTCACCGGCAGCGTCTCGATCGAGAACGAGGACGAGCCCGCCAAGCTGCACGGCGTCGTGCTCGTGGGTCGAGACCTCCGCATGAAGGTCACCACGCCCGACAACCAGGAGTTCGAGTTCGAGGGCACCTTGAGCGACGGCGAGTTCGAGGGCGTCTGGACAGGGCAAGGCGAGGGGATGACCATCGCCTGCACCGCCACAAAGAAGGAAATCTGACGCCTCAAGAACGCCGAGGCTTCCAAAATACCAATGGTTTCACTGGGGCCGGCGCTCGCGCCGGCCCTTTTTTCTCTCCCAGCACCGACCCACTGGCTCGCCGGTATCCTGTCGTGTGGAGGTACGCACCATGCGACTGCTCGTAACGATCGTGACACTCTTGGGAATCTCGGCGTGGGCACATTCCGCCGAGCCGCCCACCATTGAGGTTGGCCAACCGTTCCCGGCGATCGTGCTGCCTTCACTCACCGACGGCGAGCCGATGAGCATCCGCGATTTTCGCGGCGAGAAGGTGGTTCTGCACATCTTCGCGAGCTGGTGAGCGGGCTGCCGACGCGTCGTGCCCGGGTGGCACGCCAGAACCAAGCCGTTCGAGGACGCGGGCAAGGTCCGCACCATCGGGCTCATCCAGGAGCAGCATCCCGATCGTTGCAGTTTGTTCATGCAGTGGAAGCAGATGGACTTTCCGATCATGGTCGATCCGCTGAACCTGCTGGGCGTCGCCGCCGTGCCGATCACGGTGTTGATCGACGAGGCGGGGATCGTGCGGGCCATCAATCCCCGATCGCCGGAGGCGTTGGAGGAGTTTGCCAACGCCGAGGCCGCGATAGTCGCGGACAAGAAGGCAGTCGTTCAAGGTTGGCCCGAGCACCACGCCAGCGGAGACCCCGTTTGCGCAAATCTGTCGAACGATGAGTTCAAGGCGAGCCTTCTGCATGGCGTACTCGCCGGTCAAACGGATCTCTCAGGAGCGACCATCGCGGCTCTCGATGAAGTAACCCGCGATGATGACGCGGTTGGCCAGTTCCACCTCGGCGTGCTCTACAGAATGCGTTACGACTCCCAAAGCCGCCACCAGGGAGACTTCGCCAACGCCGTGCGCCACTGGTCCCAAGCGCTTGAACTCAACCCCAACCAGTACATCTGGCGTCGCCGGATCCAGCAGTACGGCCCGCGCCTCGATAAGCCGTACCCGTTCTACGACTGGGTGGCGACGGCACGAGAAGAGATCACCACGCGAGGCGAGGAGCCCGTGACAATCCTCGTCGAGCCCAGCGGCTCGGAGTTCGCCCAGCCGTCGCGCGAATGGGCCGCGAGCGATTCGACCCCCGACAATCCGGATCCCAACGCCCGGGTTCTTCGAGATACCCATGGCCTGATTGATATCGAGCCGGTCGTCGTGCCCGCGACCACAAGGCGAGGCGGAAACGTGTACCGCGTCCACCTCTTGATGCGCCCCAACAAAGATCTCGATGCCCATTGGAACAACGAGGTCGAGCCGACGGTTGTGTGGTTCGATCCGCCCGAGGGCTGGTCGGTGGACCAGAGGCTCGTTCCACTGCCCATGCCCTCGGGTGAGGCCGTCAGCGAAGAACTTCGCCGAATCGAGATAGAGGTCCGCGCCGACGACTCTCAAGCGAAAAACCCAGGGGAAACACCGGCGACCATCCCAGCCTACGCCCTGTACTATGTCTGCGAGGGGCCCGACGGCACATGCCTGTACCTCAGGCAGGACATCGAGATCACGCTTCGATAGCGACCCTCCTCTATCAACGATCCAACACTCTCTGGAGACAAGACCATGATGCGACGTTCGCCGACCCCGCTCTCTGCGATGGCGCTCTCTGCGATGGCACTCTCGGCGATTGCGCTCGCCGGTAGCGCGATGGCGCAAGAGCCGCCGGTCACGCTCAGCGTGAGCATGCCCGCAACGATCGACGGCGTCGTCCAGATGTCGGTCTCGGTCGAGATTGGGGACGGCTGGAGCGCCTCGGCGGCGGGCATCCCCAACCCGCTCCTCCAACTCGAACCCGGCAACGGCGCGAAGCTCGAGGGCAAGGTCCTCGAAGGACGCGCCCAGGCCCGCAACGAGTACCTCTTCGCACCCTACGAGCGCATGATCGAACCGGGAGTCACCAACATCCCCCTGCAAGTCGCGGGCGATGGCGAAACCATCGGCGTCAACTTCGTCGCGTACGTCCGCAAGGAGGGCGAGGACAAGGCCTATTTCGTCCGCCGACGTGTGGATCTGCCGCTGATCGCCGGTTCGACCGCATCCAGCTCCTCGCCCGCGAGCCGGTCCAGTTGGGGTCCGCCCGGCGCGACTGTTCTGAGTATCGGCGACAAGGCGCCCGACTTCGAGGTTCCCCGCGCCGACGGCTCGACCCTCCGCCTGAGCGACTATCTGGGCAAGCACGACGTCATCATCACGACCTACCGCGCCCACTGGTGACCGTTCTGCAAAGCGCAGCTGGTCCAGTTGCAGAAGATGTACGACGAGTTCGAATCGCGTGATACGGTTGCAATCGCCGTCGCCCAGGAAGACACCGATCTGGAATCGCACGCCAAGTTCTTGCGCCACTTTGACGGTAGTCCGCGCTTCGAGCTGGCCTGCGATGTTGGACGCGTGGCCACGACGAGATACGAGCGGACCTCCACCTATCTCATCGATCGCGACGGCGTCGTGCGCCAGGAGTTCCCCAGCCTGATCCACCATCGCTCGGATTGGACAAGCATCCTCGGCGAACTCGATCGGATGCAGCGCGAACGCGACGCGGGCTGAGAGATGTGTCGCTCCATTGACATCGGAGGCCCTCGCGCAAGCGTGGGCTTTCTTTTCTTGATCAGGTAGGATGGAAACCACGACAGACCAAGCCCAGGCTTGCGCCAGGGCCTCTTGGTCAGCGCCAGGAGCCCAGGCTTGCGCCAGGGCCTCTTTAGTCAGCGCCAGTCGCTGCGCTTGTCGGCGAGCCACTGCTCCTTGGACATGGTCATCCACGGCTCAAGGTCCACGCCCAGCGCATCGGCGATACGGTTGATGTAGTTGAAATAACTGATGACCTGCGTCGCGATCGTGATCTGCCCGTCGTCAAACCCTGCGCCGCGCAGGCTATCGATATCCGCCTGACCCATCTCGCCGGGGGTCAGCGTGAGCTTGACGCCAAAGTCACACCAGGCCCTCTCGCCATCGCTGAGATCGGCCTCGCGATAGTCGAGCGTCACCCTCTCGACATCCGCCCATCGATCGCGCCCCAGCTTCTCGGACTCCAGACCGAAGTCCCTCGCGTGACTGAGCGTTCAGTAGAAGCAGTCGTTGACACAACTGACGACCGCCGCCAAGAGTTCGCGGGTCGGGGCCTCGAGTGCGTTCTCAGCCTTCATGACGCCGACATAGAACCCCATCGACGCCTGAGTGCTCCTGGGATCGAGCCCCATCACCTTGATGATGTGGGCGACCGACCCGCCCCGCTGCGAGGCGGCGTCGTACACCCTCTTCAGGGCCCCCTCGGCGTCCGCTGATTCAATCTGTCGGATGTAGGCCATGGCTCCAGTCGCTCGCGAGGGGATGCGATGATAGGGGCGGAGCCCTACTCGGTGGAGACTTCGGGACGTAGAATGGGGATTCTCACTGTCTATGTGTAGCGATCCGGGACATGACGAATCCACTTCTCGTCGGCGAGCCCGGCGCCCGAGGCGATTGCGCGCCCACCAAGAACTGCACGAAGAGGCCGACAACGGGGAACTCCCGAAGGTGCTGGATCACCGCCTGGTCTCGGATGAGCCCGGATCGCTGATCGAGAGTCAGCAATCGTTCGATGACCTGGTCGCCCACATTCGCGATGCAGGCATCTTCGCGTACGACACCGAGTTCATCGGCGAGCGGACCTACTTCACCCGCACCTGCCTCGTGCAGGTCGCCACAGCCGATCAGCTCGCGATCATCGACCCGCTCGCGACCATCGACCTCGGCGAGTTCTGGTCGCTCCTGATTGACCCAAGCATCGAGAAGGTCGTACACGCAGGCACGCCCGATCTGGAACTCGCGATCCGCCACGGGAGCCAGCCGCCGAGGAATATCTTTGACACCCAGATCGCGGCGGGCTTCTGCGGGCTGGCGTATCCCACGTCGTTGCGGACGGTCGCCGAGACCGTGACCGAGGCGACGCTCAGCCCCGGGCTGAAGTTCAGCCAGTGGGACGCACGCCCGCTGAGCGAGATGCAGATCCGCTACGCCGCCGACGACGTGCGGTACCTGCTGCTGCTGCGAGAGTCGCTCCTCGAACGAGCGGACTCGTTGGGCAACCGGGCGTGGGTCCACGAGGAGTGCCGTCGCTTTGAGCAGCGCGAGGAGTACGAGGCGAATCCGCACGCGCGCCGTCTGAAGGCAGAGGGTGCCGGATCGCTGAGCAACCGCCAGCGCCATGTCCTGCGCAAGTTGATCGACTGGCGGGAGGACTCGGCCCGGGCGCGCGACCTGTCTCCGCGCGTGTTCGTGCCCGACGAGGGCCTGCTCTGGCTTGCCATGAGCCGTCCATCGTCCGAGTCGGAGGTCTCGGTCGCAAAGGGTGTCCCCAAGACCGTCAAGAGCGACCTGAGCGAGACTATTGTCGCGGTCATCGAGGCGGCCGGGGCGGATCGTCTGGAACGCCGCCCCAAGCGCAAGAGCCTGAGCGAGTCGCAGAAAGCGTCGGTCGAGCAGACCTGCGAGGCGGTCGTGGAACTCGCAGGCGAGCGATCAGTCGCCATGGGGCTGCTGGCGACCAAGAAAGAGATCCGCCAGCTCGCCGCGGCGTCGCTCTTGGGCGAAAACCCCGGGCAGAGCCGCCTGCTGGGCGGCTGGCGCCGGGAACTGCTGGATCCGATCCTGCGAGATCTCGGATTCTCTTAGAGACCCCCGCCAGGGATTCGATTAGAATGGGGCCCTGGGTCGAGATCCCGCCAGGGTCGGCGGGCTTGGTCCACCACAAATAATAAAGGGAGAACGCGATGGGCATCCAGCTTGGGCAGACGGCACCGGATTTTCGTGCCAACACGACCGAAGGCGACCTCCAGTTTCACGACTGGCTGGGCGATTCCTGGGGCGTGCTCTTCAGCCATCCCAAGGACTTCACGCCGGTCTGCACCACCGAACTCGGGCAACTCGCCAAGATGAGGCGCGAGTTCCAGAAACGCAACTGCAAGATCATCGGCCTGAGCTGCGACAGCGTCGAGGACCATGTCAGGTGGTCCGACGACATCGAGGAGACCCAGGGCGCTCGCCCGAACTTCCCGATGATCGGCGATCCCAACGGCGAGATCGCGAGCACCTACGGCATGCTCGACCCCGACGCCGCCGACACCATGACCGTGCGCAGCGTCTTCGTCATCGGGCCGGACAAGAAGGTCAAGCTGAACCTGGCGTATCCCGCGAGCACGGGTCGCAACTTCGACGAGCTGCTGCGCGCGATCGACAGCCTGCAGCTCACCGCAAAGCACAAGCTCGCGACGCCCGCGAACTGGAAGCCGGGCGAGAACTGCATCATCGTGCCGGCGGTGAGCGACGACGACGCGAAGAAGTTGTTCCCGGGATACCAGGAGATCAAGCCCTACCTGCGGACGACGCCGGCACCGACGGCCTGAGGACACGTCGCAGCGTGCGCTAAGAAGGAGCTTGAAACACGGAGGGCCACAGAGGGCCACGGAGTTGAGAAGAGACTTGAGTCAGCAACCCTCTTCGTTGAAGTCTCAATCCGGTCTTTCGTTCTCGATCCTCTTCTCTCCAAGCGAGTTCCTCTCTGCGGCCCTCTGTGGCCCTCCGTGTTGAGTTCTTCGTCGCCCTTTCCGCATGAGGTCACAACCGTGGATGCACTTGTCTCGACAGACTGGCTCGCCGAGCACCTGAGCGATGCCGACCTCGTCATCGCCGACGTGCGCTGGCGGCCCGCGCCGGCGGGGGCCGGGCACGAGGCGTATCTCGAATCGCACATCCCCGGTGCGGTATTCGTCGATCTCGACACCGATCTCGCCGAGGTGCCCGAAGACCCGAGTTTCGGCGGGCGCCACCCGCTGCCCACGCCGACGGCGTTCTGTGAGCGACTTGCAGACAAGGGAATTGGCCGCGCCTTGCACGTTGTCTGCTACGACGACATGGGCGGCGCGATCGCTGCACGCCTCTGGTGGATGCTCCGATGGATCGGGCACAAGCGCGTCAGCGTGCTCGATGGCGGGCTCGCTAAGTGGCAGAGCGAGGGGCGCGACGTAGACACTGAAGATGTCAAGCCCGATAGAGCAGCCGATCCGATCGTGCCCCGCCCCAACGCCGCGATGGTGATCGATAAGCCCGGCGTGCGGGACACGCTCGCCTCGGGCGGGCTCGTGTTCGATGCGCGGAGCGAGGATCGCTATCGGGGCGAGGGCGAGACGCTGGATCCTGTCGGCGGGCACATCGCGGAGGCGGTTTCAGCCCCGTTTGCCGACAACCTCGATCCGCAGACCAAGTCGTTTATCGCACCACTGGAGCTGCGCGAGCGGTTTCGCCGACTACAGGTCGAGCAAGCCGAGCAGACAGTCTGCCACTGCGGCTCGGGCGTGACTGCGTGCCACAATATCTTGGCGATGGAACTCGCCGGGCTTGGCATGGCCAAGCTCTACGTGGGAAGCTGGAGCGAATGGTGCCGAGACCCAAGGGTCGAGAGTCACATCGGGCCGGGGGCTTGAGGAAAATCAGCAAAGCGAAAAGCGAAAAACAGCAAAGCAGGAGTGCGCTTGATCCGGCTTTGCTGCTTTGCTGTTCTTCGCTCTTCGCTCTTCCTATTTCCCCTCGCCCTTGAAACATGCGCGGCTCGCGTTGCAACACTCCGGCCCCACCGCCTCGGCGTCCGGCCCCAGCGCATCGCCGGTATTCACGCAGAAGAACACGCGCGTGTCAGAGGAATCGTCCACGAGCCCCCGCTGCTCATGGCGCTCGTCGCAGTACATCAACTTGTGACGCAGATGCAGGCAAGTGACCTTGAGATTCATCCGTTGTTCAGTCTCTCCATGCATCACTCGACCTCCTTGCCCGCGGCCTTGAGCACGGCCCGCCGGATCGCCACCGGCAGCAGCTTGAGTTTGTAGGCGTTGCCCGTCATAGGCAACGCACCCTGCGTGGCCCGAGCGCACGCCGCCTTCAGGCCCGCCTCATCTTCGATCGAAACGCCGCGCAACGCTTCACCCACTGCCGGCAACATCCAAGGCACCGGCGCGACGGCACCGGCGCAAACTCTGGCCGAGGCGATCCGCCCGCCGTCGAGTTCCAACGCGACCGCCGCCATCACCAGCGGCCAGCCGAACGATTGCTTGCCCTTGACCGCGTAGAAACCGCTGTTGGGCGCGCCGTCCAGCGTGATCGCCGTGACAACCTCGCCCACACCAAGATTGTGCTCGTCGCGGATCCCGCGATCGGGCATGTGGAACAGATCGCCGATGGACACCGTCTCGCGGTCGCCGCCGGTGACATGCACGACCCCGCCAGCGACCATGAGCGCGATGGCGATATTCGAGGGATGGACAATGTGGCAGGGACCATCGCCGAAGATGGCGTGGTTGCCATTGTGCCCCTTGACCGCGTAGCAGCGGTCGCCGCCCTTCTTGAGGCAGTCGAAATCCTTGGAGCGGTAGTACCAGCATCGCGGACGCTGCAGCAGGTTGCCCGCGGCGGTCGCAACATTGCGCACCTGGGGCGTCGCCGCACTCCCCGCTGATTGTGACAAGGCGGGGCAGCTCCCCTGGATCAGCGTGCTGGTCGATATCTCATCGAGCGTGGTCAGCGCGCTCAGGCGGATTGTCGCGACGGAGTTCGTGTCGCGATGCTCCTGGATCGGCGCAGCTGTCCCGCCCTCGGCCCCCAGCACATCAATGAGTGCATCGGGCTCCCACAGCCCCTCTTTCAGATGATCGACAACGTCCATCCCGCCGGCCTTGAAGATCGGCAGCTCGAACCGATCGCTCTTGACGATCGCCGAGGCGTCGGCGTAACTGCTCGCGGTGGCAATCGTGAAGCGGTTCATGACCGGGCCTCCTCAATCGCTTCGAGCACCTTGTCGGGCGACAGCGGGAGATGCCTGACCGGAGCACCGATGGCGTTCAGCAGCGCACACGCCGTCGCCCCGGCGGTCGGAATCGTCGGCGGCTCGCCCAGCGATCGCACCCCCGTCTGGCCCTTGGTCCAGAGCACCGGCTCGATCAGCGGCGTGTCGTTCGACCCAAGAATGGCGTAGTGCTCAAAGTCGGCGTTGACCATGCTGCCGGTGTTCGGGTCCAGAAGCTTGTGCTCGAACAGGGCGTAGGAGAGACCCTGAATGACCGCGCCGATGATCTGGCTCTCGGCGGTCTTGCGACAGATCACACGCCCGCACGCCTGGATCGCCACGACACGATTGACCTTGATAAGACCGGTCTCGGTGTCAACCGAGAGATCGACGAACTGCACGCCATCGGAATGGCCCTCTCCCAGATGCTGCTGCGCACCGCCCTGGCGGCTGAACTCACCACGCCCGGTGATCTGCTCGCGGGGAATCTTGGCGCACGCCTCGCCGAAACTCATGATCGGCTCGCCGTGCTGGATGATCTGGCCATCGATGAGATCAAGATCCCGCGCCGCCACGCCAAGCTGATCGGCGAGGGTATCGAGGAGCTTCGACTTGGCGTCCTCAGCCGCGGCGATCATCGCGGGGGCAACATTGTGACTGGTCATCGATCCGCCCGAGCCCGGCCCTATCGGGAGCGTGGAGTTGCCGATGGCGACATCGACCAACTCCAGCGGCACGCCCAGATGCTCGGCGCACAGCACGCCCGCAACCGTGCGCATGCCCGTGCCGATATCCTGCGTTCCGGTTTTGGCAACGATCGAGCCGTCGCGATGGATGACGACTTCGGCCTCGGTACCAAAGGCGAAGCGGCCCCAGCTTGTGCCGCCCATGCCGATACCGCGCTTGATCGTGCCATGCCCCGAGCCGTTGGCGGTGCGAGAGTCCCACCCGATCAGCTTCGCGCCAAGCTCGTACATCTCCTTGCGAGCCTCGGACGTTTCCATGCGAAGACGCATCCCCAGCGGATCGGCCCCTGATATCGCCGCGATCTCATCGACCATCAACTCCTCGGCGAACTTGCCCTGGGGAAGGCTCGGGGCCCGGAACGGGCGCGGCGCGCCCGCGTTGAGCTGCACGTTCGTATGACCGCCCCGCCCCTTCTGGATACGACCGAAGTCGTAGTGCCCCGATGGGCAGCGAACACCCCCGGCCCCGCGCGCGACGCCGACACCCCCCCAGGTGTGGACGTGACCGCCGACGATCGTGCCGTCGTTGTTGAATCCGATACGGACCCATGTACGGCTGGACGGGCGATTGCCCGTGTCCAAGTGGTCCTCGTCTCGATCCGTGAAACAGCTCACCGGGCGACCATGGGCCTTGGAGACCTGAGCGGCGGCGATCGCCTCGCGCCCCGCACCGTTGAGCTTGGAACCGAAACCCCCGCCGATGTACTCACAGCGAACTTCATACTGAGTGCGCTTCAGTCCCAAGGCGTCTTCGAGCCCATCGGCCGCGGCCTGCACGCCCTGGGTCGATGAGTAGACCACCGCGCGATCGCCCCTGTGGTCCACGACAGCGCCGTGGGTTTCCAGCGGGCTGTGGGTCTGCACCGGCGTCGAATACACCGCCTCGAGAACGTGGTCCGCGCCATTGAGCAATGCCACGGTCGCCTCGTCGGTCGCCGGAGGATCGCTCATCGCGTCTTCGATCTCGGTCTTGCAGGGTCCCGCTTCCCACGTCGCGTTGAGCGCCCGCATCGCTCGGCGCAACGACGTCTTGCTGTCGGCGGCTATCCGCCCCACCGGCTGGCCCGCGTATGTCCCCTCACGACGATCAATCTGCACCTCGACAACCCCCGGCGTCGCCCGCGCCGCCGCCTCGTCGGCCCCGGTCATGCGCCCGACCCCGACCGGGCACCGGATAAACCCAACAAACAGCGAGTTGTCCATGTAGTAGTCTCGCGCATACATCGCACGCCCGGTCACCTTCGCGATCGCATCCAAACGCGAAGCGTCGTCGGCGACACTCTTGCCCATGTTGATCGGGCGGTTGCTCGTGGGCATGTGCGTGGGCGTGTGCGGCTGGGTGTCACCCTCGTCGGGCGCACCATTCACTCTGTTTGGCATCCTTGTCTCAGGCATTGGGTCCCTCCGGATCGCGCACGGGCTCCTGGCCCGAGGCCTCCAGCACCGCGTTGAACACGTTGGTGTAGGTGCCGCAGCGGCAGATATTCCCGCTCAGCCCCTTCTTGATCTGCTCGAATGTCGGCCTGGGGTTGTTGCTCAGCAGGGCCTTGGAGGCCATCAGCAGCCCCGGCGTGCAATACCCACACTGCAAGGCGTCATGGCGGATAAACGACTCTTGAATCGGATCAAGCTCCTCGCCACGGGCAAGGCCCTCGACCGTCGCGACGTCCTTGCCCTCGGCGTCATGGGCGAGCATCATGCACGAGGCCACGAGCCTGCCGTTGACGAGCACGCTGCAGGCCCCGCACGCCCCGCGATCGCAGACTTCCTTGGTCCCGCACATGCCGATATGCCAGCGCAGGGCCTCCATCAGCGTCGTGGCGGGGTCCACCGTGATCCGATGGGCCTCGCCGTTGATCTTCAGAAGGATCCGGGCGGGCTCAGGCCCGAACTGGTTGATACCCTGAGAGGTCGAGGACGGGGCCTCGTCGGCGAGACGCTCGCCATGGGCCTGAGCGGTGGCCGCGACCGCCGACAAGCCTACCGTCGTCATGAACGATCGCCGCGTCACGCCGTCTTGTGGTGGTGTTTGATCTGGCATCGGGAGCCTCCGGTTTCCGAGAAGCGTACCGGGAAACGACTCGGAGGTGGGCGCTGAGCGGAGATTCACAACGATTCTCCCCAAATCACGCCACCGGATCCTCCGCACACTAGCGAGCAACACAATGATCCATCCGACAACGCTCTCACGCACGCTCACACGCATAGGCCTTGGGATCCTGGCGACACTCGCCATCACGGCCTGCGCACAGAAGCCGATCAAGCTCCAGCGCGTCCAGGCTGTGCCCGAGGCGAGCCTCTCGGCGTACGCCGGCTCTGGTCACGTCGTGCTGGACGGGGATATCTCCGAGTGGGCGTTCACCAACGTCGCGCTCGCCGACGATCGCCATGTCTTTGTCCGCTTTTCGCTCGGGCCGCCCCGCAACGCGTTGCAAGCCAGCGACGAGACCGTGCTGATCCTGCTCGATGTCGATGGCTCCACGCTCACCGGCAACACCAGCGAGCCCTGGCCAGGGGCGGGCGGCATGGGCGTCGACCTCGAAATCCAGATCTCGCCCATGGACACCCAGCGCAAGGCCCCTCGCAATGGCGTGTCCCTGGCGATGATCGACAGACGTGGCAGGCGGAGCCCGATCTCCCACGCGGACGCCGGGTTCATCTTTGCGCCGACAATCGCCAGCGAGTGGTTCGAGATGCGTGTGGCCCGCGACCTGCCCGGGCTCGTGGGGTTCGAGGACGACGATCCGAGCCTCGCGGTGTCGCCGATACGCACCGATCGCCCCCCAGCGCCGACCCGCGATAGGGCGCCATCCGCCGGTGCCGGCGTCGTTGTTCTCGTCGACGCCGACGGCAGGCACAACGGCTCACTCAGCCCGTTCTCATTCGCCCTGCCCGAACTGACGACCGGCCCCGCGCCCGCCATCGCGACCCTGCCGCCCAGGCGTGCCGATGCGATCCGCGTCATGAGCTACAACGTGCTGCGCTCCAGCCCGGAGCAGAACCCCGGACCATTCGCCCGATTGATCACCGCGATCGATCCCGATGTCGTGCTCCTGCAAGAGTGGAACGCCAACGCCGAGGTGATCGCCCGCTGGTTCGAGCAGAATGTCGGATCGGGTTGGAACGTGATCGCCCACCCGGGCCAAGGCGTCGCCATCGCCGCCCGCGGGAGCATCTCGCCCCTGCTCGACGGCCCCATCGTCGTCGATGGCAGAACCCGACCCGCCCGGGCGATCTTCGCCCTCGTGCGCACGCCGCTGCGCGACACCATCGTCGCCAGCGTCCATCTCAAATGCTGCGGCGGCGCGGATACCGAAGAAGACCGCACCCGCATGAGCGAGGCCAGGGCCATCAACGACGCCTTCGCAAGAGCATCGCCCGCCGGCGACAAACTCCGGATCATCGGCGGCGATCTCAACCTCGTCGGCTCGGGCCCGCCCCTGGAGATGCTGCGTCTTGGCCTCGATACTGATCAGAGCGATTTGAGCGTCGCCGAAGCACTGATCCTGGGTGATTCGCTCGTGGCGACCTGGCGCGATCCGACCGGACCCTTCACACCCGGGCGCCTGGACTATCTTCTTTACTCCGATGTCCAGGCCGACATCGTGCAGACCTTTATTGTCGATACCGCCAGGCTGAGCGAGCGCGATCTGGCGTCAAATGGCCTCGAATCGGGCGACAGCCTCGCGAGCGATCACCTGCCGATCGTCGCAGATCTCAAGCCCCGCGTCCATGAGATCGAAGAGCTCGAGTGGAACCTAGACCGCTGAGTCGTCCTCGCCATTCGCGACGATCAGCTCACCCTCTGCGGACTCCTCGAGCACGCCCAGATCAACCAGCGCCTGGCGGGCGGCCTGCTGCTCGCCCTGCTTCTTGCTCTGGCCCCAAGACGAGTCGAACCGTCGGCTCCCGATCTCCACGCAAACCTTGAAACACTTGGCGTGGTCCGGCCCCTTCTCATCGAGGACGACATACCGAGGCGTGTCGGCACCCTCCTGCTGGGCGTACTGCTGGAGCAAGGACTTGAAGTTCTGCTGGTGCCCGTCACGCCGGGCCCGCCGGATGTGCGGCTCGATCAACGGGCGGATGAACCTGCACGCGACCTCGAACCCGCCGTCGAGATACAGCGCTGCGATGACCGACTCGAAGACACCCGCGGCCAGCGATGTCGGCAGCTCGCCTGCCCCCAGCATGCCCTTGCCGAGCACGACAAACTCGATCAGCCCGAGCCGCCCGGTGATCTCTGCGCAGGTATCTCGAGAGACCACGATCGACTTGATCTTGGTCATCTCGCCCTCGAGCAGATCATCGTGCTCGCCGAAGATGAGTTCGCACGTCACCATGCCGAGCACGGCGTCGCCCAGGAACTCCATGCGCTCGTAGGAATCCAGGCGCGAATCCGTGCTCGAGGCGTGCGTGAGCGCCCGGCGCAGGAGCTCCGGGTTGGCGAACGTGTGCCCGAGCAGCCTCTGGGCAGATTCAAGTACCGCATCCTCAATCATCCGCGCACCTCAACCGGGCGTTCTTGCGAACGCAATCCGAACAAATCGCCTTGGACCGGGGTCGCGGAAGCTAGCGGACGCTATGACATCGACAGGCTTTCACGGCCAGACTCGGCCCAAGAACCGAACACAACACTCTACCAACTCTATTGCACCCCCGCAACCAGGTTTTGCCCGCCAGATCAGGAATGTCTGGGGTTTGAGTCTGGGAGTCGTCCGGGCTACTATCCCCGCCCTGAGCCCCCGGGAGACCTTTCGATGGCGATCCATTATCCGAGGCGAAAGAGCCGCATCAAGCGTGTCCGCATGATGGGATTTCGCGCCCGCATGAAGACCAGGAGCGGTCGCAAGCTCGTGAATCGTCGCCGGAGCATCGGTCGCAGGATCGACTCGGTCGCCAAGCGCTAGAGCGTTCTCAAGGCGGGGCAACCCAGATGACAACGAGAGATTGACGTGGGCCGCACTGCCAAGCGTCCGAAGCTGTCGCGCGTCATCCGCTCCGGTGCCCGCAGGTATCCCAAGCAGGTCATCGCCTCACTCCGACGCCGAGGACAGCCGCCCAATATCTCGATCGACCCAGACGCGACCCTCGCACCGTCCAACCCGACGCTCGCAGCGGCATGGCTCGGGCACGCCAGCGTGCTGCTCGGACTCGCCGGACGATGGGCACTGGTCGATCCGGTCTTCTCGATGCGGATCGGCCCGCGCGTCGGCGGGTGGATCATCGGCCTTGGACGAGAGCGAGACCTCCCGGCGATCGCGACGACCCTGCCCGCTATCGACGTGATCTTCATCACCCACGCGCACTTCGACCATCTGGATAAGCCGACGCTGCGGGCACTCGCGGACCCGACAACTGTCGTCGTCACGCCTCACCGGACGGCACGCCTGATCCCATCGGGCTTTGGCGACGTCATCGAACTTGCGTGGGACAGGCCGCTCAAGATCAAGGGCTTGGACGTCACCGCGATCCGCCCCCACCACTGGGGGGCGCGACTAGGGGTTGATCGCCGACGCGGGTACAACGCCTATGTCATCGAGGGTGGGGCCAAGCGGGTCTTCGCCGCCGGCGACACCGCCTCGACCGATGCCTTCGACCCGCTGGAGGGGATCGATCTGGCCGCACTGGGCATCGGTGCGTACGAACCCTGGTGGCACGCGCACGCGACGCCCGAGCAGGTCTGGGAGATGTTCAACCGGATCGGCGCACGACGCCTGCTGCCGATCCACCACTCGACCTTTCCCCTCAGCGACGAGCACCCCGACGAGCCGCTCGCACGCCTGCTCGCGGCGGCCGGCGAGAACCAGAACCTCATCGTCGGGCGCGAACTGGGTGAGCTATGGCAGGACTCGCCAGGCGACGAGGACACACCCATCGGGCCAGATGCCAAGCCCGACGCCGGCTCAAGCGAGCCCCCTACAAGACCGGACTGAGCAGCTGCGCGGCGTTATCCAAGAACTGCCTCGCCCACGCACGGGTCCGCCACGATTCCGCGTCGAGCCGCTCGGACTCCTTGATGTACGATTCTTGCAGATCGCGCAGGCGCGTCGCGCATTGCCGGTCATAGGCAAACAGCGAGATCTCAAAGTTCAGCGTGAAGCTGCGGATATCCAGGTTCGCCGACCCCAGCAGCGCGAGACGCCCGTCGATCGTCATCGTCTTGGCGTGCAGCAGCGCCGGGCGATACAGGTGCACCCCGACCCCGGCCTCAAGCATCTCCATGAAGTACGACCGTGACGCCGCGGCGACCAGCAGCGAGTCATTGCGCCTGGGAGTAACCACATGAACGCTCACCCCCCGACGCGCGGCGGCAAGTATCGCGACCAGCATCGACTCGCTGGGCACGAAGTACGGCGTCGTGATGACCAGCTCCTGGCGCGCGCCGTAGATCGCCGTCAGCATCGCCTGCTCGATCGCCCGGGGCTCATGTCCGGGCCCGCTGGGCAGCGGCTGGAGCGCCGCGCCGGATCCGATTGGCCGGTCAACTGGCGGCAGAAACGGGGCGGGATCATCGATCGATTCATCGGAATCCAGCAGCCAGTCGCGCAGAAAGACCATCTGTAGAGCGCCCGCCGCGGGGCCCTCGACCCGGACCGATGCGTCGATCCAAGGCCCGACGGGCTTGCGCCCGCCCATGCCGAACGTCTCGTCGGTGATGTTGTGGCTGCCGCAGTAGGCAACGCGCCCGTCGATCACCGCGATCTTGCGATGGTTGCGCAGATCGACCCGCCGAAACAGCAACCGGATGACCCCGACCGGCAGCGCCTCGACCACGCGCACGCCCGACCCGCGCAGCGCCCGGCACTGCCCTCCCCCCAAGAACGCACGCGAGCCGACCCCGTCCACAAGCAGGCGACAATCCACCCCTCGCTCAGCCGCCCGTTGCAGCGCCGCGGCGACGACCCCGCCCGCGCCCTCGGGCTGCCAGATGTAGGTCTGCAGGTGACAGTGGTGCTCGCCCTGATCGATATCTCGAACAAGGGCCTCGAGAAACTCACCCGGCCCCGCGAGCAGGTCGTGGCTGTTGCCCACCAGCGGCGGGAGCCCGCACGTCGCGGTGCCGAACGCGGCGACCGGCGCAAACTCGCCCGCCTCTGGGATCCACGCCCGCTCGCGCTCCGCCCACAGCGAGACCGCCTGGGGGAACAGCTCCTCGCTCACCTCGCGATGCCGCCTGAGGCGACGCGAGCCAAGACGATTCTCGCCCACGAGGACATACAGCACCAGACCGGCAAACGGAATGAACGTCGCGATCACGATCCATGTGAGCGAGACCGCCAGCGGTCGCCGACGCATGATGACAATGACGCTCAGCGCAACCACGAAGGTGGCGTGGAGGATCAGGGGCAGTGCCGCCAGCCACGGGGCCATGTCGGGACCTCGCTAGACCCTCACGCCCACCGGCTGGGGGCGCGGGGCGTGGGTCGGCTCCACGGTCAGGCCCAGCGGGATGCGTTTGCCATCGGGACCCCTCGCCGGGATGCCCTCGCTATCGATATGCCGCTGGATCGCCATGATGCCCTCGAGAAGCGTCTCGGGGCGGGGTGGGCAGCCGGGAACATAGATATCAACGGGGATGAACTGATCGCAGCCCTGGACCGTGGCGTAGGTGTCGAACACCCCGCCGGTGCTCGCGCACGCGCCCATCGAGATCACCCACTTCGGCTCGGTCATCTGCTCGTAGATGCGCTGCAACACCGGCAGCATCTTAATTCCAATGCGACCCGCGACGATCATCAGATCGGCCTGACGGGGGGTAAAGCGAGCGACCTCGGCGCCAAAGCGCGCGATGTCGTAGCGGCTGCACGCCGTTCCCATGAACTCGATGCCGCAGCACGCCGTCGCGAACGGCATGGGCCACAGGCTCGACCGACGCCCCCAGTTGATCACCCGCTGGAGCTGCGTGGTCAAGATGGTGTCGGTTGAAAGTGCGGCTTCGATTCCCATCGAACTCTCCCGAGGATGCTCTCGTCCAATCGCCGGCGTGCGGACCCAGCCCGCCTGCTAGATGCTAGCTCAGGCCATCGACGAAAGCGTCTGCACCGCACGGTCCAGGTCGCTCACCCGGAAGATGCATCGCCCGCCCTTGCCGTTCACGCTCGGAGCCGCATAGGCGTACTGCACGTTCACCCCCGCCAGGGCAAGCTGGGCGGCGACGTCGCGCACGACTCCAGGACGGTTCTCGGCGCTCACGACCAGCACCGGCGACTCGACCACAGGCCCGGCTCCCGCCTCCACCAGCGACTCGAAGACCTCGCGGATCCGCTGCTCGGGCTCACCCAGGATCCGCACAAGGCCCCGATTATTCTGATCCACGACGCAGACCGCCTGGGCCTCGGCCCCCGCCGCGTCGAGGGCCTCCAGAACCCCGGCAAGCTCGCCCGGGCGGTGGGCCAGATAGATCGAAAACTCCGTTCGTGTGGTGGCGTCCATGTGCGCTCGCGTTGGGGACTCTGGGCGTCGAACCCCCGCCATGATTTCGTCATATGGCGGGTCGGGATTCTAGCGTCGAGCCCGCCCGGAAGCGACCGCCCGCCTCAGGGATCGAATCTCGTCGCGTGTCAGTTCTCGCCAGGCCCCGCGAGCCACACCCTTGAGCCGCAGCGGACCCATCGCGACCCTCTCGAGCTTCTTGACCGGACAGCCCACCGACGCCAGCAGCCGCCGGACCTGCCGGTTCCTGCCCTCCTTGAGGGTCAGCTCCAATACGGTCCTGTCCCGGTCGCGCTTGTGGACCCGAACGCCAACCCGCGCGGTTCGCGTGGCCCCCACTGTCCGCCCATCGCGGCGCTCGGCGAGATAGATGCCCTTGGCGATGTTCTCGGCGTCGCCATCCTCCAGACGCCCCCGCACCACCGCGTGATAGGTCTTGGTGACCCCGAACCGGGGGTGCGTCAGGCGGTTGGCCAGCTCGCCGTCGTTGGTCAGCAGGAGCAGGCCCGTGGTATCGAAATCGAGCCTGCCGACGGGGTACAGGCGCAGCGCCCCGGGATGGTCCACCAGGTCCAGGACCGTCCTTCGTGGGTCGCCGGCCTCGCCGCGAGCGGTGCACAGCGTCCGGGTGGGCTTGTTCAGCATCACATAGATGAGCCGCGCCCGCGTGCCCACCGGCTCGCCCCTGACCTCGATCTGGTCAGAATCCGGATCGACCAGGACCGGATTTTCCCTCACGACCCGCCCATTGACCCTGACAAGCCCCTTTTCGATCAGCGACTCGCAGGCCCTGCGCGATGCGACCCCCGCCTCGGCCAGCACACGGTGCAATCGAACGCGACGGGGCGAATCGACCGATGAACCTGCTTCTCGGCTTGCGGACATGCCGGATGATATGAGTGCGGATAGACCAGCAGGACCCGCTATGAGCACGATCTCGCGTCAGATGACCCCAGCAGCCGAACCCAAGCCCAACACGCCGCCGGGGGCATCTGCGGACAATCCCGGCGAGGCCCTTGATATCTTCCTCACGCCGCGGGTGGTGGACACACGGGCGTTCGAGGAGTTCGCCTCGGTGTTGCGAGCGCTGATCGACCGGGCCGGCGAGGAGCACAAGCGACTGGCGACGGCGGCCAGCCAGGGCAAGAACATGCGCGAGGCGGTGGACGCCGCAGGCACGGAGCTGCGCCATGGGCTCGAACAGACGCTGCGGGCGTCGGAGGCGTTCGACCAGAGGCTCGCAGACGCCAACCGGGTGCTCGGGCGTATCGAGGCCATGGAAGCGACCCTCCAGACGCTCCGCGATTCCAGCGAGGAGCTGCTCACCGCACGAATCGGCGAGTTGGAACGACGGATCGAGTCCTCGCTCAACGATGCCCAGGAGCGGCTGGATCACATCGCCCTTGATCGGGCCACCAAGATCGCCCAAATCGAAGAGACCATCGAGCAGCACCTGAGCGTCGGCGAGCGACGCGCCCGCCAACTCGAGGCACAGTTCGAGGCGCGTCTGGGCGAACTCGAGAGCGACCGGGCCGACAAGTTCGTGCGCCTCATCGACGCCATCGAGGCCCGTCTCGACGAGGCCCAGGGCAGGCTCACGGAGTTCGACATCGGTCTCGAAGAGCGTCTGGCGCGCGCGCAAGAGGATGCCGAGCGCGTGTTCGAGAGCGTCGAGCGACGGTCATGTGAGCCGCGAGCATCCGGCGAGGCGGACGAATCGCTGAGATCCAGACTCACTACGCTCGAGAACCTGTTGGCCAACGCGCTGCTGCGAGTTGAAGAGCTGGAGTCGAGCGATCGACCCGCCTGCGGAAGCACCGGGCGACGGAAGATCGCCTGAAGGGCGACGGAAGATCGCCTGAAGGGCGACGCAGATCGGCCAAGCGCATTCAAGAAAAGCCCCCGACGCCGAGCGCCGGGGGCTGTGTTTGTTGGGATACGCGGGAGTGACTAGATCGTGGAGAGGATCTTCTCGAGGAGTTCCGAGGCGTTCTGATCGCCCAGCCAGAAATCGGTGCCGGCCACCGGATCGAACTGGCCCGAGAGCGCCCGGTCGATTGTCGGGATGATGAACGCGTCGTTGTCGCCGGGAACAACCTGGACGGCGTCGGCGGCGTTGATGTCAAAGACCCCGGCACCGATGCCGTTGGACGCGGTGTGACGCAGGCCGAGCAGTTCGTTGGCCGTCTGCGACGTCGCCGCGGTGAGCGAGCTGATGAGGTCCTGGATGTCAGACTCGCTCGGCGAATACCCCAGGCGCGAGAACGTGGGCAGGAAGACGACGCCCTCATCCTGGCTGTCGGTATTGAATGGATCGGAGTGCTCGGCGATCTGGAACGGCTGGGTGAGTAGCGTCTGCTCGAATCCGAGACTCTCCAGGAAATCCTCGAGACCGAACAGGTCAAACTCGGCGAAGATCGGATTGACCGGGTCGGGTGAACTCGAGATATAGATCGTCGAGAAATCCTCGAACTCAAAGTCGGCCGGGTTCGTGCTGAACCGGACGTCCAGACCCAGATTCTCGTAGAGCTCCTCAAGGTTTGCGATCAGTGAGTCCAAGACGACCTCGCCGAGCGGCGTCCCATCATCGTCGGTGCCGGTGAGGCCCAGGACCTTGACATCGAATCCGTTGAGATCGGCAACCAGGCCGCCCGCGCGGAGCCAATCGATGTTGCCGCCGTCGGTCTCGATGAAGAAGTTCTGCGAGCGTGTCTCGGCCTCGGCGGACCCGAGTGTGACGACCTCGATGGTGTAATCGGTGTTGAATGCGCCCTGGAGATACAGCGCGTACGAGGCCCCGCCCGCACCGCCGAGCCTGCCCGGGGTGACGAACTGGATGAAGAAGTCGCCGTTCTCGTCGAAGCCGAACCGGTTGTTCCCGTTCTCGGCGATGATGCCGGGGTCCCCGCCGTTAGGAGAGAAATCAGTCGGGCTGAAGATGATGTTGGCGTCATGCAGGCCGCTGTTCTCGGTTGTGTCGAAGAGGCCGAACTCGACCGAATCGGAGAAGTCGCCGAACCTGAGAGCTTCGGATACCCTGCTTCCCAGGTCGCCGCCGGAATCGGCCAGCTTGACCGTGACCTCCATGAGCGTGCCGCGGGCGATCTTCTTGCCGTTGTTGAGATGGAAGATGTCCAGGTCGGCGAAGACATCGCCCGGAACGCCCGAGTGGTTTGCAGGCCCGATCGACGACTCGATGGTGCTCGAGAGCACGCCCGCCCCGGTCCGGCTGGACGTGATGCCCTTGCCGTTGTTGCCGGAGATGAGGTCGTCGTTCGTACCGAGCCGACCATCGGCGCCGGCGTTGGCGAAGAACGTGAACCCGCCGATGGATATCTTGTTGAAGTCGTCGGAGGTGTTGAGTCGCCCGTCGGGACCCGCGAACGCCTGCGCGTTCGGGGCGTTGACGACGTTCTCGCCGTTGCCGGAATCAACATCTGCACCGAAACCGGTGTTGCCGTCGTCGAATACTTCGAGTGTGAACGAGTAATCACCCACGAGGCCGGCGAAGGACCCCACGTTTGACACGAATCCGGGGAATGGGATGGCCGTCCACGCGCTGCCGACCGAGAGCAGGAATGTTCCGGTCTCAAGGACCAGATAGTTCTGCTCAAAGGACAGGTCCGTGCTGTCGATAGGTGTTGCCGGCAGCAGCAATGCCGTTGACGCCAACGGATTCCCGCCCAGGTCTGTTCCGCCGCTCGCCGCACTGCCATCCTCGTTCAGCAGCGTGATCGGCGCGAGAGCCCCGGGACCCGAGGAGGGGCCGAGGCGAAGGATCTGCCCGGCCTGGAGGGTGATCGAGTAGACGTCCACGTCGTTGACGAAACGGAAGAAGTCGATGTCGTGGTCCGGATGGTCGCCGATCGAGCCGTTGATCGTGAAGACTTTGTTGGCATCGGGAAGACCGTCGGACACGAAGTTGTCGTCCAGCACGATGTCCAGCCTGATCGGGCTGTAGAAATCGACCTCGCCGATCACCTCGAAGTTGCCATCGCGAACGGTCGCGGTGTTGTCGATCAGCTTGTCGCCGGCATCGCCGACAATGTTGTCGCTCGAATAATGGTCCACGCCGTTGGCGAATCCATCGCCGTCGCCATCGAGCTGCGCCCCG
>CBDVAM010000040.1:0-27321 GCA_965371965.1 uncultured Phycisphaerales bacterium
GCCAAGCGGGCGTGGGGCGTGAGCCACTCGCCAACCCCGTTGTTAATCCCCACCCCGGCTCGGTGCGCGCGCGCCCCCCCGCCGGGGCTGAGTTTCTGTGTGACACCATCGAGGGGCTATCGCCCCTCGCCATGTTCGTGACGCCACTCCGTGGCTTGTTGCATCGTGCATTCCGCGTCACCAACGACGCTGCAGATGGTCCACGGGTTTCGCACGCTGGCGCGTGCTTCACCCGTGGCCACATTCGATGACCGCTGCAAAGCCTGGATGGAATCGACAGGACCGCGTGGCCTTCGTCGCAGGGCCTCCTCAGACCACGGCACCGCCGACTAAACAAGTCTAAGTCACGCCGAGCTGCGGTCGACGACGCGGTAGGACTCGCGTTCGCCTCTGCCTCGCACGGGATAGTCCTTGCGGAGCGGGTGGGCGGGGTAGGACTCCCAGGTGAGGATGCGCCTCAGGTCGGGGTGGTTGCGAAAGCGGATGCCGAACATGTCGAAGACCTCGCGCTCGGGCCACTCTGCGCCGGGCCAGATATCGGTGACGCTGTCGAGTTCCAGAGCCGGGTCGATGTCGGTGCCCTCGGTTGACATCGACGGGTCGAGGAAGGTCTTCACCGCGAAGCGGTCGTTGCGCTCGATGGATTCGAGGAGATAGACGACGGCGAAGCGACCGGCGGCTTTGGCGGGATAGTTGAGGTAGTCCACGCCGAGGACGTCGGAGAGAAGGTCGTAGGAGGTCTTGTCGTCGCTCTTGAGGAATCGCATGATCTCGTGGGCGTCGGCGGGCTGGACGATGAGCGTGGAGCGGTTGCGGAACTCGGTGCCGGCGAGACGTGCCGCCGGGAAGCGGTCTTTGAGGATGGCGAAGGTGGGATGGTCGAGCGTGGGCATATGGGCGTCTCGCGGTGAGAATCGGTGAAGAGGACGCGGGAGGGGAGTTTAGCGCGCGGCGTGGAGGCCGGCGGGGCGGAGCACCCCGAGCTGGCGGGCCAGCTCGGCCTCACGCAGGACGAGGGGCTTGGCGGCTTCGAGGGCTCGCTCGGCGAGGTCGATGAGCAGGGACGATTCGATCTCGCCCTCGTGGACGGGGGTCGGGGCGAGGTCGTCGGCGTGACGCCGGGTGTTGCGCAGCAGCACCATCGCCACACGCGGATGGTCAAAGAGGGCGTCGGCGATGCGGGTGAGGTGGTCCTCGGCGCACGAGAGCATGTCGGGGGTCAGCATCGCGACGGGATCGAGGGCGATGTCGATGGGCTTGTTGTCGTGGGCCTCGAGGAAGGCGAGGCAGGCGTGGGGGTCAGAGAGGACGTGGCGGGCGTGGGGACGCAGGGCGAGGCGTGCGCCGCGGACGAAGGCCTCTTCTGCCAACCAGGGGGCGATCTCATCGAGGCGATTTCTGCCCTCTCCCATCCAGACGCGCGGGTCTTCGGGGTAGATCTCATCGCGGGCCGGGGCGTCCTCGGGCAGCCAGCCCGAGTGGGTGACCACATAGGGGGGCAGGTCTGTCGATGGCAGGGGCGGGACAGCGCCGGCGAGGATGTTGAGCGAGGGGGCCAGGGCGAGGGGATGTTGGACCTGCCCGTCGATGCTGACGATGGCGAGTTGGGCCCAGGGCCCGGTGAGGTGTTCGAGGCCGGCGGCGGTGGGTTGGCGGAGTGCGTAGAGGGCCACGAGCGGAGGTTATCACCCTCGAACGGCGCAGGCCATGCGCCGATCGCTGGCGACAGGGGTTGGGCTGGTGGGCGAGGGGCGTGGCGGTCGATAGCGGCGGGCCTGGAGCCCCGCATGTGGCGGGGTTCGGGGAAGCTGGAACGGATGCCGGAGCAGTTGATGTCCTTACCCACGTCCGTCGTGGGGATGCCGGAGCGCGTCTCGAATCGCCAATACCGATTGACCCGGGAGCAGGTCGTCGATCGGATCATGTCCTTGAACACGTCTGCGAGCGTGTCGTTTCTGGAGGGGTTTAGCGAGGAATCGCTGTGGGTGTATCTCAGGCGGCTGGATGGGTTGAGCGAGCCGCGGGGGAGAAGAGCGGCGTGGAGACGCGAGGGGAGTTCACCGGCGATTGTGACGCGGCGTCGGCGGGTGTGACGGAACGACGTTGGGATGGCTATCTGCCGAACCAGCGGAGGCGCCAGGAGCCGTGCTCCATGACCATGTCGAAGTAGGTGTATTGCAGACCTCGGGCGGCGATGCCGCTGACGCCGATGCGGACGAGATTCTTTCCGTCAACCTGGCCGAGCTTGTTCCAGACGACCCCCGGGGTGTATTCGCCGGCGGGCATGGTGTCGAAGAGCTTGAAGACGTCATTCTGGCGGGCCTTGAGCATGTCGAAGGCCTCGGCGGGGTCGCGCCCGCGGGCGAAAAACTCGGCGCGGGTGATGGTGGAGAGGACCTGCTCGGCGAAGAGGTCTCGCTCGTCCTGCTGAAGGGTGGTGTAGATGTGGGCCATGAGGTGGCGGGCGGAGCGGGCGTGGAGGGTGACCTCGCCGGCGTCGTTTTCCTGGCGGATGCCGCCTTCTGGGGCGACGATCGGGCTCTGGAAGTTGAAGCGGTTCTCGGTGGTGACGGGCCTGCCGGAAGATGCGCCCGGGAGGCTGCCGAGCATCGGGTTCCACTTGGTGACGCGTGTCTCGGTGCAGGCCGAGAGCGAGACGAACAGAATCCCAATAGACAGGTTGATGGATGTGGCGGACACTCTCACAAGAAGACTGTACGGATCGAGCGGGGAGGGCGTTGCTCGATTACGATGGAGACGCTATGAGTGAATCCACCAGCGGCTCTCGGGAATCGACCAGCGGCAAACCTCGATCGAACGGATCGGGTGAGGGGGGCGGTGCGCGCCCGTCGGGCGAGGGGGCGGACAGCTCGGCCTCTCGGTTTGGCGAGATGTTCTTTGCGGTGCAGAAGTTTGTGATCGGGCGGGCGTGGAGCCTGCTCTTGCTGACGCTGGCCGGTGAGATCGGCGGGATGCTGATCGACAAGAGCTGGGATGGGGTGTCCAGGTCCGGCGGGCGGGCGATCACGATGACGGTGCTGCTGGTGCTGGGATTGGTTGCGTTCTGGATTTCGCCGAGGTTTGCGGGGTTCATGCGCAGGCTGTGCTTCTTGTTGATACTTGGCGGGGGCGTGCTTGTCGGCGGGACGTGGGTGGTCGAGGTGTTCGGTGGGGCGGCGCTCGAGAAGGGGCATCTCACGGCGATTCAGAACGCCTGGATCGGCGAGTTGGGGCTGGTATGGCTCGTCTCTGGGGTGTTTCTGGGGATCTTGATGTGGGGCGGGCGGTTTGTGTTCAGCAAGTGGCGGGAGACGCCGGACGCGGCGGCGAGGCGGGCGGGGAAGAGGGCGCGGGCGGATGACTCGCCGCATGGGTGAGGAACCTAATCAGGGCAACTCTGGGCGAAGTGGTCGAGGTATTGGAAGAAATCGTCCGCATCGGCGTCGCCATCGCCATCGATATCAGCTGGGCATTGGTGGGTGATCTCAATGATCGCGTCGCCACCCGCAAAGCCATCGTTGTCGCCGTCGAGGGGCTGGCCCGTGGCAACTGAGGTTACGGTATCGGCGATGGTGATGGTGTAGGTATTCGCAAAGAGTGGCTGCCCGAGACCTATGAGCATGAACTGGCTGCGAGAGCCCGAGGCGTCGAAGGGAACGGGCTCGCCGTTCTTGCTTGTGATGGTGACGTCGGCGTCGGTGAAGCTGACAGATTCGTCGAAGATGATGCGAAAGAAGTTGGTCGCCTCGCCGGTGAGGTAGGAGCCGCCGCTGTCATTGGGTTCGTGCGTGAGGACGATGGGACCGGCCTCATTGCCGGATGCGCGGATGAGCCAGACGCCGTTGAGGTCGCCGACATACATGGACTGGCCATCGGGGCTGATAGAGAGGCTGTCGATGCCTGTGAAGCCGGTGGCCCAGGTGGTGTGCGCGCCGTCGGGGGTGACCTGCTGGATCTCGTCGTTGGGCATTTCGGTAACGTAGATGACACCGCCGAAGTCGCCGGTTGCGGCAATAGCGAGGTCTCCATAGCGTGGTGTAACGGAATGGACGGGGCCAAAGATCGCTCTGTATGTTCCACCTTGGACGACATCTCGAAGCTCATAGATTGCGGCCATTTCGTCGGTATTCCAGTCGGAATCGGCGAGGAGCAAACCGCCGCCGTAGAGGCCTGTGACGTCGCGTTGGAATCCCGTGACGTCCGTATCGCTTCGATCTGGCGGCACGGAATCAGTGTCCACAATCGTCACTCCGAACTGTGTGTTCATCTCGCCCAGCCAGGTACCGTTGTTTGCTTGGGAGTCGAGAATCACCGCCCCGATGGGCAAGCCCGCCCCACCTGTAGTAATGACGAAATCGTACTGTTCGGCTTCCGTGCGTTCCCATTGTTGCGTGACGACACCTTGCGGCGAAATCGTCATGTAATGCGTGTCCTGCTGTGATAGGTCACTCACAGTCGCGTGCAGCAGCCCATCGATGATCCCGTCCGTATCCAGGATTACTCTGATGACAAAGCCAGAGGCTGGGGCCTGCTCCCAAACGCCGATGGTGCTCAGCACGCCGTTTGGCTCTAGGAGACGGAAGTTGGCGATGCCGTTGGCCAGGGTAGCGGTAACGACACCCGTGCCGAAATCTGGATCATCAATCGCCGACAGCTGCGGAATCTGTCCGTCCAGCAGCGGCGCGATCAGCCTCGCCACAAACCCATCGGGCACGGTGGGCTGGGCCGATGAGGAGGCGGCGAAGAACAACGACGCAACAGCCACGCCAGCAATACGTTTATTCATGATTGAGCTCCCTGTCTGGGTAGGACCATCTTACAGATATGCCACTCCCATCCCATACGGATTCCCCAAGGAATGAACGACACGCAAGATTCTATTCGGGTGATGTGCGGGTGCAGAGTGTCGCGGTCTGACTGGACCCTGGGAGGTAGGCTAACTCTGGGGTGGTCGGACTGTGTGCGCTCAAAGACTCACTTGAGGCCAAGGCGTGGGCGACCGGCTGGAAGGCGGTGCCACCCACGGCCGGTAGCGCGTTTGGAGATTGTGGTCGGGACGCCAGCCATCCCGGGTCGCCTGTTAGTCGACGCGCGCCACCCCGGGGTCTCTTGGTAGGGGTCCTTGCTATTCATTCGGCTCGGTCGGCGTGACACCGTCATTATCGTCGTAAAGGGCGATGCGGATCTCGGCGTCGGATTGGGTGACGCCCAGGCGGCGCTGGCGGACGAGTTCGAGAAGGGCGATGAACAGGCCGATCATCTGGCCGCGGGTTCGCCCGGTGAATATCTGGCGGAGGCTCATACCCTCGCTGGTGGCGTCGCGGGTGAGCAGGTCGATGAGGTCCTCGGCGTGGAGTTCGATGGGCGTGTCGTCGTCGGTGACCTCGTGATCGCCCACGCTCCCAAGGTCTACAGATGACATGATCTGGGCGAAGGCCGCGACGATGTCGTTGAGGTGGAGGTCGTCGAGGTCGAGCGCGTCGGACTTGGACTCGATGTCGGCGAGCGCGGCGCGGGCGATGGGATAGCGGGCCGCCCACTGGTTGCGCCGGACCTCCAGCGAGTCGGCGGCGTCGCGGAACTTCTTGTATTCCAGGAGCTGGGCGACGAGGGTAGCGCGGGGGTCATCTTCGGCGGGTTTGTCGGGGTCTATCGCGGCTGCGTCGGGCTCGCCCTGGGAGATCATGCGGCTCTTGATCTCAATGAGCGTGGCGGCCATGAGCAGGAACTCGCCGGCGATTTCGACGTCGATCCGCTCGATGCCCTCCAGGTGGGCGAGGTACTGGTCGGTGATGGCGGCGACGGGGATGTCGTGGATATCCAGCTCTTGCTCGCGGATGAGGTGGAGCAGCAGATCCAGCGGGCCCTCGAAGGGCTCGAGCGAGACGCGGTAGGTGTCCTCCATGCTGGCTCCTCGGATCCGTTGGCGGCGGTGTGGCGCGCCGGTCGAGTGTACCCTTGGACCATGCCTGAGAGCGGCGGATCTCAAATCGATGAGTTGGCCTTTGCGCGGGGCGTGCTGGAGCACGAGAGCGCGGCGGTCGCACTCCTGGGCGAGTCGCTGGATGAGACGTTCTGCGAGGCGGTCGGGCTGATTGAGGCGTGTGCCGAGCGTGGGGGGACCGTGCTGGTCTCGGGATTGGGCAAGAGCGGGCTTATCGGACAGAAGATCGCGGCGACGCTGTCGAGCCTGGGAATCCCCAGCCACGCGGTGCATCCGACCGAGGCGGCCCATGGCGATCTGGGGCGATTCCGGGCGAGCGATATCTGCCTGTGCCTGTCCCTGAGCGGGCAGACCGAGGAGGTCGTGAACCTCGCGGCGATCCTGCGCCAGGATGGGCTCGCGGTGATCGCGATCACCGGAGCGTGCGAGTCGGCGTCGAGCCTGGAGCGGCTGGCGCGGGTGACGCTGCACCTGGCCGAGGGCGACGAGGCGGGCGGGGGAATGTATGTCGCGCCGACGAGCTCGACGACCGCGACGCTGGCGCTGGGCGATGCGCTGGCGCTGTGCGCGGCGCGTCGGCGGAACTTCACAACGAAGGACTTCGCCAAGCGGCATCCGGGCGGGTCGCTCGGCGGGCAGTTGCGGGCGGTGACCGACGTGATGCGGGCCAGGGTGGGCGAGAACCTGCCGCTGGTTCTTGAGGAGATCACGCTGGGCGAGGCGCTCAAGAAGGGCGCGGGTCAGCGCCGCAGCGGGGCCATGCTCATCATTAACGAATCGAGCGGGCGGCTCTCGGGAATCTTTACAGATGGGGACTTGCGTCGCCACGTGTGCAGCGACGCGGGGGCACTGGGGCGGGCGATGTCGAAGCTGATGACCAGGAATCCGCGGGTTTTGCGGGATGATGCGCTGGTGCGCGACGCGGTGACGCTGTTCCGAGAGTTTCGCCAGGATGAGATCCCGATCGTCGATGCGCAGGGGCGCCCGGTGGGGCTGCTGGACGTGCAGGATCTGATCACATTGCGCCTGGTGAGCGAGTGATGGCTGGAGCGGCGGATATCGAGCTGCTGATCCTGGACGTGGACGGGGTCTTGACCGACGGGTCGATCTGGTACGACGACGCCGGGCAGGAGCTCAAGCGATTCCATGTGCGCGACGGGTCGGCGATCAAGGCGTGGATGCGCCTTGGGTTTCATGTCGGGGTGATCACGGGGCGCGGCGGAGCGGCGGTGATTCATCGGATGCGCGACCTGGGCGTGACGCGCATCGTGCAGCGGTGCGAGGACAAGCTCGGGGCTACGCGGAAGATGGCGGGCGAGGTCGGCGTGGCGATGGAGAATGTCGCGTGCATCGGGGATGACTGGGCGGATCTGAGGATGATGCGCGAGGTGGGGTTTGCGATCTCGGTGGCCGACGGCGACGCCGGTGCACGCGAGGCGGCGGCGTTTGTGACCAGAGCCGGGGGCGGGCAGGGCGCGGTGCGCGAGGCGATCGAGCATCTGCTGGAGGCCAAGGGGCTTCTCGACAAGGCTCGCGACGGGGCCTGATCGCGTAGGATTGGCTTATGGCGAAAAACCGGTCGGGAAAGAAGGGTATCGATGCGCAGGTTATCGGCGCTGGGTTGCTCACCCTGACGGCGATCGCGTCGCTGGTGATGCTCGTGGTCTTCTTGACGCGCGGGCCTGGCGGAAGCGCCAACGACCCAACGGCCGGCGAGATCGAATCGCCGAATATGGACAATCTGCTGACCAACGCCGGCGAGCCGCGGGTGCTCAAGGGTGAGGGATTGCAGATCCAGGTAACCGACAAGGACGACCCGACGCGGGTGGTCGCGGAGATGAACTTTGGGAAGCTGGATCCGCTGGCGAATCGGCGGTACGAGGCGAGCCGGACGCGGACGTGGATCTATCTCGAATCGGGGTTTGTGCTGATCACGGCGCCGCGCGCGGTGCTGACAATGCCCGATGGGAAGCGCCCTGAGTCTGGGCGGTTGATGGGCGGGGTGGAGATGCGGGTGTATGACCCGCCGCGGGGCGGAGGTCGGCCCGATCCGCGGTTCGCCGAGCCCAAGCTGATCGCCAAGACCGATCGGTTTGACTTCGATCTGACGCTGGGCGAGGTCTCGGCACCGGGTCGGCTCACGGTGCATACCGACCGGGTGGACTTCGCGGGAAGTGACATGGAGGCGATCATCAACGAATCGCATCGGCGCATTGAGAGCGTCAGCGTGCGCGTGGGCGAGAGTCTGGTGTATCGCCCCGCGAAGGGGGATGAGTCTGATGAGATCGAGATCGCGCGGCGCGGTGACAGCTTGAGCGAGCGAGGAGAGGCGATCCAACCCGGCGTTTCCAGGGAGGTCGACGCGCCGGGAATACCGACCGATGTTGGCCAGGGGTTGGCGGACGAATCGGCGAGTCCCGTTTCACCGGACCGGCGTGGGCCGCTGCGCCAGCACTATCGCGTCGTGTTCACTGACGCGGTGCGTGTGGTGCAAGGGCTCAGGGAGATTCGCGGGGATCGGCTGGACGTGTGGGCGCGTCTGGTGGATAACAAGCTGCCGAGCGATGCGCTGGGGCGCGAACGGCGTGAAGCGCTGCTGCCCAGAGGCGGCGGCAGGGCAAGGACCACGCTGCCCGGGATCTTGGCGTCGGCGGCAATCGCGGCGTTTGGCCAAGAAGCACAGGCGACACGCCTCGGCGGGTTTGGCGTTGTGTTGCACCAGCCCGCTATTGACGCGGCGGGGGTCGATGAGGCGGGCGAGATGGAGAACGAGGCGGATGGGCTCGCGCTGCTTGAGCGCGACGAGACGGTGGTGCTGCAGTGGGATGGGCCGATGACGGTGGAGTTTCTTCGCGGCCCTTCGCCGGAGGAGTTGAAGGCCCAGAATCACCTTGCGGTGCGATTCACCGCGCCCGAGACCGGCACGGTTGCGTTCGAGGATCACGAGTCGGGCGCGAGCGGGATTTGCGGCGAGTTGTTCTATAAGGCGACGGTGCGGCAACTGACGCTCGCGGGGCTGGGGCCGCACGCGGTCCGCCTGGTTCGCCCCGGGGCCGGGATGCTGGAAGCCGGGCGGGTGGAGGTTGATCTGTACACGGGCGAGGCGAGCATTCCGGGCGCGGGGATCGCGTATGCCCTCGGCGACGAGCAGGACCGCCCTGATCCGGGCGAGCCGCGACGGGTGTCGTGGACCGAGCGGGCGGATCTTCAGCTGGTGTTGCAGGAAGAGAAGCTGACGGGCGACATTCTGTGGGCGAAGATGCTGGGGCGGGTCGAGGCGCTCGATGGCGATGCTCGCCTGGGCGGGGAGGTCATGGACGCGACGTTCTTCGAGCGGAGCGAGGATCGGGACCCGACGCTGCGCCATCTGCAGGTCGTCGGGCCGGTGACCGGCGGCGACGGGCGGGGCGCGACGATGCTGGGCGACCGTTTGAGCATTGACTTTGCGGCAAGCGATACTGGGCGGTCGGATCCGCGGACCGTCTCGATCGAGGGGGCGGCGGAGGTGCGCCGGGATGCGTCTACGCTGGAAGCGAACATCATCGACGCGCGCCTGGAACGCAATGAGGATAACAAGCTGGTCGTCGCGTTCGTGAGCGCACGCGACGACGTGCGGTACAGCGATACCGAGAGCGCGATCCTGGCGGTGTGCGATAGGCTCAGGGCCGACGCGTCGCTCAAGATCGCCAATCTCGAGGGCGAATCGGTCGTGCTGCGTCAGGGCAGCGACGAGATCACCGGCACCCAGGTGCACCTGAACGGGACGGATCGGATCGTCGAGGTGTTCTCGGCCGGGACGTTCTCACGCTATCGCGAGGACGGCGAAGGCCCGCCGATCGCGACGGCGGTGTGGTCCAAGCAGATGCTGTTCGACGATCGCCAGGGGACGCTGGATTGCTATGGCGATGCGTTCGCGACGTGGCGTCCCGACGAGTTTGCGATCGATGAGGTGACCGCCGAGCGCCTGCATATCGAGCTGACGCCCTATCGCGAGCCGAGCGAGGGGAGCGGCGAGGCGCTGGGCGTGCGGGTGGATCGCGACAAGCGCGAGGTGATCCGGGTGCGGGCGATCGGGGCGTCGCAGCTTGAAGAAGGCGGCGCGCTTGCGGTGATCCAGTCGCTGCACGAGTCGCCGATTGAGCCCGCCGAAGGCGAGGAGCGGGCGATCGAGACGCTGCTGCGCCTGGAGGGGCCGGAGATCATTGCGAATAACCAGATCGGTCAGCTGCGGGTGGATCATCCAGGGCGGCTGGTGGTCGCGGATTTCCGCGATGGCAAGCCCGATGAGGCGGGAGACTCCATTGGCGAGGACGGTGAGACGGAGTTGAGCGGGGGCGAGAACGCCGACGAGATCGACGGGGATGTTGAACTCGCTGAGGGTGAACCCGACGAGAGCGACGAGCGCCAGATCGCGATCGACGATCCCGGTTCGATGCGCGGCAGCGCGCTGTTCGAGTGGGACGATTCGCTCGTGGTCGATCGCAACGCCAACACGATCACGATGGATGGACGCGTGCGGATGACGCATGTGCGCCTGGGCGATGAGCTCGTCACGCGCCTGCTGTGTGAGCATCTCGTGGCCGGGTTCGAGGAGCCCGAGGCTGATAGCGATCGCCAGGGAACTGAGCTTGGCGGCGGGCGGCTGCGGAGCGTGCTGGCCAGCGGCGAGGTGTACGCGCGATCGGGTCGCCAGGAGCTGATGGGCGATGAGCTGCTCTACGACGCCCGGCGATCGACCCTCGAGGCCCAGGCGGGCGAGGGCAGTCGGGTGACGTATGTGGATGCGCGGACGGGCACGCCGAGCTCTGCGCGCCGGATCTTCTGGGACCTGAAGACCGACCGGATCGAGATTCGCGAGCCGGGGACGCTGGTTTTGCCGAGATAGCGGGTCTGGGGCGATGGGGTCGAGGGTCGAGGGTCGAGGGTCGAGGGTCGAGGGTCGAGGGTCGAGGGTCGAGGCGGATTGTCCAGATAGTGCTGTGGTGGGGCGGGGTCGTTGTAGACTCGGGGGATGATGCACCTTCGAAGCGTTGTCGTTCTCGCAGCTCTCCTGGCGGTTCCGGCGGCGGTCGGGCAGGAGATCGCCGTTGTCGGGGTCGTGCCGGCGGGGCGGTCGATCGGGGCCGCGACGGATACGGGGATTTCCGTCACGTTCGATCGGGCGGTGGATCGTGGTTCGATCGATCGGAACTCGTTCTGGGCGTTCGGGAGATGGAGCGGGACGGTCTTCGGCAAATACGAGTTCAGCGATGGCGACCGGACGGTGACGCTGGTGCCATCGCGGTCACTCTCGGCGGGCGAGCAGGTGATGGTGATCCTGTCGCACGATATCCGGGGCGACGATGGATCGGCGATGCGCGAGGGCGGATGGTCGCACCAGTTCTGGACCGGGTCGCGTTCGGCGAGCCTGACGCTGCGCGAGCGCCAGGTCCTGAACACCCGCACCAATCAGAACGAGCCGAGCCGGGCATACGGCGGGATCGGCTCGGACGTCGATGGCGACGGGTACCTGGATATCAGCGTCATCAACGAGGACACTGCGGACCTGCGGGTGTTCTTGAACTCTGGCGACGGCAAGGGTACTTATGACGCGATGCTGACCCCGCCGACGCCGCTGGGCAATCGCGCGAGCCCGAACGAGCCGACCGATTTCAACCGCGACGGGCATGTGGACGTGTGCGTCGCGAATATCAATGTCAACTCGGTGTCGGTGCTGCTGGGGAACGGCGATGGGACGTTCACGGTGAGCCAGGTGATCGGCGTGGGCAGCGCCCCGCGCGGCGTCGCGGTGCTCGATGTCGATGGCGATGGGGATATCGATATCGTGAACACCAACTCGGGGTCGTCGAATCTGTCGGTGATGTTGAATGACGGGACGGGGAGGTTCGGCCCGCCGACGTTCTTCGATGGGGGCGGGTCGGGCGAGTGGGCGCTGGCGGCGGCGGACATGGATGAGGACGGGCTGCTGGACCTGGTCGTCGGAGCACGCAGCAACGAACGGATCATCGTGCTGCGAGCGAACGGCGACGGGACGTTCACGCAGAGTTCCAATCAGAGCTCGGGGGGCGCGGTGTGGATGCTGAACGCCGCGGACGTGAATGGGGATGGGCACGCGGATGTCGCGTGCGCGAACTCGTCGGACAACAACGCGACGATTCTGCTGGGCTCGGGCGAGGGGACCCTGGGCTCACCGGTCGCGTACGGGTTGGACCCGTTCCCGCTGGCGACGGATCTGGGTGACCTCGATGGCGATGGAGACCTGGACTGGGTCGTGTCGTCGTTCGGCGGCGACTGGAGCCTGCTGCTCAATGACGGAGCGGGCGGGTTTACCTTTGATCGGGAGTTCGATGCGCCGCGGGCGGGGTCGTGTGCGTTGATGATGGATGTCGATACCGACGGCGACCTGGATCTGGCGTTGATCGATGAGCTGCAGGACGTGGTGATCGTCGTCGTGAATACCTGCCCCGCGGACCTGACGGGGTCGTCGAACGTGAACGATCCGGAGTATGGGCTCGTGGACGGCGTGGTGGATGCGGACGATTTCTTCTACTTCCTGGATCGGTTCGTCGCGGGGGATCGGGATGTCGCGGATGTGAACGGCGACGGCGTGATCGATGGGGACGATTTCTTTGGGTATCTGGATTTGTTTGTGATGGGGTGTGGGGGGTGATGGGGGTAGTGGGTCGCGGGTGATGGGGCTGGTTCTTGATATCTTGTGCCGGTAGGCGGGATTGGTATCGCTGTGCGATCGGCGGAGGGATGCTCGTGTCACTTGGCGACGATGGCCCGGGCAATGGCGGCACACCGACTCTCGCAACGCGGAATCGCGACCGGCTGGAAGCCGGTGCTACCGGAGCAAGCCAGGAGCGTGCGCCCCAGGTCGACGCACGGCGCTATCGTGAGGCATGACGCGGACTCTGCGAGTGTTGTGCGAGCGGCTGGTGGATTACGCGGGGCTGTTTCCGCCGGCGAAGCTGTCGATGGAGGCGGCGACCGAGAACTACGCGCGGTTTGTGCGGAGCGAGGACCGGTGGATGCTGGGGCGGTTCATCTGTTTGGCGAGCGGGCTACCGGCGTTTACCGAGGCCGCGAGCGTGCTCTTGCCGGGCACCCACGCGACCAGCGGGTATCGCGAGCATGTGGACGACGTCGCGCCGTGGCGGCTGAGCGTCGTGATCGACGGGCCGCTGGAAGATGCGCTGGATCTGATCGACGCGTTCAACGGGCATCATGCCCAAGAGGACAATGGCCTCGCGGTGATCGACGCGATCGAGCTGCGAGCGCCGGATGCGGCGTTCATCGACGAGGCGATGGAGGAGATTCCCGAGGACCTGACGCCGTTCTTTGAGATCGACACCTCGTCGGACGTGCGCGGGCCGATCGCGGCGCTGGCGGGCGAGAGCGCCTTCGCGAAGATCCGATGCGGCGGGGTCGAGCCCGCGATGATCCCTTCGATCGAGCGGGTCGCGCGGTTCATCGACACGTGCGCCCACGCCGACGTGGGGTTCAAGGTGACGGCGGGGCTGCATCATCCGGTGCGCGCCGAGCAGGCGCTGACCTACGACGATGACCCGCCAAGAGCGGTGATGCACGGGTTCTTGAACGTGTTTCTCGCCAGCGCGTTTCGCAGACAGAGCACGGCGTTTGATCTTGCGAAGATCGAGGCGATGCTGGGCGAGACCGACGGCGGGAGCTTTGGCTTTGAGGACACGACGGTGACCTGGAAAGAGCACGAGATCGAGGTGGCGGCGATCGCGCGGGCGAGAGAATCCTTCAGCCTCGCGTTCGGCAGTTGCTCGTTCGATGAGCCGCGCGAGGATCTGCGGGCGCTGGGCCTGCTCGCCGGCTGAACTGGCCCGATAGATCGCCGCCCAGCGTGATAACACCCAGGGGAATCGACGCGGTTGCGGGCCTTTTTGCGGGCTTGGGGCTTCCGGACGCCTGTGTCCTGTTATATATTGGTTGATCGGGCTGTCTGGCTCGTGGGCGAATCGTGGGGGTTCTGCGATTCGCCATGAGGTCTGGGGATTGGGCGCGATCTTGTGCGCCGCGGTTATGCAGAGGAGTCGAACAATGCGGAGTGGATTCATAGCGGGGCTCGCGCTCCTTGGGACCCTGGCGATGTCTGCGATGGCAGGCGGACCCGTGGGCGAGATGTCTGCCCAGGACGTTCGGGGAATCGGGCATCGGGCGCTCAGCGCGGACCAGGGCCTCGAGTATCACCCGGCGTCGATTCTCGTGCAGTTCGAGACCGATGCGCCGGTTGCGCAGCGCCGGTTTGCGCGGGCGCTCGTCGGCGGCTCGGTCGTGCAGCGGTACACGATCGTGGCGGGGCTCGAGCAGCTCGGTATCTCGATGGACGTGGATCGGGCGATCGCGCTGCTGAACGCTTCGCCGGGCGTGGTGTTCGCCGAGCCGGACTACGTCGTGCGGGCGATCAACACGCCGAACGACCAGTTCTTGAACCTCCAGTGGGGCATCCACAACACCGGGCAGAGCATCCGCGGGGTCAACGGCATCGCCGACGCGGATATTGACGGCGTCGAGGCGTGGGACACCTCCACCGGCGATGCGAGCTTCGTCATCGCGATCATCGATACCGGCACGCAGTGGAACCACCCGGACCTGGACGCCAACATCTGGATGAACGCCGGCGAGGTCGTCAACGGCGTTGACGATGACGGCAACGGGCTGATCGATGACATCCGCGGCTGGGACTTCTGGGATAACGACAACAACCCGACCGACGGCAGCGGACACGGCACGCATACCGGCGGCACGGTGGGCGCAGAGGGCAACAACGGCATCGGCGTCGCGGGGGTCAACTGGCAGTGCGAGCTGATGGCCCTGCGTTTCCTGGGGCCCAACGGCGGGTATACCTCGGGCGCGATCTCGAGCGTGCAGTACGCCCACGACAAGGGCGTCAAGGTCTCGAATAACTCGTGGGGCGGCGGCGGGTTCAGCAACTCGCTGTTCAACGCCATCAACGCGACCAAGTCGGTCGGGCATCTGTTTATCGCCGCGTCGGGCAACAGCAACCGGAACACCGACAACAATCCGCACTATCCATCGAGCTACAACCTGGACAACATCATCTCGGTCGCCGCGACCGACAACCGCGATCGGCGGGCGTCGTTCAGCAACTATGGCGCGAACTCGGTGGATCTGGGCGCGCCCGGCGTGGACATCGCGAGCACGTATTTCGGCAACCAGTATGTCTGGATGAGCGGAACGTCGATGGCCGCGCCGCATGTTGCGGGAGTCGTGGCGCTGGTCTACGCCCAGAACCCCGGCTGGACCTACCAGCAGGTGCGCGATCAGATCTTCAACACGGTGCGCCCGGTCTCTTCGATGGACGGGATCACCGTGACCGGCGGCGTGCTCAACGCCAACGATGCGCTCGCCGGCGGCGGGCCTGGCAACACGCCCCCCACCGTCAGCATCTCCAGTCCGGCCGACGGCACGACCGTGACCGTGGGCGACAACGTGACCTTCACCGCCAGCGCCAGCGACAACGAGGACGGCGATATCTCGGCTGGTCTTATCTGGACCAGCAATCTTCAGGGCGAGATCGGCACGGGGGCGAGCTTCAGCACGTCGGCGCTGATCGTCGGAAACCATGTCGTGACCGCGAGTGTGACAGACAGCGACGGAGCCGACGGGGATGACACGGTCACCGTCAACGTCGAGGCGCAGGGCGGCGG
This sequence comes from uncultured Phycisphaerales bacterium, assembly GCA_965371965.1. Taxonomy (GTDB): domain Bacteria; phylum Planctomycetota; class Phycisphaerae; order Phycisphaerales; family UBA1924; genus S146-42. Next base: position 15,649 of record CBDVAM010000040.1, read on the forward strand.
GGATACGCCGCCGGCGACGCCGGGGCGTCCTCGGATTCTGAGCCAGGGCGGCGGAACGGTGCTCGTGACCTGGGCGGACAACTCCGACAACGAGGACCAGTTCGAGGTGCAGCGTCAGACGCGCATCGGACGGAACTGGACGACAACCAGGACGATCGTGGTCGGTGAGAATGTGACCAGCGCTCAGGACACGCCGGGCACCGGGCGATTCCGGTACCGTGTGCGTGCGGGGAACGCGGCGGGGGACTCGTCGTGGAGTTCGTGGCGCGGCACCCGGATTCGCTGAGACCGCAAGTAGCAGAGCAAGCAGAGGGGGCCGACTCGGCCCCCTCTTTTTCATTGCTATGCAAGTGGTCTGACTCCGAGCCGGCGAGTCGGGCCATTCGATCTATGGGCAGAGCGTGATGAGACTGGGTGGTCGCGATGGCATCGCCCACCATCACTCACGCGCGGCTTCGAGACCTCGCCTTTCGGGAGTTCGACGGGCGAGAGTTGGCGGATCCGGAGGCGGTTCGCTGCGGCTTTGGCCCGCGATTGGGCCTCGTCTTTGAGTTCCGCTTGGATCTTGGCTTGGATTGCTGATCGGACGGAGACCCCCCCTGCGAGGCGGGGTGAGATCCGGACCGAGGTGCGCCCCGGGACGGGCCATTGCGAGACCTCGCTCGACGCGGCAGTCTGCTTGTGGGCTCGCGTCGTTCGTCATCGCCCGTGGTGTCGCCCTGAGTGCCTCCCGGATCCGATCTCAGCGTGACCTGCAAACCGGTCAATCGCTCGATCGCGCGCAGGTAGCCCCGCTCGGAGCGGTCGCAGAAGGAGATTGCGACGCCCTTGGCGCCGGCACGCCCCGTGCGACCGATGCGGTGCACATAGGCCTCGGGCTCGTTGGGGAGGTCGTAGTTGAAGACGTGGGTGATGTTGTCGACGTCCAGGCCTCGCGCGGCGACGTCGGTGGCAACCAGCACACTCGCTCGCCCCGAGCGGAAGGCATCGAGGGCACGCTGACGCTGGCCCTGGGCCTTGTTGCCGTGGATGGCGGTCGCCGAGAGGCCGGCGGCGACGAGCTTCTTGACGAGCTTGTCGGCACCGTGCTTGGTGCGGATGAAGACCAGGGCCCGCTTGACCTCGGGCTGGCGCAGGAAGCTCTCGAGCAGATCGCGCTTGTCGACCTGGGGCACCATGTAGACCATCTGGTTGATGAGCGGCGCCGCCGACGCCACGGGTGTCACCGCGATGCGCTCGGGCTCGGTCAGCAGCGCGTCGGCCAGGTGCATGATGTCCTTGGGCATCGTCGCCGAGAACATCAGTGTCTGACGCTCTGTCGGCAGCTCGCCCGCGATCTGGCGGATCGGGTGGATGAAGCCCATGTCCAGCATCCGGTCGGCCTCATCGAGCACGAAGGTCTCGATGCTGCTCAGATCGACGTGGCCCTGCTCCATCAGATCGAGCAGGCGTCCGGGGGTTGCCACGATGATGTCGATGCCGCGCTGGAGCTGGCGGACCTGGTGGAACTGGCTGACCCCGCCGAAGATGACGGTGCCGCGCAGGCCCGTGTGGCGTCCGTAGGTCTTGAAGCTCTCGGCGATCTGGCTCGCGAGCTCGCGCGTCGGCGAGAGGATCAGGGCGCGCGCCAGGAACCCGCCGCGACGGGACTTGTCGCGCGGTCCGGTATGCAGGCGGTGGAGGATGGGCAGGGCGAAGGCCGCGGTCTTGCCCGTGCCGGTCTGGGCACAGCCGAGCAGGTCGCGACCGGCGAGCACCGGTGGGATGGCCTTGGCCTGGATGGGCGTGGGCGTCTCGTAGCCTTCCTCTTCAATAGCGTTGAGGAGGGGCCTGGAAAGGTCGAGTGAGGTGAAGTTCAGCAAGAACAGAGTCTCCTAGAACCGCGCGGGGATACCCGCGGGATCAATGGTTCGGGCGTCCTCGGCCCAATTTGGATTGGATCAAGTGCGGCCTGCCTGGGTGAGCGTCCGGATACACATGGCCGGACGCTGCCAGCAGATTCTCAGGGGCCGTCCCGCGATAGTTGCGGGAGGGCGGGAATGAGGCCACCGGCGATATGGGGATCATAGGCCCCTCAGAGCGTCTGGGGCGTTGGGACGGGGTCCTGTTTGGATCGATGGCGTGCCGGCCGCCCATTTCTCGGCTGAATCTGCCCAAAAAGAAAGACGCGGGCCGAAGCCCGCGTCGGGAAGAATCTATGTCGAAGCGTCACTCAGCGGCGACGGCGACCGGCGAAGACAAAGCCGAGGCTCGCGAGCGCGAGCGTGCCCGGTGCCGGCACGGCGAAATCGCCGCCCAGATTGTTGTGCCCGGCTACCCCGGGAACCACCATGCTGCTGAGCTGATTGCCCGCGGTGTCGTACTGATAGAAGGTATCGCCGGGACCACGGTCACCAACCCAGAGCGTCCCGTCGGCATGGTCATAGCCCAGCGCGGTGTTCAGGCTTGCCGCAGAAGGGAAGCTGCTCAGCAGATTCCCGGCCATATCGTAGTTGTTGATCGTCCCGCCCCCGCCCCACTCGGACAGCCAGAGCGTGTTGCTCGAGGAGTCCCAGGTGATGCCGAGATACGTGAAGTTCACGGTGAAGAGCAGCACCGGATTCGCGTAGTCGAGGTCGGTGCTATACACACCGCCGCCAGCGCCGAACTCGACGATGTAGTTGTTGCGGCCGTCGCTGGTGCTGTCGTAGAACGCGCCAACGCCGCCCGGATGCACGGGACGACCGCCGGTGTCGGTGCCGTCGTACTGGTACTGCCCGCCGAAATCCCCCGGGGACTGGAAGGCGGTTGTATACACGTCGGCCGAAACAGCAATCGGAGACTCAGCGGTTCCATTGACCTGGGTCCAACTCCGATTGACTCCTCCACCCTGGAGGACGCTGGTAATGCCCGAGCCCTGGCCCGAGACGTAATACTCGCTCGTCTGCGCGAGCGCACTGGTGGAGCCGCAGGCGAGTACCACGAGAGCACCGGCGCACAACGGCTTCACAAAGGACTTTCTTGAACTCATCTGTCTCCCTTTCCCTTCAAACCGGCCCGCAGCCTCACAAGATAATGGCGCGCCCTCTCAATCTCCTGTCCAAAGGACCTGCATGACAGATCCCCACGAAGTTCTGAACCGCGATTCGATTGCGGACCAGATTGGGGGCATTCTGGCAGAAGGCGTGGGAGGACGCAACCCTGTTCTGGGGAAATACCAGAAAAACGGCAAAAAAAGTGCATTATTGCGGTCAAAATCACTCAGGTTCTCTAGCTTGCCTAGATTGAAATAGCCTGGCGGCGACCCATGATAAGGGCGTCGAATGCCGCGCAAAGAACAGCGGAAGTCTTTGCAGATCAAAGACTTCCGCTTTGGAGTCGGGGTGAGAGGATTCGAACCTCCGACCTTCTCGTCCCGAACGAGACGCGCTACCAAGCTGCGCTACACCCCGAGGTCGTGGGCGATCGTAGGCCCCGCGGCCTCGCCCGGTTGGGCTCGATCAGTCCTTGAACAGCGGCTTGATGGTGTAGACGTTGTCGGCGTTGTAGTCGGTCTCGCCGGGGTCCTTCACGCGGTTGTCGTTGGCGTCGTCGAAGCCGACCTTGCCGTCGGGACCGGCGGAGTAGAAATAGGGCCGCTGGTTGGAACTGATCCCGCCGTCAGAATCGCCGGCCTCATCGGCCAGATCGCCGTCCTCACGCTCGGTGGTGATTGAGTTTCGGCGGACCTTATCGATCGCCCATGTCCCGCCCAGGGGCAAGAACACGTTGAGGGCATCGGAGACCGCCGGGAATTCCGAGGGCTCGCTGGGCGAGGTCGCCTCCATGTTGTCCAGTTCGTTGCCCCAGAAGCGTGAATCCCACGCCGGGTGGACATAGCGGATGGGATTGTCCCAGGCGTCGAAGATCGTGGGGATCTCGTGGACGCCGTTGGGGTTGTCCTGCGAGTATGGCGTGTGCATGCGCCGGAACTTGGCGTCGATGCCCTCGAGCGCATCCGCCGAGGATTCGGACTGGCCAAGCTGGAACATGAACAGGCCGACGCTGTTGATCATCTGGAAGCCGGGATTGCTGGTTTGAGTCTCGTCGACGGCCATGTTTCGCCCGTCGATGATGGGCATGAACACGCCGGGGTTGTGGGGATCCTCTATGTAGGGGTCGGGCATGCCATCGCGGTTCATGATGTCCCCGAGCAGCACATCGAGGGATCGGATGACGTTCTGGGTCTGGTCTGTGCGTCCGCCGCCGATGACGGTCTTGCCGACCATGACGCTGATGGCGATGAGCAGGGCCATGATGAGGATGACCACCAGCAACTCGATGAGGGTAAAGGCCCGATTGCGCGTCATGGCAGATCCTCCGGCGATATGGCGAAAAACCCCGAGTGGGGCGGATCGCCCCGAGAATACACGCAACTGTACGCGAGAGGCAGCCGGCGGGATCCCCAGAGGGGGCGATCTCATCGAGGGCATGGCGCGAGCCTGGGCTCGTTCCACCAAGCAAGCCCAGGCTCGCGCCAGGGCCTCTTTTCAGATCGCGATCCGAGCCCAGGCTCGCGCCAGGGCCTCCCCTCAGATCGCGATGACCGAGCCCAGGCTTGCGCCAGGGCCTCTTCTCAGATTGCGATGGTGGCGGCCTTGTCGCGGATGCCGTCGATGACCGCCCGGACCTCGTCGGCCATGCGGGTATTGGGGAACTGATCGACGATCCGGGTGCCGACCTCGGCGGCCTCTTTCCAGCGCTTGTCGTGGACCGCGAGTTTGAAACTGGCCCCCAGATTCTCGCGGGCCTTGCCGATGACGCCCCGCGCGACCTCCTCAAACCGGGCGGTCTCGGCGTCGTTCAGGTAGCTGTCGAGTTCTTCGAGCAGGTCCATGGCCTCGTCGATCTGGTCGTTCTGGGCCGCGTGCAGGAATCGTCGCTCCAGTTCCTGTTTGTAGGCGTCGCGGGCCTCGTGGACGCGGTGGCGTACGCCCTCGACCCTGGGCGAATCGGGGTACAGGCGGGCGACGCGGGCCGCCTCGGCCTCGGCCTCGGACCAGTGGTGCTCGTGGAGCATGTGCTCGAGGTTCTGGATCGCGGCTCCGACGCGGCGCTCGATGGTCTCGAATCGGGCCGTGTCGATCCTGGCGCGGAAGTCCTCGGCCTCGGCGCGATAGCCGAAACGCTCTGCGAGTTCCTTGACGAGCACCATCGCGGCGTCCCAGTTCTCGTTGAGCATGTCCTCTTCGATGGCGTTGCACAGCAGCTCACGCTCGCGGGCGCGGTTGAGCACACGCCGGGCGTCGTCGGAGAGGGCCTGCTCCTCGGCCATGTGCACGATCGCCTTGTGGAGGTTTTTAATTTCGCGGACGAGCATCTGGTGGTCCTGCCCGCCGGGACGGGCGGTTGAGCGGGCCAGGGTCAGCGGCGCGGTAGCCGCGACGAGGACAACCCCGGAAAGACCCATCGCCACGATGGCGACCTCCTGGCGGAACGCCCCGAGGACCGCGATCGCGATCGCGATTGCCCCGGCCATTGTGTAGGCCCAGATCGCCAGGGCCGAGCCTCTGCGAGAAATCCCCTTGCGAGATACCAAAGTCGCCATCGGAATCCTCCCATCCTCAGCGGTGTCCGCGCGGCACCATTCAATCCTAGTGTTTTCAATGGCACCAGACCCGACTATCGCCCGATTCGAGCTCGGCCCGTTCCTGACCAACTGCTACATCGTGAGCGTGGGCAAGGCCTGCTGGATCGTCGACGCCAGTTTCCAGCCCGAGGCGATGATCGAGTACGTCCTCGAACAGGGCCTCAAGCCGCAGGCGTTGGTGCTCACCCACGCACACGCGGACCATATCGCGGGCGTTGAGCAGGTCATGGAGGCCCTGGGGGACATGCCCCTGCTGATCCACGCCGACGAGGAGGACTGGCTGAGTGACCCGGTGGCGAACCTCAGCGCCTCGCACGGCATGCCCATCCGGACCCGCCCGGCGACCGGCACGCTCGAGGATGGGCAGGAGCTGGATTGGGGGGGGACGACGTGGCGGGTGATCCATGTGCCGGGGCACTCGCCGGGCGGGGTTGGGCTGTATCACGAGGCGGAATCCGGGCCTCCAATTCTCATCGCCGGCGATGCGCTATTCGAGGGGTCGATCGGGCGGACGGATTTTCCGACCAGCAACCACGAGATGCTGATCTCGGCGATCAAGGAGAAGCTGTACACCTTGCCCGGCGAGACGCGGGTGCTGCCCGGGCATGGAGCGGAGACGACGATCGGGCGGGAGCGGGAGACAAATCCGTTTGTGCGCGGGTAGGTTGGACGTCGGACCCGTCGTAGGGCGGAAGGGGCACGACCTGGATTCGGTCTTCGATTTGGTGGTCGCTATGCTGTTCGTCGGATGGGAAGCGCAAAGAGAGACCCCTACGACACGCCTGCGATGCGCCAGTTTCAGGCGTTCAAGGCCCAGCACCCAGAGTGCGTGCTGTTCTTTCGCATGGGCGATTTTTTCGAGATGTTCGGCGACGACGCCGTCGCGCTCTCTAAGGCGCTGGGCCTGACGCTCACGCAGCGCTCGGCGGGCATCCCCATGGCCGGGGTGCCCCATCACCAGCTTTCCAACTATCTCCAGCGGGCCATCGACGCCGGGTTTCGCGTCGCCGTGGTGGACCAGGTCCAGGACCCCAAGGACGCCAAGGGGGTTGTCGAGCGGCGCGTCACGCGGGTCATCTCGCCGGGCACGCTCGTCGACGAGGCGCTGGTGAGCGATGAGACCGCCGCCCGGATAGCTGCGATCGCATTTACCGAGGACGGCGAGGACTCGGGGGCGGCGGGCTGCGTGGCCGATCTGTCCACGGGCGAGACCGCTGTCTTTCGAGCCGATGGCGGAACACTGATCGACGCGCTGGCACGTCACAGCGTGACGGAGGTGTTGTATTGCGAGACCGCGGATGCGAAGGTGGCGGCACGGGTCCGGCGTGTGCTTGATGGGCTTGGTGCCGCGGGCACGCCCCGTGCAAGCTGGCACTTCCGGCGGGGCGAGGCGCTCGAAGCGGTCTACAAGCAGTTCGGGGTTTCCACGCTCGCGGGCTTTGGGCTCGCGGACGACGCTGTTGAGGCGATCCCGCTGGGCGTTGTGATCCGGTACCTGCGAGAGACCCAGACCTGCGACGACGAGAACGACCCGTTCGCGACCGCCGCGACGCTCGCGCACCTGCGCCCGCCGCGACGCGACGAGCAGAGCGGGCGCTGCGTTGTCGATGCGGTGAGCCTGCGGGCGCTGGAGGTCGAGAGGACGATCCGCGAGGGCTCGCTGGAGGGTTCGCTGGCGGGGCTGTTCCTGCGCGGGCGTTCTGCGTGCCGCACGGCGATGGGCAAGCGGCTCATCCGCGACTGGCTGCGGTCGCCGCTGGGCGAGATGGAGGCCATCGTCGAGCGTCACGCGCAGGTGTCAGCGCTCACGCACGATCGTGTGCTGGGCGACAGACTTCGCGAGGCGCTCGAGCCGGTGCAGGATGTTGCGCGGATCGGCGGGCGTTTGGCGCTGGCTCGGGCGACGCCGCGGGATCTGGTGGCGTTGGGGCGATCGCTGGGTGGGGCAAACGGGATTCGCGAGACGATCGAGGGGGCGACCTCCTTTGTGGCGTTGCACGATCACCTGACAGAACTCGTTGAGGCACTCACGCCGCTGGGCGAGCGGATTACCGCGTCGTGCGTGGAGGAACCGCCGGCGCACATGCGCGAGGGCGGGCTGATCGCCGACGGCGTCGATAGTGAGCTCGACGAGGCTCGAACGCTGCAGCGCGACGCGGGGGCGTGGCTGGCGGAATACCAGGGAGAACTCATCAAAGCCCATGACCTGGCGAACCTCAAGGTCGGGTACAACAGGGTCTTTGGGTATTACATCGAGCTGCCCGCGGCCCAGGCCAAGCAAGCCCCGGACATCTTCACCCGCAAGCAGACGCTCAAGAACGCCGAGCGGTATATCACGCCCGAACTCAAGCAGTTCGAGGACAAGGTGCAGAGCGCCGACTCTCGGGCGATCGAGTGCGAGCAGAGGCTGTTCGAGGGGCTCTGCGACGAGGCCCGCGCCGAGCTCGATTCGATCCAGGGCTACGCCGACATCGCGGCGCAGCTCGATGTTCTGCTGTGCTTCTCCGACAAGGCCATCGCCCGCCGGTGGGTCGAGCCGGAGATGACCGAGGGGCGGGTGCTGGAGATCCACGGGGGTCGCCACCCGGTGCTCGATGAGTCGCTCGAGGGCAACTTTGTCGCAAACGACGCGGCGCTGGGGCTCGAGGGCGGCGAGTCGCCGGCGCGCCTGGCGCTCATCACCGGACCCAACATGGCCGGCAAGAGCACATATATTCGCCAGATAGCGCTGATCACGCTGCTAGCCCACGCGGGGAGTTTCGTTCCCGCCGACCGCGCGACGATCGGCCTGACGGATCGGATCTTCACCCGCGTCGGCGCCGACGACGCCCTGCACCAGGGCCAGTCGACGTTCATGGTCGAGATGACCGAGACCGCCAACATCCTCAATAGCGCCACCGAACGCTCGCTCGTCATCCTCGATGAGATCGGTCGCGGCACCAGCACGCTCGACGGGCTCAGCCTCGCGTGGGCCATCGCCGAGCGCTTGATCGAGGTCGGATGCCGGACGCTGTTCGCGACGCACTACCACGAGCTGACCGAGCTCGAGAACCGCCTGCTGGGGCGGGTGAATAACCTGCGGGTGCTGGTGCGCGAGTGGCAGGAGCAGATCACGTTCCTGCACCGCATCGAGCCCGGGCGGACGGACCGTTCCTACGGCGTGCAGGTCGCACAGCTCGCGGGCGTGCCGCGTTCGGTGGTTGAACGCGCCAAGGAAGTCCTCGAGAGCCTGAGTGTGCAGGAAGAACGGTTCGATGCGGGGGGCATCGCTGAGAGGCCCGCGCCCGCCGATGGGCAGTTGGCGCTGTTTACCGAGTTCCTGCCACACCCGGCGATCGATCGGCTCCGCGAGATCAAGCTGGAGACGCTGAGCCCGATGGAGGCGTTCGACCTGCTCCGCGAGCTCGCGGCGGATGCGCGAGGCGATGAGAGTCGAACGGAGTAGGGCGCGGGCGAGGCTTCCACTCGGGCTATCAAGATCGCGCGCAGGTGAAAGAAAAAGAACGCGACGAATCGCGTTCTCGGTTGAGGCACCGGGTTGGGCGTCGTGGATCAGATATCTGCCCGGGTCGCGCTCGCATCGACCTTGTCGCCTTCCTCGTCCGCCCACGTCCCCTTGATCGTGCTTCCCTTGACCACGCCCTCGAACTGATATTTCAGCCCATCGGGAGCCATGAGCGTCATGGTCAGCTCTCCACCCTTGAGCGTGATCTCCTCCAGAGTCATCTGCGCCCCCATCGCGTCTGCCACGCCTTCAAGAGTGCCGTCCACCCATGTGAACATCAGACGCAGGTCGATCGCGTCGCCTTCGGTCTGTTCGACCACCATGTCCCACGCGCCGGCCAGAGCGCCATGGGCTGGAGCCGCCGGCTTGGCGTCGGCGTGGGAGTCCGCTTCTGATCGCGAGTTCGATCTCCACGCGCCCGGCGAATCGGAGCCCGCGGGGACATACAGCCCGTCGAAATACTCTTCCCAGTTCTCGCCGTCGCTGGACTCGTGGATGAGTTGGCGGACGTTGCCGTGGTCGTCGGGGGTGAAGACCATCTTGTGCTGAATGACCTGCCCTTTGTTCGTCTTGCGCTCGCCGCGGAATCGCAGGGATCCGTCTTTCCAGACGCCGCTGGTCTCGAGCACGCCCTTGGAATCGACCCAGATCTGCTTCCATCTTCGTGAGACGGGCTCGTAGTAGTTCATGCTCCTGCCGCTGCCACCGCCGGCACTGGTCCAGTGTTCCATGAGGATCAGGCCGCCCTCGAAGGGCTTGATGTTGATGACGTTCTTGCCGACAAGGCTGCCCTCGGCGTTGTACACATCCCAGTTGCCGACCCAGAAGTCGAACTGCTTCAGCGTGCTGCTACGGTTCTCGAATCGCATCAATCCGCTAAACTTTGCAAATCTCGCGTCGTCACGCAGCGAATCAAGATCCGAGTCCGTACGAGCGGTCTCGGCATTGTCATCGGTATGGAAACCCGCGTCAACCGCCTTCATCAGTGCGCCGAACGCCGCGTCGGACTTGCCCTGGAGGGCGTAGGCACATCCGAGGTTGTACAGGCCCAGGACCTTGAACTGGCTGCCATCGGGCGCGAGGCTCGCGGCCTTCTTGTGCGCGGGGATGGCCTTTTCCAGGCTTCCGGTGACATGGAAGCAGTAGCCCATCTGGAACCACGCCTGGGCGTTCTCCGGCTGGGCCTCGGTGATCTTCTCATAGAGCTTTGCGGCCTCGGCGAAGTTCTGCTGCTGGAACAACGCCCCGGCCTGCTGCATGGTGGGCGCGTCGGTGTCGGGCTGGGATCCGATCGCCAGAATGGCGACGGCCGGCGGGGCCGCGATCGCCGGCGCGAGCAGGCCGGCCCCTGCGAAAACCGCGAGAATACCGGCCTTGGTCGAGAGCTTCATCTTCTTTCCCTTTCGATATCTAGCTGAGCGCGTTTGAACCCCGAATGGTGCCGCTCTGAGCGAACTCAGGCGGGCGTGCATTCCCCCGGCTTGTACCAGTCCGATCGCCAGACGGTGGCATCCCCCCACTCCGTCTCTGCGTCTCTTCGTCTCTTCCCCTAACGAATCCGGCGCTCGATCGAGGCGATCTGGCGCTCGATCCGCCCGAGCGACCTCCTCAGGTTCTCGATCTCGCGTGAATCGTCGCGATTGGTCGTGAGGCGATCGACCTCTCGCTCGACGTCGGCGACCCGGCGGGTCAACTGTTCGACCGGGCGCTCGATCTCGCGCTCCACCCGCTGATCCAGATCGCGGAGGTCCTGATCGAGATCGCGGACCCGTGCCGCCTCGTTGTCCAGGCGTCCCGGCGGATCCGCCTTGGCACCGCCGCCACCGCGCACCTCGATGAGCAGGTGTTCGAGGCGCTGCTCGAGGCTGTCGTTGACCGATCGCGGCAGGATCGAGTTCTCACGGAACAGGCCGCGCTCGATGCGGTCCAGGCGCTGGAGGATCGCTCGCTCGACGGGCGTGGCGGTTTGAAGAATGGGATCGGGCTGGTCTCCCTCCGGACCGGGCTGGGCCATGGCCATCACCCCAACCGCGAGACCGGCACAAAGAACGACGATCGCGTTTCTCATAGCGCACCTTCCTTTTCAATCCTCTGAGCTGAATCGCTCGGCACGCGGCTGCGACGGATGCGGACTCGCCGACACTATCCTCCACCCTGCCCCGCAGTTCCCGCATGTCGCGCACCCGTCGTCCTCGCACTCGCCCGACTCGAACGTCAACCCGCAGCACGGACACCGATCCTCCTCGATCATCACCCGGTGCACCCGATGCCTGGGGATACCAAGGTCGCTCCACACGATTCCCGCGACGACGGCCGCCGCGACGGCACTGAACAGCAGCACCTGCATGGTGATCATTCCCAACTCGAACCACATCATCTCGCCGCTGGAGGCCAGCGACTCCATCACCTGGCCCGGCACGCCCACGATCGCCAGCGTCATGATCGCCAGCCCGATCACGATCCCCAGGGTCCATCGCAACGGCCCGCCGTCGGTGGTCATGCACGTCCACAGGCGCTCGGCGGTGTCGCGCCGAGTCTCGAGCGGATGTTCGGGGTCGAC
>CBDVAM010000041.1:0-27137 GCA_965371965.1 uncultured Phycisphaerales bacterium
ACAAAACCGGCACATTCTTCTGTGACGTTACGCACGCGTTCAACTCAAGCCCCACTGCCAGATATTCGCCCCCCCCCCCCCGCGTGGCAGCGTGGTTTGTGCACAGTCATCCGACCCACAGGTATATGAGAGCGCCGCATGCCCGGAAGAGCAAGTAGCCAAGGGTCCAGATCACGCCCAAGCCAAAGAAGACTGAGCACGCATACCTGGATAAGGGCCGTGAGAAATCCGCCACACGATACTCGATCAACTGTTGCCTCAGTCCTCTCGTCCAGTGAGTCTCTGTCGCTTCCTTGATCGTGTTTGGACAGCGCACGGCGAAGAGCGTTGCGCCGATGGCCAATAGCCCCAAGAAGCCCATCTGAACGGCGACGTGCCGTGGCAAATCAACCCTCGGCAAACGGAGCAGCAGACTACTCCATGCCTCTACTGGGCCTTCGCCATGTTCGGTGGCCCAAGCCTGCCATTCATCCACATGTCCGTTGTAGAAACGAGCAGCCATTGCGTAGAGGATGATGGCGATAATCGCTGCATAGGACACCGCGAACAATCGCATTGATCCAATGGCCCGACACAAGCTCCATGGGGGAGAAAGCCTGTAACTCTTCACTACCGCATCTTCTTGATTCACGTTTCCGCTGCCAAAAACGGGCGTCTTACTGTCAAAGAATCCTTTGACACCGAGCAACTTTACTTTGCTGAAATCGAGTGACTGAAGAGTGGCACGGTACATCTTGGCACCCGAAAAATCTACGTGCCCAAGGGCGACACCGGAGATCTGCGCGCCACTAAAATCGGCTCGCTTGAATGAGACGTGGATCTCCTGACGACTGAAATCGAATATCGTGCGATTCAAATTCTTGGCATCGTGAAACTCTGCTCCGTCCAACTTGTGTCCAAAGCGACAGTCGTTAGCTGTCACTTTGTGAAGAATCGCACCGGCAAGATCGCAATGGGTAAAATCAATCCCTGAAAGAGTGGCATCCGTCAGAGTTGCCCCGGAGAAGCTCGCGGCACCATCAACCGTGGCTTTCACTAGATCCGTGCCTTTGGTTTTCGCTAGGACCGTGCCTATTGCCGTGGCCTCAGTGAACTTGCAGTTGTTGAGATTCGCACCGGACATGTCTAGCCCAGAGATGTCCGCCTCGTGAAAGCTCGGAAGATCAATCAGTTGCGGATTCTCGTTGAGCTTGTTCCACTGGCGAATGCCAGCTTCCCCTCCACGGAACATCTCCAGCGCTTCCTCTCTTGTCGGCTTGTTCTTGTCCATGACCGAGAGTATACTGCAAGAGACGGTCTGGAAGCTGGGAGCATCGCTCGCCGGTGGCCCCGGTAAACCGTCGGTCACCCGTCTTCCAACTCCAGGGACAATGGCATGGAACGGGGACACCCGTCCTTCACCTGTTGAGGCAAGGAGCCAGGAGTGATTGACAGAACCAACGCATACGACCGATTCAAACAGCAGGGAATCGAACTCGTTGATTTCTGTGTGCTGCAGTCGTTCGCGATTCCCTGCTTGGAAGAGCAGATCACCGGCCTTACAGGACCTGTGTCCGCGAGTTTGCCGCCCTCCACATACATAAAGAACACCGGCATTACAGCAACAGAACTACGGCGCAGAATCGGTCTGGCTGGGGCATTTATCGGGAAGGAGCTACTCCTTAGCACATTCAGCTATTTTGAGGCGTATGTGATTGACGCGTTCAACGAGATCTTAGAGTTCCACGGCGATGCTTCGTCTTTGTCGGATAGATCGAAGCGTCACATTGCGTACAGAGACCAACACATCTCGACCGTGGCCTCCGAGAGTCGCCGAAAGGTACGAGAGTATCCAAAGCCAGGCAAGTCTGAAAAATACATGAAACACGCTAGAACGCTGCATTCCGAGGGCTATCCCCTCCCCAGTCAACGTCTGTCAGCCTATGGCTGGAATGCTCTGTTCAAGGATGTAAAGAGAAGCAAGGCGCATATGATTCCAGACTTGCTGGAAACGGCTCTGGCCTTTCCTCTATCCGAGGTCGATCGTTCCACCTTTCACAATCTCCGGGACAAACGCAATGATATCGCCCATGGCAGAGTCACAAAGTACCCCGTCAAGACAGCACTAAAGAACAGCACGTTCTTCCGGGAGCTTGCTATCAAGATAGATCTTCACATTGTTGAGCATTTTCTGGTTGTTGAATACCCACTGGACGAACTGTGAAGCCCGCGCATCCCGATCATTCATGGTGGTGATCCTCGATCCGTATCCGTCGAATCTGAGTCCGAGCGCGGACCGACAACTCGACAGGGGCGATCTCCAACCAGGTCTCCACCTTCGTGCTGCGCATTTCGCTACACCCGGTTTGTTCGGGTCTGTTTTTGGAATCGCTGCAAGCACTATGAATACAGGGGTTTACGCCGCTTTGCTCGCCCTTGCTGTACCGGATTGCTAATCCGGTGTGCGGCGTAAGCCGTACCGGGGGTTCGAATCCCCCCTGCTCCGCTTGTTTCGTTGCGGCCTGAGCGGGCACGCGAGTAGATTGAACTTCGACCGCGGAGCGGCGGTTCAAGAGCGCGCACAGTTTGGCGGTCGGGGCCGCGGAGGCTGCATCGGGCTGACAAAGTCGCCTCGGTGCATCACGCGGTTGGCGGCTTGGTTGGCGGCTTTGGGGCTCAGGCGACCTTGCGGTCACTTGCGGGAGAGAGCTTGGCGATTCCTGAGAGGGGTCGCGCGGGACCAGACCCGAAGCGATACGCCAGTTGGTGATCCAGATCCCGGCAGATCGCGATCGGCCCCTTGACGGCGCTTGGGAAGTGTGCCCGGGTGTCGCCGATCAGAAGCGTCACGTTGGGATGGATGATCTTGCCGACGTACACGTCGAGCGTGCGCTCGCCGGCGATGGCCTGGTCGAACTCGTCGATCGCGGATCTGTGGGTCTCGAGTTCGCCGGCGATGGCGGCGAGCTGGGCCTTGATCGAGTTCAGGCGCTCCATGTCTCTCGGGGTCGGGCTTGCGCTCAGCGGCATTGACGCCTGCTGTTCCATCAGGCTCTGGCGCGCCGCTTTGCCCTTGGAGATAGCGAGTGCCGCCTCGCGACGGGCGGCGCGGAGCAGTGACGTATCGCCCAGCATCACTATGGTCGGCGTGCATCCGGGCGAGCCCAGGGCCTTGATCCTCAGCGACCCGCTGATCGCGACCTTGCCACCTATCAGGGTCGCGGTTGGCGAGAGGACGCTCTTTCCGACGATCAGGTCGCATCCGACGATGCCGCGTTGGACACGGATGTCGCCCTCGATCGTTCCGCGAGCGTCTTCGAGATAGTTCATTCGCGCGTCGCCACCGACGGTGAGTCGTCCTTTTCCTTTGCCGGCCATGCCGCAGCGTGCGACGAGATCACCACGGCAGGTGAGGTCGGCGACCTCGATGAAGCCCTGGATATGGATGTCGCCCTTGGCCTTGACCTCGAACCCGGACCTGATCCCCCCGCCGATGGTGACGGTGCCGGAGAAGTCGATATGGCCGGTGGAGAAGTCGACCGAATCGCGCACCTTGAGGAGTCTGGTGATGACCGGGGCTCCGCGCAGGACGATCAGGACGCCTTCCTGGTCGGCCTTGACGCTGCCGTCGGCGTGCAGCGAGAACGAGTCGTCCAACTTGCGGCTGATGTCCTTGCCGGGGCGTCCCTTGAGTGGGCGACCGAGCACGTCGCAGCCGTCGATACCCTCTGTCGGCGGGTGCATGGTGCCGACGGTGTCGCCGACGTTCACCGCGGCGTAGTCGCGGCCCTTGTAGTAGTTGGCTTGTTGGTCCTGGTCCTCGAGGACCTCCTGGGGTCCGTTGGGATCGAGTTCGTCGGCCCACTCGATCGAGCCGTCCTTGCCCTCCTGGGGCGGGGTTGAGGTTGCGATGACGCCCTCGATGCGTCCGGGGTCAGACAAGAACGCCTGGATGAAGTTCTTGATCGCCCGCTCGACGGCATCGTCGATCACGATGCCGGCTTCGCGCGCAACTGCCATGAGGTGCTCGGGGGTGACAAGCGCGGGGTCAAAGCCCAGGGGCAGCATCAGGGTCGCTTGAGACGCATCTGGAGCAACTCGGATGGTGACCTCGCCGACGATCTTTGGTTCCTTCCTCTGGGGCGTCTGGGGCGGACGACCGGTTGTTCTGAGTTGCGCGGCTGAGATGGGCTATTCGCCTCAATCTGGTCGCTTCGGTCCTCGTCTGGGTTATCGACGAGCGCGACGGTCAGACTGAGCGATGGCACCGGTAATTCGGGCGATCGCGCGCCTGGTTGTCGGAGGCACCTGGGCTCGGCGGCGATAACACGCGATCGCTCGCGTCGCGATGCGCGGTTCCAGCGGTACGCGGATCGCAGATAGCGTCCTCGCGACTTCAGGCGACGCGTTGATCGGAAGAACCGCCCTGGAGCGATTCCTCGGCGGCCTTGAGGCTCTCCCACATGCGGCTGATCTCGGTCTCGGCCTCGGATCGGGTGAGGCTGAGCGATTCTCGGACGTGCGGCGCGAAGCAATACTGCAGCCCGTCCGAGCCGACGGCGAGCCCCGCCCAGAGACAGAGCGTGTCGGCGCCGTGGACGATGTCGAACAGCGCGTTGTGCTCGGGCTGGTCTGGCGTCGGGGGCGCGTGGTGGTAGCGGATCGCATCGGAGACGCACGAGGGCAGCTTCCAGTATTCGGCGAGGGCAGCGCCGACCTCGGCGTGGTCTGCGCCGAACGCCGCTCGCTCGGCCTGGTCGAACGTGGTGTTGGGCGTCAGGTGCTCGGCGACGAGGCGCTCGTACTCTGCGCCGTGTTTGATGTCGAGCACGAGCTTGCCGATGTCGCGGAGCAGTGCGCACACGAAGCTCTGCTCCTGGACGTCGGGGGCATGGATGCCGGCGAGCTTTTCGGCGGCGAATGCGCCGGCGAGTGCGCCGCGCCACAGTGCGCCGCGCCGCAGACCGAAGGCGCGGACGTCGCCGGATAGCACGTTGGACACCTGCTGCTGGAGGACGATCCTGGATAAGGACCTGACGCCGAGACGCACCGTGGCCTCGCGGAGATTGAACTCGCGCCCGGGCACGCCGAACTTAGCCGAGTTGGCCAAGCGGAGCACGGCGATGCTGAGGGCATCATCGAGGCGGACGATCTCGGCGACCTCGTTGAGATCGGGCTCCGATGATGAGAGGATCTCGATCACGCGGGCCGCGGTCACGGGCATTGGTCGGAGGCGATCGGCCCCTTCGAGCAGGCGACTCATGCCGGCCATAGGACACGCTCCTTGCCGTTGTTGCGGATAGTGGCTTCGCCGTCGGCGATCGAGAGCGACAGGGTGCGGCAGGCGGTTCCGCCGATGTCCTCGGCGGCCAGAGAGATGTCGTTCTTCAAGAGCAGGTCCTTGAGCATCGACCGGTTCCTGGTGGCGAGGGCGTCCTCGCCATCGTCGTTGAGCATCTCGGCACCGCCGGCGGCGCACGCGATGAGATTCTCGCTGGTTGCGCCCAGGGCCCGGACCCGCTCGATCAGCATGGGCACGCCGGTATCGGCGAACATCGCGGGGCTGCGATCGGCTTTGCCATCGCTGATTGCAGAGCTTGGGAGCATGAAGTGCAGGATGCCGCCGACGTGGGCGACCGGGTCGAATAGCGCGACGCCGATGGATGAGCCCAGGGCGTCGGTCTCGATGGTCAGTTTGGGGTCGGCCGAGACCGCGGCATCCGCGACACCTACGAACAGCCGGCCATCGCTCACGCGGTTGTCTGCCTGCGTTGTTGGCGTCACCTGGGTCACCTCTCGTCACGGGGAATCGCGTGCTGATCCTGAGTGCGCCGGCGAGTCGGGTCGGACCCTGGTTGCCGCACGCCCCGCCAAGAGCAGATCGACCTGATGGCGATGGGGGTCCAGTCGAGCAGGGCGATCTGATCGTTCGACCGAATCGCGGGGATGGTCTGGTAGACGTGCAGAAGGGCCCACGCGGACAGAGTTGGGCCAGGAGGTGTGATAACCTGACCGGCATCGCGAGAGCGGGTTCGAGGATGCACTGTCGGGTTCGCGCAGGGGCTTGTCGCACGGTGTCGGACGACGCGGGAACGCTCGCCGGCGCGTGCTTACGCACTCGGCTCCGTTGGTTCGGTGTTGGCGAAGCGGTGCTTGGTCTCGGCGGCCCAGGAATAGAAGATGGGCACGACGAACCAGCTGACCGAGGCGACGACCATGCCGCCGAAGGTGGGGATGGCCATGGGGATCATGATGTCCGAGCCGCGCCCGGTGCTGGTGAGCACGGGCAGGAGGGCGAGGATGGTTGTGGCGGTGGTCATGACCGCGGCGCGGATGCGCAGGCGTCCGCCCGCGATGACCGCGGCGCGGATCGCCTCGATCGAATCGGGCTTTTCTTCGGCCATGGTCTGCTCGATGCGGGTGGCCATGATGACGCCGTTGTCGGTGGCGATGCCGAACAGGGCGAGGAATCCGACCCAGACGGCGACCGAGAGGTTGTACTGGCGGACGTGGAACAGCTCGCGGAGGTTGGTGCCGAAGAGGTCCATGTCGAGGAACCAGGGCTGGGCGTAGAGCCAGAGCATGATGAATCCGCCGCCCCAGGCGACGAAGACCCCGCTGAAGACCATGAGCGTGGTGCCGACTCTGCGGAACTGGAAGTACAGCAGCAAGAAGATGATGACCAGCGAGATGGGCAGCACGACGGCGAGGCGCTGTGCGGCACGGACCTGGTTCTTGTATGAGCCCGCGAAGTCGTAGCTGACGCCCGCGGGGACGACCAGATCCCCCGCGTCGATCTTCTGTTGGACGAACGCCTTGGCCTGTTCGACGACCGTGACCTCGGCGAACCCGGGCATCTTGTCGAACAGGACATAGGCGACCAGAGACGTGTCCTCGCTCTTGATCATCTGCGGCCCGCGCCGGTACTCGGTCGTTGCCAGCTCGCCCAGGGGGACTTGTGCGCCGTCGGGCGTGGGAACGAGGATGTCCTTCAGCGTGTCGGGCTGGTCGCGGAGCTCGCGGAGGTAGCGCACGCGGATGGGGTAGCGCTCGCGCCCCTGGACGGTCATGCTGAGCGGCTTGCCGCCGACGGCGACCTCGATGACGTCTTGTACGTCCTTGATCTGGATGCCGTAGCGGGCGATCTTCTCGCGATCGATGACGATTTCGAGATAGGGCTTGCCGACGACGCGGTCGGCGAAGACCGCCGACGGCTGGATCGAGGGCACCTGCTTGAGCAGGCGTTCGAGTTCGAGCGCAAACAGCTCGATGGATTCGAGGTCGGGGCCGTAGACCTTGACGCCCATGGGCGCACGGAAGCCGGACTGGAGCATCACCAGACGCGTCTCGATGGGCTGGAGCTTGGGGGCGCTGGTGACGCCGGTCATCTGTGCGGCGGCAACGATCTCGTCCCAGATATCCTGGGGCGATTCGATCTGGTCGCGCCACTGGCGGTAGGGTCGGCCCTGGGAATCCTCGATCAGCTCGCCCTGCTCATCGCGGACGAACTCGTCGGTATCAGCGTCATATCTGAAGGCCAGACGCCGACCCTTGTCGTCGGTGACGTACTCGCTCTTGTATTGGACGATGGTCTCAACCATGGCGATGGGTGCGGGGTCGAGCGGGCTGTCGACGCGTCCGATCTTGCCGACGGCCATCTCGACCTCGGGCACGCTCATGATGCGCAGGTCGAGTTCCTTGACGATATCCATGGCCTCGCCGATGGAGGCGTGGGGCATCGCGGTGGGCATGTAGAGGAACGCGCCCTCGTCGAGCGAGGGCATGAACTCGCTGCCGAAGCCCGGGAGGGCGTGGGCAACCTCGACCATGGTCTCGGTGCTGCGGACGCGCTCTGGGAGCCATCCCCAGACGCGATCGAAGCCGAGCCACGCGGTGAACCCGATGAGCACCACGGCCAGCGCAGGCAGAAGCGAAACGATCTTGTGGCGCAGTGACCACCCGAGGACAAGCGGGAATGAGATCCTGATGAGCCAGAACACAAACAGCAGCCCGCCGATGATCGCGCCGATGAACGACGCGTTGCCCAGCGTGCCGGATTCGGGCCCGAGCGGCTCCCAGGCGCGGGCGAGGGCCGTCAGCACGATGAGCACGGCGACGAGATTGGATGACCACAGCAGGGCGCGGGCGATCGCTTTGGGAAGGTACGGCTGGGCGAGATAGAACGTGCCGAAGGCGGCGATGATCGCGCCTGCGAGCGGATGCACGAAGATGGAGATGGCGATTCCCGCGACGGTGAGCAATGAAGCGCCGACGGTGCGCATCGATTTCGCCCGGATCCGGAATCCCATGAGCACGTGTGCCGCGGCGGGCAGGATCGTCAGCGCGACGACGATCGACGCGATCAGCGCGAAGGTCTTGGTATAGGCCAGCGGGCGGAAGAGCTTGCCCTCGGCGGCTTGAAGCGTGAACACGGGCAGGAATCCGACGACCGTGGTTGCGACCGCGGTCAGCACCGCCCCGCCGACCTCCGCGGTGGCGCGGTAGACCACCTCGATGCGTGCTTCGATGGGATCGGCCTCGTCGAGTCTTCGCAGGATGTTCTCGCTGAGCACGATGCCGACGTCGACGATCGTGCCGATGGCGATGGCGATCCCAGAGAGCGCCACGATGTTCGCGTCCACATGAAAGACCTTCATGGCGATGAAGGTCATGAGCACGACGATGGGGAGCATCGCGCCGATGAGCAGGCTGCTGCGCAGGTGCATGACCATCAGCACGACGACGATGATCGTCACGAGCACTTGCTGGGTGATCGCCGAGCTCAGCGTCTGGAGCGTTTCCTTGATGAGCCCGGTGCGGTCGTAGAACGGCACGATCGTGACGCGGCTCGTGGTGCCGTCGGCGAGGACCTTGCTCGCCAGCCCGGGCGCGATCTCTTCGATCTTCTCGCGGACGCGCTCGATGGCGGCCATCGGGTTCTCGCCATAGCGGACAACGACCACGCCGCCGACAGCTTCTTGACCGGCCTTGGAGAGCGCGCCGCGGCGCATCGCGGGCCCTGTGCCGACGTGGGCGATCTGGCCGATGAGGATGGGCTGCCCGTCGCGCGCGGTGATGGCCGTTTGTTCGAGGTCGGAGACGTCCTGGATGAACCCCACGCCGCGCACGATGTACTCGGCCCGGTTGACCTCCAGGGTGCGCGCGCCGACGTCGAGATTGCTCTGGCGAACCGCGGCGATGACCTGTTGGAGGGTGACGCCGGCGGCTCGCATCGCGTCGGGGTTGACATCGACCTGGTACTCGCGGACGTAGCCGCCGATGGACGCGACCTCGCTGACGCCCTCGACGCCCGCGAGCTTGTACTTGACGATGAAGTCCTGGATGGAGCGCAGCTCGTGGAGGTCCCAGCCGCCGGTGGGGTTGCCGTCTTCATCGCGTCCTTCGAGCGTGTACCAGAAGACCTGCCCGAGCGCCGTCGCGTCGGGGCCCAGCGCGGGTGAGACGCCCGTGGGAACTGTGCCCGTGGGCAGCGAGTTGAGTTTTTCCAGCACGCGCGAGCGCGACCAATAGAACTCGGCGTCCTCGTCGAACACGATGTAGATCGTCGAGAAGCCGAAGACCGAGTAGCTGCGGATGTCCTTGACGCCGGGGATGCCCAGCAGCGCGACGGTGAGCGGGTAGGTGATCTGGTCGTCGATATCCTGGGGGCTTCGCCCGGGCCACTTACTGAAGACGATCTGCTGGTTCTCGCCGATGTCGGGGATCGCGTCCACCGGCACCGGATCTCGGGGCAGACCCTTGAGATCCCAATCGAACGGCGCAACCAAGGCGCCCCAGAGGATCGTGCCCACAAGCAAGATCAGCACGACCAGCTTCTGCTCGAGGCAGTACCGGATGAGACGCTTCACGGGTCCGCGCGCCGTCGTAGCGGGAGGTTCAGTCATCATCGTCTCCCTCGTGCTCGTCGCCCGGGACCACCATGACATTCCCAGGATCGTCGCGTGGCGGCAGAGATTCCACGATGTCGCCGCAACCGAGCATCGACGCACCGAAGTACGGGTTGTTGATGGTGTCGCCACGTTGGAGCCAGTCGGCACCGGCGGAATCGAAGGCCATGGGGCAATAGGCGATGCTCCAGTCCTCATCGGGTGAGTGCCCGAAGCGCCGGTGCAGTTCGATCACGCCGTCGCTCATGGTCTCGAAGCTCGCCCGCGCCTGTTCGATGGTCGTTGTGGGCTGGCTGGTGGCGAGCTTCGAGCTCGCGTTGCGCCACCCGACGAGGGTCTCGCCGGCGAGGCCCGTTTCACTGACGGATTCGAGGGCGGACTTCAGTTCGCCCGCCGCCTCGAGGAATCCGCCGAGATCATCCGCGGCGAGGCTCTCTTGAACCCTGAGGTACGCGTCGTACACCGGATCGAGGCTGTCGAGGAACGGCTCGGGGACGCTCAGCGAAGCCTCTGGTGGGGGCATCTGCATTGCGCCATGATCGTGCCCGACTGCGCCGCCGCCGGAGGGCGACATCATGCTCGGCTTGGCTTCGATCTGCATGGCGCTATCGATGCGGAACGCGCCATTGACCACGACCGACTCGCCCTCTTGCAGCCCGCTCTTGACGATATGGAACTCGCCCGCTCGTGGGCCGAGGACGATTTCACGAAACTCATAGGTCGGGTTCTCGGTGTCTTCGACCTCGACATACACGACCGAGCGCGTGCCGGTGAACAGCACCGCGGTGTGCGGGATGACCAGCGGCATCTCGTGGGCATCGGGTTCGCCCACCACGCCGAGCGACTCGGCGGTGACGAGATCCATGCCGCAGATATCGCACGCGCCCGGGTCATCCTCGACGACTGTCGGGTGCATGGGTCCGACCCACTTGCCGGCCATCGCGTCGTCCATGACCGCACCCAACTCGCTCACCCGCGTACGCACGACGGCGGAGGCGAACATGCCGGGCTTGAGGCGGTCGTCCGCGTTGTCCACCGCGACGCGGACGGCGGCGGTGCGCGTGCGCTCGTCGACGAACGGCTCGATGAACGAGATCCGACCCTGGAACACTTCTCCGGGGTGGGCCTCGACGGTGAATGTCACGAGCTGCCCCCATCGCAGCATCGAGAGCTGAGACTCGAACGCCTCGAGATCGAGCCAGAGGCGCGAGAGGTCCGCGATGGTCGCGATCGGATCGCCGGTCTTGAGGTAGTCGCCCTCACGGACTGCGAGGTGCGTGACGACCCCCCCAATGGGTGCATAGATCGTGAGGCGATCGGAGTCATACTCGCCCTGCTCGATCGCTTCGATCTGGCTTGATGAGAGCCCGAAGAGGCGCAGCTTCTCGCGCGCCATGCGCAGGGTCTCGACCGCCAGGTCTTCCATGAGCTCGCCCATGTCGATGGACTTGCCTGCCGTGAGATGGGCCTGGCGCAGCTCGGCGAACGCCGCGAGCAGTTCGGGGCTGAAGACCTCGGCCAGGTGCTCGCCCTCGGCGACCGGGATGCCGAGATAGTTGACAAACAGACGCTCGATCCGCCCGGGGAAGTAGGCGGTCAGGCGCGCGATGGCGGTCTCGTCCTGGGTCACCTTTCCCAACAAGCGGATCTGGGCGGTCGGATAGAACCGCCCGACTCTCGCGGTCTCGATCCGGCTCATCGCACGCGCCGATTCGCTGATGGCGAGCTGGGTGCTGCCGGCCGCGCTGGCGACGCCGGTAGAAACGGGGATCAACTCCATGAAACAGATCCCGCACTTGGAGTCCGGGTCCTTCGAACGCCACGTTGGGTGCATCGAGCAGGTGTATTCCTTCGGCTCGTCGGGCTCGTGGTCGTCTTGGGTGATTTCTGGTACGGGGTCCTTCGAGGAAGATCCGATCCGGTACCCGATACCCAGCGCGACGACGATCAGCACAACGGCGACGAACGCCGAGGTATGGTGCCAAACCCAGGTAATCACGGGCATGATGTTCTTTGCTTTGGCGGTCATGGCTGTACCTCCTCATCTGTGGGCTCTGCGGGGTCGGGTTCTTCGGCGGATTCGGTGGGGATCTGCCGCCCAACCAGCCTGTTCAGCGTTGCCAGCGACTTCCCTCGATCGGCCCGAGCTCGCTCGCCGGCGATCGCGAACTCCAGCAGTGTTCGTTGGGTATCCAACAGATCCAGCAGGCTCGTCGTGCCGGCACGGAACCCGGCGAGGGACGCCCGCACCGACTCCTCGCCCTTGGGGATCAGTGTCTTTTCGTACAGATGGACGCGCCGGTCGGCATCGGTGTGCTCGAACCACGCGCGATGCACCGCCGCCGAGAGCCGGTTGGCCTCGTCGGCACGCCGTTGCGAGATAGCGATCCGGCGGGCGAGAGTCTCACGAACGCCCGCGTTGTACTTGTCGCGCCACAGGGGCACATTGATGCCCAGGCTCAGCATGATCGGGTCGTCGCCGCTCTCGCTTGCCGCGGTGTTGGCGGCCTCGTCGGTGATGATGTAATCGAGCCCGACGGTGAAATCGGGCATGCCCTCGGCCCGGGCGACCTCGCTCAAGAATCGTTGCTCCTCGATCTGCTCGTCCAGAGCGAGCAGCGCGGGGTTTGACGCCCGCGCGATCTCGGCGAACGTCTCAGCGTTGCCCACCGCGACTCGCGCGGGCAGGCGACCCAGCTCGGGCACACTCGCGCCGGCGTCGCGGTTGAGCAGGGCGTTGAGCTCGCCGACCAGGGGCGGGCGCATCGCGCGCAGTTGGATGAGCCGATCTTCGAGCTGGGCGAGTTCCACCTGCGCACGCACCAACTCCGGATGCGAGCCGGTGGCGACGCGATACCGCGCACGCACGACCTGCTCGAACGAGCGAAGCAGGTCAAAGTTGTCTTTGGTGATGTGGATCGCCGCGTCGAGATAGGCCAGATCGTGCAGGGCCGCGATCACGCGCTCGCTCAGCTCGAGTCGAACTCCCTCGAATCGCCGCCAGGAGGCCATCGCCGCTCGTGCCGCGGCGTCCTCGCGGTCCGCCAGCTGGCCCGGCCAGGGGAAGGTCTGCTGCACGCCGAGGCGGGCCTGCTGGGGACCGGTGCGGGTCTCGACCTCATTCAGGAAGACCCCGACCTTGAGGCGGGGATCGGGCAGTGCCGAGACCTGCGGCAGGCGCTCCGATGCGGCGCGCCAGAGCTGGTACGCCGCCTCGACCTTGGGGCTGTTGAAGAGCGCGTAGCGCACGTAGTCGTCGGGTGGCGACGCCGCGTCCAGCTGGGGCTTGGTGACCGGCTCGTCGTCGAGAGGATCTCGAAACAGCGAGCGCGGGGCCTGCCCGGCGTCGGGCGGAATCGTGCGCCGGACCTGGCGTAGCGTGTCGTACGACCGGTCGAACGGGCTCGAGCACGCCGCCAGCAGACCGGTGGCGAGCAGGGCGGCGGCGCTCCGGGCGCACTCGCGAGTTGGGATAGCCATTTCAAGGCTCCTGGGCTGGGTTGAAGAACGTTGCGGACGCGCGATCGCGGCGCGCGACCCGAGGTCAGCGCGCAGAGTCGGTGCGAGTGGCTCGTCCTACGTTGTCCAGATGCCCAGGAGGGCCTGCGATTGGTTGTGCGTGCGGTGCCCGCTCAAGCCTGCGTTGTGCCTGGAGGTTTGGTGGTTCAACCGGCGTGGCGCGAGATCCCATTCGATGCGGGTCGCCTTCGACGCCTGACCCAGCACTAGATCGGTCCCGGCACGCGGCATCGGGGCTTGTGGTGTGGGTTGCGGTGCGCGGATCGGCGCTGCCATGCATGTGCAGGCACCGCCGGTTATCGGACATGATTCGTGGGCGGGCCTGGCGACTTCGATTGTCTCGCCGCAGCAAGTCTGGAGAACCACGGGCTCGCAGCACGCCGCTCGGGCGCTGGTTGGCGCCTCGGGCCGGGTCCCGGCGAGCGCATCGCCCACCCGCGGCAAACCCGCGAGAACCAGCGTCAGGATGGCGAGAACGCGAATCAGCAAGGGAGTCCTCACGCGGCAAAAAACCCGCCAGCGACGGATCCTATTCCCCGAACTGGGGCCACGGAGTGAACTCAGCCAAGCGCAGACGGGGCAGCATGGTGGCTATCGGCACACCCGATGGCGATCTCCACCGCGGTGGGGGGTGTCCAGACGCCCCGCAAAGGAAAGCACCTCCTTCGAGCAATAAGAAGATGGCGGGCGGACCCGAGGTCCGCCCGCCAGGACTGGCTGTGTCATTGAGGTGGGCTCGTGTGAGCCAGGCGTCGATCAGCAGGGCACGATGAAGAGATCGAGATAGCCGAAGAAGTCTTCGGCGTCGCGGTCGCCGTCAGCGTCGATGTTGTCGGGGAACGTGTAGGTCCACAGAGCGGTGTCGCTGGCGCTGGTGTACGCCTGCACGATGACGTCGCCGTTGTCCTCGGTCGTCAGCAGGGGCGCGGTGTCTGGATGGCTGGCGATCCTGGGCCGGGGAGGTGAGGGTCCCGTTGACAGTCAAGAAAAACGAATCGCCACGCCCTGTTCAGGGCGTGGCGATTCGGTGTATGCATCCAAGATTCTTTGAACGCGGGCCGAGTTCGGCCCGGAACAATCAGCGACGACGGCGCAGGGCCACCATGCCACCCAGGGCCAACAGGCTCATGCTGGCCGGTGCGGGGATAACCCAGAGCTGGATGTCGTCTCCGCCCTCGGCACCATCAGAGAACATGTTGATGCGACCGATGGGGCTGGTCGAAATCACGCCCGTGAAGCTGCTGCCGCCGGCGTCACCGGAGACATGCATCTGGCCGAGCAAGTTGTTCGACGTGTCGAAAACCATGATCTCGACACCGGTCTGGGAGCCGAGCGCATCAACGATTCTGGCGCCGACTGCGGAGTTGTTGTCGCCGCTGAAGATCAGGTCGAGTCCGTTCACGAAGGTGTTGGAGACAACGCCGTCGCTGGTGAATCCGAGGAAGCCGTTGGACCCGGCCGCGAGGCCGTTGCCCCCTGCGGGTGAAGGATCAAAGCCATTGGCCCCAAGGTTATTGGACTGCGTCGTGAGGGCTGCCAGTCCATCGGTGCCGTTGGGATATGGGAATCCGTCGGGGCCATTGGGAATGCCGAACTCGAGCGAATCGTCGAAGCCGTCGACGGCATTGCCCGGAAGGGTCGACGCCTCGTAGTCCTCAACTCCCACCAGGACGTTCCCGCCACCGGCAGCGGCGGCTTCGAAGTCCGCCTGGTTGTTGAACCACGTGAGCTGGGCCGACGCCGGGGCCGCTGCAAACGCCCCCAACAACATAGCAGTACTGATTCTGTTCATCTCTCTGATCCTTCCTCTTGAAACGCATCTCTCCGGCAGGGTGCACAAGCTCCCGAGTACCGGTACGAAGTCACTCTTCCACGCCCATAGTGGCAGATGAGCTGTGCAAGATCAACCGGAAATGCAAGCGAATTCCAACTTTTCTTCGCTCTTGGTGCTTTGCCCCAGTGCGAGTCGCAAGAATGGCCTCGATAGGCAGGTATTGTCCCCCAAACCACGACCATGGTTGGGGGTTTGGGCAAAGTAGTCTCAGGTCGACACTTCAGGCGGGGTATTCTCGGACGTGCCGAGATTGACTCCGTCGCTCCGAACAGGCGGCGGGTGGCCCGAAGTAGCCGGTCCTGGCTAGTCAGCAACCCTCGGCGAACCGGTCCAGGTACCCGAAGAAATCGTCCGCATCACAGTCGGCGTCGCCATCGATGTCGCAGATATCCAGATCGCCCGCGGCGAAGGCGTCGAGGTAGCGGAAAAAATCGTCGGCATCGGCGTCACCGTCGCCATCGAGGTCGGCGGCGCAGCGATCGCCGGCGAGCCAGAGTTGGACATTGTCCATTCCCTCGGCGCCACCGCCAACAGAAAAGAGGCTTACGCGGCCGACCGGGGTAGTCGAACTAAACCCCGCGAAGCCGGAGCCGGCGGCGTCACCGGGAACCACCATCTCGCCGAGGAGGTTGTTCTTCGTGTCGTAGACCCGGATGTTGACGCCGATCTGGCCGCCGAGAACATCAACGATGTTGCCGCCGACGGCGGAGTTCGTGTCCCCAGAGAAGATCAGATCGAGGGCGTAGATAAACGTGCCGGAGAGTATGACATCAGTAGAGACACCGAGGAAGCCGTCCGACGCGGCCGAGAGACCGTTGGCCCCTGAGGGAGACTCTTCATCCCCGGACGCCCCGAGGGTATTGGACTGAGTCGTGAGCGCGGCCAATCCGTCGGTGCCGTTAGAGTACGGGAACCCATCGGGGCCATTGGGAATGCCAAACTCGAGCGAATCGTCGAAACCATCAATGCTGGCGGGACCCAGGGTGCTGGCCTCGTAGTCCTCTACTCCCGCCAAGGCGCTCCCACCACCCGCGGCGGCGGCCTCGAACGCTTCCTGGTCGTTGAACCAAGTGAGTTGAGCCGACGCCGACACCCCGACGCTAGCCCCGAACAACACTGCGGCTCCAAGTCCGTTCATTTCTGTATCCATCCTTTGGAACGAGCCCTCCTGGCAGGAAGCACCAACTCCCGAGAACAGATCTGAGGGCACCTGTGCAAGATCATTCTCGCAGAGGAACTGTGCGGGGTCAATCGAGAACAAGGCGATCTTCGCTCTTTTCTGAGCCCGCTCATCCACGCGGGTCGTTCTGGAACTCGGGCCTGGCGACCAGACACACTTCATGCTGGTGTTCGCTCACGAAGCCGGATGCACGCCCCGCGCGTATCGTGCGGCGTTTCGGTCTTGATCGCGTGCCAGATGCCGCAGCCAGTCTGGCGGCCGACCGGATGGTCCAAAGAAAAACCCACGCGTGCACCGGTGTGCACGCGTGGGTGAGATCACAAATCCTGGGTCAGCCGACTCGGCGTACCCGTGAGAACGGCGGGCGTCTAGCAGCCCTGCGCGAACAGGTCGAGGTACCCGAAGAAGTCGTCGGCATCGCAGTCCCCGTCACCATCGATGTCGCAGACATCGAAGTTGCCCGCGGCGAAGGCGTCGAGGTACGCGAAGAAGTCGTCGGCATCGGCGTCGCCGTCGCCGTCGAGATCGGCCGGGCAGCTGTCGCCGGCGACCCAGAGCTGGATGTCGTCCATGCCCTCGGCACCGTCAGAGAACATGTTGACGCGACCGATGGGAGTGGTCGAAATCACGCCCGTGAAGTTGCTGCCGCCGGCGTCACCAGCGACATGCATCTGGCCGAGCAGGTTGTTATTGATGTCGTAAATCGTGATCTCGACACCGGTCTGGGAGCCGAGCGCATCAACGACTCTGCCGCCGACGGCGGCGTTGTTGTCCCCGCTGAAGATCAGGTCCATGCCGTTGACGAACGTGTTGGAGAGCATGGCGTCGGTCGTGATTCCGAGAAAGCCATTGGACGCGGCCGCGAGGCCATTGGGCCCTCCCGGAGACTCATCATCGCCGAACGCGCCGAGGTTATTGGACTGCGTTGTGAGGGCGGCCAATCCATCGGTGCCGCTTGGGTACGGGAACCCGTCGGGGCCATTGGGAATGCCGAACTCAAGCGAGTCGTCGAAGCCATCGACGCTGTTGGGAGCCATGATCGACGCCTCGTAGTCCTCGACTCCGCTCAATGTGCTCCCAGCAGCGGCAGCGGCCGCTTCGAACTCTCCCTGATCGTTGAACCAGGTGAGCTGGGCCGACGCCGGTGCGCCAACGATGGCACCGAATAACACTGCGATTCCAAGTCTATTCATCTCATCATCCTTCCTATTGAACAGGCCCCTCCCGGCAGGAAGCACGAACTCCCGAGAACTGGGATGAAGCCAGTCGTTCGCCATGATCGTCGCAGAGGAGGACTGCGGGGTCAACTGAGAATGAAGCGAATCCGCCTTTTTTTGCCCATAACTCCATTGAGGACGGGCGAAAACTCCAACTCTCCGACGACTCGCACTTCACCGGGGGGGGCGGGTGGTCGCGAGATTGAAATCACACTTCGAGATGATCTTGTAGCGTTTCCAGTTTGATCGCGCGACAGATGCCAGTCCGCATGTCGGATCTGGCTATCTGGTATCGATGGCCGGACTCGTGCGTTCCGGCGTGAGGGGGAGCATTAGTCCTCAGTCGTCCACTCGCCTTGGCTGCGAGCGTCTAGCAGCCCTGCGCGAACAGGTCGAGATACCCGAAGAAGTCGTCCGCGTCGCAATCGCCATCGCCATCGATGTCGCAGACGCCCTGGTCGCCATTGGCGAACCCGTCGAGGTAATCGAAGAAGTCGTCGGCATCGGCGTCGCCGTCGCCGTCGAGGTCGGCTGCGCAGGTCTCGCAGATATCCGGGATGCCGTTGGCGTTGTCATCGGGCTCGCCGGCGAGAATATCGCAGGCATCGAGCGACCCGTTTGCGTCGCAGTCGTTGATTCCGCGGAAGACGTACGCCGAGCCGGTATTGAACGCGCCGTCGGGCTCATCAAAGATCGCGGTGACCACGGCGAAGTTATCGCCCAGGCCGACGGCGGTGCCGAGCTGGTCGAATGGAAGGCCGTCCGAGGCGGTGAGCTTGCTGAGCTGGACCCATGAGTCGCCGTCGAAACGGTAGACGTACGCCGCGCCCTGGTTGGAGCTGATCGCGTCGTCCTGGGCTGCGCCGACGATCGCGAACTCACCGCGGATATCGACGACGAAGCCGTAGAACGCGCCGAAGGACGCGTCGGCGGCGTTGATCTTCTGCTCGAAGAGCCACTGGTCGGTGTCGCCGTCGAACTTGAAGATGTACGCCGAGCCGGCGCTTGGCGCGAGGTCACTGTCGGCCTCTGCGCCCATGATGATCCGGTCGCCGTCGATCGCGACGTCGGCCCCGAACCAGTCAAAGACGTCGCGGCTGTCGGGGGCGACGAGCTTCTGGGTCTCGATCCACTCCTCGCCGTTGAACTTGTAGATGTATACGGCACCGGCACCGTCGTTGTTGCAACCCGGGGGGCACTGGACCGTGGTGTTGTCCTCGCTGTAGGCCCCGATCACGGCGGTGTCACCCTGGATCGCGACGGCCTCGCCGAACTGATCGCGGACCTCGGTATCGGCGGCGACGAGCTTCTGCTCCTCGACCCAAACGTCGCCGTTGAAGCGGAAGATGTAGGCGGCCCCGGAGTTGCAGTTCTGTCTGAT
Organism: uncultured Phycisphaerales bacterium; assembly: GCA_965371965.1. GTDB lineage: Bacteria > Planctomycetota > Phycisphaerae > Phycisphaerales > UBA1924 > S146-42. The sequence continues at coordinate 19,019 of CBDVAM010000041.1, forward strand.
CAGGGGATCGGGATCATCGTCGCACGCGGTGTCTTCATCGCGTGCGCCCGAGACGATCACGTCGCCGTCGATCGCGACGTCGTAGCCGAAGTTGTCGAATATCTCGGCGTCAGAAGCCATGAAGGTCGCGGTCTCTGTCCATACGCCGCCCCTGAAGCGGAAGACGTAGACGCGCCCGATGCGCCGGAGGATGCCGCCGCCATCGAGGAACTCGTCGTGGTTGGGTGCGCCGACGACGATGGTGTCGCCCTGCATGTCGATCGTCTCGCCGAAGTTGGCGAAGTCGACGCCGTTGGAGGCCGTGAGCTTCTGCTCGAAGGTCCACTGCTCGTTGACGCGCCGATAGACATAGGCGGCCCCGGCGTTGGAGCCGAGGTCGTCGTCGTTGCGTGCGCCGACGACGATCACATCGCCATCGGTCGCCGCCGAGCGCCCGAAGTGCTGCTCATCGGGGAAGGCCTGTGTGAGCTTCTCATCGACGGCGAGATCGCACTGGGCGAACACAGAGCCAGCGAGACACAGCGGCAACAGCGTGACAGCGACCAGTCGCATTTTTCATCTCCCATCCAGGTTCGATATTCTGCCCGCGGGCACCCCTTGGGCGGCGGCTCTGTTGATACGGATGGGGGCCTCTGGGGGTTGCTTGGGAGGGCCTTGCAGCGATCTTTCGCTCCTGGAATCCATGGAAAAGGCCCCGCCGGGATGTTCCGGCGGGGCCTCGATGTACGAGAATGCGGTCCTAGCAACCCTGGCTGAACAGATCGAGGTAGGCGAAGAAGTCGTCGGCGTCGAGGTCGCCGTCCCCATCGATATCCGCGCCGTCATCGCCCGATGCAAACAGGTCGAGGTAGGTAAAGAAATCGTCAGCGTCCACGTCGCAATCGCCGTCCAAATCTGCAGCGCAAGCCTCGGGGGCCTCGAAGAAGTAGGCCGCGCCGGAGTCGACGCCATTATTGTCGTCGTCACGAAGATGGGCCCCGATCATGGCGATGCCATCGCTCAATGCGGCCGTGCGGCCGAAGCTGTCGCCCGCCTTTCCATCTTCGGCCCAGATCTTCGCGTCCTGGACGGGCACTCTGGGGTTTGAGATATCAAAGAAGTAGGCGGAGCCGGAGTCCTCACCGTTGTCGTCGTCATGCGTGGATCCGATGAGGACGGTAGTTCCGCTGATCGCGACGGAAATGCCAAAGTGGTCGCGTTCAGCGATATCGTCGGGCCCAAACTTGACGAGGTATGTTGGGTTTATTGGATCCGATATATCGAACAGGTAGGCGGCGCCTGAGAGTGATCCGCGTTCAGCATCATTAGGTGCCCCGATGAGGGCGATGGACCCACAGGCCGAGACGCTTCTGCCGAAGTTCTCGCCACGCAACTCATCGTCGGGGAGCAGCGTGGCCAACTCCTGCCCAGTGTAGATGTCGAAGAGGTAGGCTGCGCCTGAATCGTCACCCTGAGCGTCGTTGCGGTAGGCTCCGACGATGGCGGTGCTGTCGCTGATCGCGACAGAGATACCGAACCGGTCCTGCGACCGGAGATCAAAGGGGGTTTTCTTGAAGGTCTGCACGGGGTTCTCCGGGTCAGAGATGTCGAAGATGTAAACTGAGCCGGAGTCGATCCGGTTACTGCTATTGTCGTCAAGAAACGCGCCGATGACTGCGACTTCGTTTCCGGGGGAGCCACCCATCGCGACGGAGAAGCCAAACGAGTCGTCAGGTTGGCGATCCTCGGCGCTGATCCTAGAGAGCTGCGTGGGGTTCGCCGGGTCAGAGATGTCGAAGAGGTATGCGCGGCCCCTGCCGCTACTGTCGCGATCGGTTCCGACGAGGGCGATCGTTCCATTGATGGCAAGGGAGATGCCGAACCGATCACCTGCGTCATCAGTGCCGTCTTGCGGGAAGAACTTGCGGAGTTGCAGGGGTGTCTCGGGATCAGAGATGTCGAAGATGTACGCAGAGCCTGAGTCAACACCGTTGTCGTCGTCGGCAAAAGAGCCGATGATGGCGATGTTCCCGCTCATCGCGACAGAGAAGCTGAAACGGTCGCCCGCCTCGCCGTCGCCAGCGAGGACCCTGGAAAGCTGATCGCCGAGGTCGGCATGGGCCAATGTCGCGCCAACTGAGAGAAAGAGCGCGGACAGGGCAGTGCGAGTGGTTCGAGTGGATCGGGTCATGGCCTGTTACTCCGTGAATGGGGGCATGTTTGTGCCCGGGTAAGTGAGTGCGGCTCTTGACTCTGGCCGCCACTACCCCATACGAAATCGAGGTCGGCCCCACGACATTGCCGCTTCTGGATGACCCGATTAGCCAGGAGTCGGATCGTCGAAGGATCTGTGGCAGCCGATGCTTTGCTCCGCGCCGGGGCAACGATCACTGCGAACGGCGACTCATCAATAGCAGACAAAGCGGGCCCCGGGGAGCCCGCATTGCCGCCTGGTTGAGTTCTGCCGATCTCAGCAGCCCTGGCTGAACAGATCGAGGTAGTCGAAGAAGTCGTCGGCATCGCAATCGGCGTCGCCGTCGATGTCGCAGATGCCCTGGTCGCCGTTAGCGAAGGCGTCGAGATAGGCGAAGAAGTCGTCGGCGTCGGCGTCGCCATCACCGTCGAGGTCTGCCGGGCATGTGCCTGCACAATCGGATACGTCGACGATCTGCATCCCTGCACTCCCATCCGCTACGCAAGCAATGCCTCCCGCAGCGGCGACGCCCCAGGCGACGCCGGGCGTTTCGACCGATCCGATCAGCACTGGGCTGAGCGGATTGGTGGCGTCAAGCACGCTCAAGCCAGCACGATCGGCGACGTACAATGTTGAGCCAATGAGTTCCAGCCCCAAGGGAGCGCCGGGTGTCGCGACAGTCGTCAGTATGGCGGGCTCCGTCGGATCGGTCATATCAAAGACAAGAACCCCAGAGTTGTGCGCCGCGTAGGCCGTATCGTCTTCATAGACGACATCACCGGTCAAATCTCCTGGCGTTATGTGCAGACCTATTTGGCTCATTGAGGACGGATCCGACACATCGACGACCGCGAGCGTGCAACTGAACAACGCCACACACGCAACCCCATTGGAGACCGAAACGCCGAACGGCTGGCACGGCAGCGCTACGAATCCAATCGTGGTTGGAGCGCGCGGGTCGGATATGTCGATTGCATGCAGCCCGGTAGATGGGTCCCCCGAATCTGTGACAAATGCCACATTGCCATCCAGGACGACATCAGTTGCTCTAGCCATCGACCCGTTGACACCCAACAGAAAGGGTGACGATGGGTCTGAAACGTCGAATAGAGCCAATCCACCAGTGAACTCTGCGACATACGCAATGCCATTCTCGACGACGACTGCAAACGGATCTCCTGACGTTGCGATCGACGAGAGAAGCACCGGATTCATCGGATCCGAGATATCGATGATCCGTAGGCCGCCTGCAACATCCGCCAGATAGGCTATTTCACCTCGTATGTACACATCCAGCGCGTCCCCGGGTGTGTCGAGTGTCCCGAGCAGCGCTGGCGAGCACTCCTGGGCATGTACAACGCCCATGGCCATGATGGATAATGCCGCACAACTACCGAACGCTTTTGGCCATGCCATCATAATCTCCTCTTGTCAGTGATCTTGGGCCTACTGGGTCGACCAGGCATCCATACGGAATCCGCATTCCATGAACGACAACGGCGGGAGCCAATCTGGTGGTATTCTGGAGCCATGGAGCCAGGTACCCGAGAGACCGTCACGACCCTGCTGAGTTCGATTCACACTGGCGACAGGGCTGCGGCGAGCGAGCTGCTGCCGCTGGTCTACGACGAGCTCCGCCGGCTGGCCCGTCACCGAATGGCAGGTTTGGCTCCCGGGCAAACCCTTGAGCCGACGGCACTTGTGAATGAGGCGTACATGCGGCTCGTGGGCGATGATGAGCCTGATTGGGACGGCAAGGGCCACTTCTTCGCCGCCGCGGCCCAGGCGATGCGAAACGTGATCGTGGACCACGCCCGGGCCAAACAAGCTGTCAAGCGGGGCGGCGATCGTGAACGAGAAGGATTGCACGAAGATGTCGCGGTCGCGCCCGCAAATACGAATGAGCTTGGAGATGTCGATCTTGTCCGTCTAGACGACGCACTCAACGGGCTCCACGCGGAGGGCACGACCGGGCAGCGCCGTTGTGAGGTCGTGGTGATGCGGTATTTCGCCGGGTTGACGCACGAGCAGATTGCGAGGTCGCTGGGCGTGGACAAGCGGACGGTCGATCGTGATTGGCGGTACGCGCGCGCATGGCTGCTTGACGCGCTGACGGAGTGAGGCGATGGCGAATGTGAACGAGACGCCGAAGGCCGCGACCGTGTTCGACCACGCGGCCGATCTTCCTGCGGACGAGCGGGCGGCCTACCTCGACTCGGCGTGCGAGTTGGATCCGTTGCTTCGCGGGCGGGTCGAGGCGTTGCTCAGTGCCGATGCACGATCCGACGGGTTTCTCGATGAGCCCATCTCCGGCGGCTCGGTGGGCGAAGCGTTGTCCAGCCTCATCCATGAGCAGATCCCCGAGCGGATTGGGGCATACTCGATCCGCGGCGTGCTCGGTCGGGGCGGGATGGGCGTGGTGTACCTCGCCGAGCAGGACTCGCCGAGGCGAACGGTGGCGCTCAAGGTGCTCTCGGCGATCACGGCATCGGATTCGCTGATCCGACGATTCGAGTTGGAGGCAGAGATCCTGGCGGCCCTGGAGCACCCGGGGATCGCGCGGGTCTTTGAGCGCGGCGTCGCGCAGACTCCCAGTGGTCCGGCGCACTATTTCGCCATGGAACTTGTGCGGGGCGAGGCGATCACCGCATTCGCGATCGGGAATGGGCTCGACCTGGCATCGAGGATTCGTCTCTTGGCGACGGTCTGCGACGCGGTGCAGCACATACATGCCAAGGGCGTGATCCATCGCGATCTCAAGCCGTCGAATATCCTCGTTGGCGGCAACGCCGATGAGCCGATGCCGAAAGTCGTCGACTTTGGGATCGCCAGGGCGGCACAGGCGGCCTCGATGACCCTACAGGGGCAGCTCATCGGCACGCTGGCGTTCATGAGCCCCGAGCAGGCGGCGGGTGATACTGACAACATCGACATCCGATCGGACGTCTACTCGCTCGGCGTGGTTCTGCTTGAACTGCTCACCGACGAACGAGCTTTCGCCGAAGCGGGAGACGACACGACGCGACTGCTCGAAGCGGTGCGGGCGCACGACGGGCTGAGCCCGCCGGTGCGCTGTGAGCTGGCGCCGGATCTGCGCGCAATCGTCAGGCGGGCCACGCGACACGATCCCGAGGACCGGTACGCCTCGGCATCTGCGCTCGCAGACGATCTGCGCCGATTCCTCGATGATCTGCCCGTCGCGGCTCGTCTGCCCACACGCATCGAACAGGTGTCGAGGTTTGCGCGACGCAATCGGGGATTGGTGGCGGCGTCGGTGGTGGTGGTCGCGGCGATCGGGATCGGAGGCGGTATTGGGCTCTGGCAATGGCGCCGGGCCGAGCGTGGGGAGTGGAAGCGCAGCGAGATGGCCCTGGTTGCCCAGCAGGCCGACGCCGCGGCGTTCGCCAAGGCCGAGTCGATCGCGGGGATGGTCGAACGCCTTGCAGACAAGGTGGGTACCGGGCGCTCGACTCGGAACTTCGCGCTCCAAGATGCGCTTGAGGTGATGAGCGAGAGCCTGGACGGACACCTATTTCCAGACGGCCCAGAGCGAGAGATATCAGTGCATCGCACGTTTGCGAGTATCTGCTATTACAACGGAGGGCTGCAGGGGTTGGCGGTCAAGCACTATCGGCGGGCGCTGGACCTCAGCCGCGAGAGCCCGAAGAGGAATGACAAGCAGCATGCGGAGCTCGCAAACCTCCTGGGAAACGCCCTGAACGATATGGGTGAGTCTGAACAGGCCGAATCGTTGTACTTGGAGGCGATCAGCGTCGGCGAGCGATCGGGCAAGATCCCTGCCAATGAGTTCAGTGTTGTTTACGAGTCTTTGGGGAGGGCTCTGAAGGGTCAGGGCAAGTTCGATCTCGCGGCGGACGCGTATCGCAAGGCGATCGGTCTGTTTCAACACAAGTCATCCGAGCCAACATTCGAGTTGGTCGAGCTCCAAAGCACCCTGGGCGAGGTGTTCCGAGAAGCGGGCCATCTCGCCGAGGCTCGCAGGACGCTCGAAGAGACCCTCTTGTTCGCAACGCCGCTGATGGAGTCGGATCGCAGAGTGGGAATCAAAACCCGCCGGTATCTCGCGAGGGTCGAGCACGACACGGGGCATCCCGAGGTCGGCGAGGCGATGCAGCGCGATCTGCTCGAATGGACAGAGCGTGTGTATGGTCGCAATCACCAAGACTATGCGACAGCGCTGATCGATCTGGCCAAGGCCGTCGAGGCGCGCGGTGATCTTGGGGAGGCCGAGAGTCTGCTTCGGCAGGCGCTGGCGGCGGTCGAAAAGGCATCTCGCCCGATGCCGAAGAACCGCATGATTATCCTCGGCGAACTCGCGGATCTGCTGGAGGGCGTGCCCGGGCGTGAGGGCGAGGCCGAGGCACTGAGAAAGCAGGCCGATGAGGCAAGGGAGCGGGTTACCGGAGGCAACAAGAGCAAATAGCGGTTGGGGGCCAACGCCGGCTTGTTTCTCGCCCCGCTACGAGGCGAGAAACAAGCCCCGCCAAGCGATCTTGGCGGGGCTTTGGTGTGCGAGTTCGCGATCGTTCCTAGCAACCCTGGCTGAACAGGTCGAGGTAGGCGAAGAAGTCGTCGGCGTCGCAATCGCCATCGCCATCGATATCGCAGACGCCCTGGTCGCCATTGGCGAAGCCGTCGAGGTAGGCGAAGAAATCGTCGGCGTCGGCGTCGCCATCGCCATCGAGGTCGGCCGGGCAACGTTCGATCACGATCGGCTCGAGGATCAGGTCGTCGTAGAAGACCGACGTGGAGCCGAACGCGTAGAGATCGATCGCGGCGATATCCAGGGCGCCGCCGCCCTCGCCCAGCACGCCGCCGGTCCATGTGTACTCGGTGATGAGCTGGTCGTCGTAGTAGATATGCGTCCAGTCGTCTTCGAGATCGACGATGGCCTCGATCTTGACCCAGCGATCGGTGATGTAGGGGATGTCAATGGTGTTGATGTCGTCACCGTGGAAGACCTTGAGCATCTGGTCGCGCGGGTCCGCCTGGATCTGGACGGACCAGTGGTAGGGCCCGCCATCGTTGTAGGTGTTCAGGAGCATGAAGTATGAGCCTGTGAACTGGCCGTTATTGCCGCTGGCAAAGTCCGATGGGATGTACTGCCACGCGGTGAACGACCATGCGCCGGATTCCTCATCCTCGAATGTGCGAACGAGGTCGGCGTTGTCGGCGATCTCAAGGCTCTGGTTGCCGCGACGGGGGTTGGTCAGCGTGACCGGCGCGCTGAACGCGGGGTCGTCGTCCCAGCCTCGCCAAGAATCCTGCCCGTGGAGCTCGAACTCGGGATCGAAGGCCTCGAACGCCTCGAGCCAGCGACCATCGGTAACCCAGAGATACTCGTCGACGTCCATCTGGTCGGGGTCGAAGGTATAGATGGTGAAGCGGCTGTCGGCACGCACAAGGGTGTGGAGTGAGAGCGAGTAGGCGTCGAACTCGGTCAGGCCGAAGCCGTCGGTGACCCAGCGCACGCCGCCGACGGGGCGGGGAAGCCCATCGGGATCGTTGAAGACGATCTCGGGGGTCCAGTTGCCGGTGTGCTGCGGTGCGATCATCGTGTGCGGCGCGATCGGATCGGTCTCGGTGGATTCGGGGAAGACCCAGAGCTCGGTGATGCGCATGGGCTCTTCCATCCATCCCGGCACGCCGAACATGCCGTCGCCGATCTCGAGCGTGCCCGCGTCGCCGTCGCCCGGCCCGCCGGAGGATCTTGAGCTGCCTGAGCAAGTAGAATCAACATCGGGCGAGATCCGGTAGCTCTGGTTCGCGCCGGTGAGGTTCTTGTACTTCACATACTCCCACTCCGGGCAGCCGTCATTGAAGACGATCCGCTGGCTGCGAACTCCCTTGACCGCAAAGTGCCCGTTGATTGGTTGGGGGTTGTTGGGCAGGTAGCCCTGGGACTGCGAGGCTGCGAGTGGGTTG
>CBDVAM010000042.1:0-26871 GCA_965371965.1 uncultured Phycisphaerales bacterium
CATCTCTGCCGACCCGGACGAGGCTCCCTCGGACAAGGAGATGTTGGTGAGCAAGGCCCTCTCGCGGGAGGCGGCGGACCTCGCGCGCAGGGTCGAGGCGGGGCTCATGTACGCCCGCGCGCAGACGAAGCTCCGCGACCTCAGCGCCGACAGGATACTCCTCTCCGGCGGCGGGGCGCTGTGGGCCTGGAACTCTGGTGCCGACGCGATCCTGCGCATGAGCCATGCCCATCCGCTCCAGAAGGAGCTCGATCCGGAGCTGTTCAACGTCGTCGAGGAGATGGCGATCGCCGGCGGCATCCCGATGCCCAAGATCTACGTCATCGGCGACAGCGCGATGAACGCGTTCGCGACGGGCAAGGATCCCGAACACGGCGCGGTGGCGATCACGTCGGGATTGCGTCAGAAGCTGACGCGCGACGAACTCCAGGGGGTCATGGCCCACGAGCTGGCCCACATCCGCCATTACGACATCCGCTTCAGCCTGCTCATGGCGACAATGGTCGGGATCATCGCGACGGCGACCGACGCGTTCTTGAGGGTGACCTGGTATGGGGGGCACATGAGCCGGCGTCACCGGAGCAAGGGCGATGGCGGTGCCCAGCTCGCGATCCTGGCGATCGCGGTTATCCTGGCGATCGTCGCGCCGCTGGTCGCCAAGATCATCCAGATGAGCTACAGCCGCAAGCGGGAGTACCTGGCCGACGCCGGGGCGGTCGAGCTGTCGCGCAACCCCCAGGGGCTCGCAGACGCCCTGAGACGGCTCGCCGGGGATGAAGATCCGCTGGTGGATACGGCCAATCGCGGGACCGCCCACATGTACGTCGTGAACCCGCTGAGCAAGATGCGCAAGAACCCCCACGAGTCGGCGGGGCTGTTTTCCAGCCATCCGGCGCTCGCCGATCGAATCGCCAAGCTGGAGGCCCTGCTCCGGTAGGGACCAAGTTCTGGCGGATCTGACTTGTTTCTGGACTGATCGAGGGCCAAGATCCCCGACCAATGACTGACGCCCCTCATATCGGAAGGATCACCGGTCGCTGGGTCTTCCTGCTCGGCGCGTTGTTCGTGGTAGGGCCGGTGGCAAGCCGCGTGACCGGCGGGCTGACCGCGAGCGACGGCAGCCAGCACACCTCGCTGCTGGTGGGCTCGAGCCTGGGCGCGGGATTGGTCGCGACCCTTGCGGTCTTCGGGCTGTGCGCGCTGATCGTGCTGCCCAGCGCGGCGTTGAGCGGGCCGAGGCGGGGGATGCTGCTGGCCTGTTTCTGTCTCGCCTGGGCGAGTTGGACGACCGGATCGGTCGATCAGATCATCCGCTCGATGCGGGGCGAATCGCCCGTGCAGACCCTGGTGCTCGAGGGCGTGCTCGTCGGCATGCTCATGCTGGTGCTTGTGCTCGGGATCCTGCGGGTCGGGCGGGCGCAGGAGCGAGGCCCCGATGGGCTGGATATCCAGGGTGGACCGGGCACGGTGGGCGCGAATCTGCGTGGGCTGATGACTCTTGGCGGGATTGTGGGGCTCGGGGCGGCGATCGTGCTGGGAGGCCTGGTCGCGTGGATCTTCGCCATCGAGCCGCTCAAGGGTCAGGCGGTCTTCGCGGCGCTGCTCGGGGCTATTGCGGCAGGGGCGGGGGCTCACATGGCCTCGATCGCGTTCGCGGGCGAGGAGAACCCTGCGCCGCCGATCACGCCGTTTGTGGCGATCGTGCTCTTGAGTATCGGCGGGCCGATCGCGATGCAGGCTTTGGGCGGCGATGATCTGCGGGCGGTCTCGTACGCGGGCCATCTGTTCCCGCTGGGGCACATTCTGCCCCTCGATTGGGCTGCGGGATCGATGCTGGGCGTGCCGATCGGCCTGACGTGGGCCCGCTCGATGATGGAGGACGGCAAGGGCGAATCGAAGGCCACGGCAGGATCGAAGGCCGCCCCGAGTTCTTAGCCCCGGATGATCCCTATTATTCTCTGCGGGCGTTGAGGGGCATGCCTTCGAGGAGGTCAGCTATTTCTATCAGTACGAAGACGATGCCGGACGTCCAGGCGCGGAGCGATTCGCGGAAGATCGCCATCGACCGGGTGGGCGTGAAGGACATCACCTATCCGATTCGCCTGGCGACGCGCGACGGCGAAGAGCTCTCGACGGTCGCGAAGATCAACATGTATGTGGCCCTGCCCGAGACGCAGAAGGGCACGCACATGAGCCGGTTCCTGGAGGTCTTGAACGACCACCATTGCGAGCCGCTGACGCCGGCGCGGATCCCAGAGATCGCGCGGGCGATCAAGGAGCGCCTCGAGGCCAAGGAGGCGCACTTCAAGGCGAGCTTCACCTACTTCATGACCAAGAAAGCGCCGGTGACCGGGGCCGAGGGGTTGATGGACTATGAGGTGACGTTCGAGTCGACGGCGAACTGCAGCGAGGACTTCGTGATGACCGTGGCGGTGCCGGCGACGAGCCTGTGCCCGTGCTCGAAGGAGATCAGCGCGTATGGCGCGCACAACCAGCGCTGCCGGATCGAGGCGAGTGTGCGGTTCGATGGCACGCTCTGGATCGAGGACGTGGTCGAGTTGCTCGAAGGCGCGGCGTCGAATCCCGTGTTCGCGGTGCTCAAGCGCCCCGACGAGAAGCATGTGACCGAGAGGGCGTTTGAGAACCCGAAGTTTGTCGAGGATATCGTGCGGGATCTCGCGGGCGCGCTCGAACAGGACGAGCGGATCACATGGTTCGCCATCAGCTCGGAGAACTTCGAGTCGATCCATAGCCACAACGCGTACGCGCAGCTGACGCGGGATAAGCGGTCGTAGGAAGAGACGAAGAGACGGAGTCTTGTTGGAAGCGCGGGTGTGAGCGCGCGAAAGTGGTTGGGGTTACGCGCAGGAGTTGTTCGATCCGGGGTCGCTTGGGTTTCGGGCTCGTGGATGAGAGGTCTGCGTCGGGCTTAGAGTTGCCAGAGGCTGGTGGCCCAGGTGAGCCCCCCGCCGAACGCGACGAACATGACCCGCTGGCCCTCGGCGATCTTCCCGGCCTTGCAGAGCTCATCCAGGCATAATGGGACCGACGCGGCGACGGTGTTGCCGACGCGTTCGATGTTGATATAGAGCTTGTCCTCGCTGAGCCCGAAGCGGTCGCGGGCGGCGGTGAGGATGCGGGCATTGGACTGGTGGCAGATGTACATGTCCACGTCGTCGGCAGACAAGCCGGTCTGGTCGAGGGTCTGCTGGATGACGCCCGAGAAGGTGCCGACGGCGAACTTGAACACGCCGCGACCGTTCATCTGGACATGCCCGAGCTTGTCGCTGTCGGGCTCCTGGCCCTCGGGAACGTCGCGTTCGAGGTCCTCTGGGATGTACAGATCGACCCAGCGTGCGCCGTCGGAGTGCATGGCTTGGGCGATGAGGCCCTTGGAGGTGTCGTCTGTGGCGCGCAAAATGGCTGCACCGGCGGCGTCACCGAAGAGGATCGCCGTGGATCTGCCGACATTGTCGTAGGAAAGGTACTGGCTGAGCGTGTCGGAACCGACAATGGCGATCGAGCGGTAGAGGCCTGAGCGGATGAGCCCGAAAGCGATATTGAGCGAGTAGACGAAGCCGCAGCAGGCCGCGGTGACGTCCATAGCCCCGATCGTGCCCGCGCCGATCTCCGCCGCGAGCCGGCATGCGGTGGGGGGGCAGGACATCTCGGCGGTCATGGTCGCCAGGAGGATCAGATCGAGGTCGGTGGCATTCATGCGTGCGTCGTCGAGCGCTCGCTGGAGGGCGTCGCCGGCGAGGGTCAGCGTGGACTCGCCCCGCTCGCGATCGATGACGTACCGCGACCGGATGCCCGTGCGCTGGACGATCCACTCATCGGAGGTGTCCATGAGGCGTTCGAGGTCGGCGTTGGTGACGGACCTAGAGGGCAGGGCCGATCCGGTGCCCGCGAAACGGACGCCCAGCGTTGGCGGCTGTTGAACCGCGCCCGGGATTGCGGGCGTCGGGTTCATGCGGGTTCTGGCTTGGGGCAGACGGCGTCGAGCCTCTGGCGGATCGCATCGTTGATGTTGTGCGCGACGAACTCTCTGGCGTTGCGGACCGCTGCGGCGATGGTGCCCGGATCGCTCGAGCCGTGGGCGATCATGAACACGCCGTTCACGCCCAGCAGGGGTGCCCCGCCGTACTCGTGGTAATCGTTGCGGGCGTAGAGCTGGCGGATGATGGGCTGGAACTGCTTGGCCAGCGTGGGATCGATCTCTGTGAGCTCGTGGGCGATGGCCCGGAAGAGGCTGGAGACCAGTCCCTCGGCCATCTTGAGCAGGGTGTTGCCGACGAATCCGTCTGTGACCACCACATCGGCGGGGCCATCGAAGAGGTCGCGTCCCTCGATGAAACCCAGGTAGTCGAGGCCCGGGGTGTCCTTGAGGAGCTGGTGCGTGGCGCGAACGAGGTCCGAGCCCTTGCCCTCTTCAGCGCCGATATTCATCATCGCCACGCTTGGATGCTCGACGCCGTGGGCGAGCTTGGAATAGGTCTCGGCCATGAGGGCGTACTGGTGCAGGTGGCTGGCCAGGGGCTCTGGGTTCGCGCCGGCGTCGCACAGAACCACCGGACCGTTGAACGCGGGGATCGTGACGGCGATGCCGGGACGGTGGACGCCCCGCAGGCGCTTCATGTACATGATCGCCGCGGAGACGCACGCGCCGGTGTTGCCCGCCGAGAGCACGACGTCGGCGTTGATCTCCTCGCGCCCTGCGCCCATGCGTGCGATCTTGACGATCGAGGAGTTGGGCTTGGAGCGGACGGCGCGGGCCGCCTTGTCGTCCATGGCGATGACGTCGTCGGCGTGGACGATTCTGATGCGGCTGTCGGTCTGCTCCAGCGACGACAGGCAGCGCTCGATCTCTCTCTCTCGTCCGACGAGGAGAAGCTCGTCGTCGGGCGCGAGCGCATCGAGAGCTTGGACGGCTCCTCGGATGACCGCGTCGGGGGCCTCATCTCCGCCCATGGCGTCAACAGCGATCCGCATGTGGGCCCTCACATCCTTGCGGGTCAGCTCCGGTCGATGCCGATGCCCAGCTTGGGCACGCTGATGCGAAGGCCGGGCCTGACGTACCCGGACTGCTTGCAGGCGCGATGGTGCATCTTGGGCATGCCCGTGAGCGGACACACGGCGGGCAGTTGGCCCTTGATCGCGTCGTGCGAGCGACGCCGACGGGTCCGCCCGTGGGTCTGTCGAAAGGCAGGAAGCATGCGGTCACCTCGGTTTCAAGATCGCTTCGCTCGGGCCGAACAGCGGCAAGGAAACCGCACTTCGGACAGGAATTCCGAGCCCGGGAGGGTAGGAACGGGTGGTTCGCCAGTCAACGAGCGCAGGCCTCCCCGCCCGGGCTGGAACTAGACCACTGGCCAGCCAGCCCCTATGCTGAGTCGATCCCATCGGCAACGCCGTCTGGGGGCCTCCCTAGCTCAGTTGGCAGAGCAGCTGACTCTTAATCAGCGGGTCGAAGGTTCGAGTCCTTCGGGGGGCATTTCCGTGCGCGACAGCGGCTTGGGTATTTGACGGCAGGTCGTTACACTGACTACTTGCAGCGTTCGAAGGCGGCTTGGCGAAGAGCACGGGAGAAATACCGGCTGAAGCAGGGAGGATGCAAATGCGCGTGTCGATCCGTATCGCGGCGGCTCTTCTCATCGGTGTGTCAGGACTCACGACTGTCTGTGCGGGCCAGGATGACCACCTGCTGGGCGTCATCGTCATCCGCGACGGCGATCAGCAGGTGCAAGACCTGAAGGAGACCCTGGATCGGCACGGGTATGCCGATTTGGCGCTGGCCAAGGTCGCGCAGCGGAATCCTGGGATATTGCAGGCGCAGGTAGGGCTGTTTGGCATCTCGAAGATGGCCGGCACCACGCCATGGGAGGGCGTCGGGGCGCTGCTCGGAGAGCAGACGATCATCGGCATCGCCCCGGGAGAGGGTGAGACGCCGCGCATGGTCGCTATCTCCTCGTTGCGCGATCCGGAAACTGCCGATCGGTTCCTGGACGCGATCCTGGCGGTCGCCGGCCTGCAGGTTGATGGTGAGCCCCGCGAGGGCGCAACGCGCCAGATTTCCGGCCAGACCGTGTATGTCGCCGGCGAGTTGCATCTGTGCCGGACCCAGGACGTGCTTGTCGTCGCCAACGACCGGAAGCTGATCGAGAACGCCCTGGACGGGCTGGGCGACGGCGTCGCCGACCTGCCTCAGGGCCTCGCGCACGCGGCCGATGGCGTTCCGGAGGAGGCCACGATCTGGGCGGCTATCGACATCGTCACGCTGCGTGACGCGGGGATGGAGATTCCCGAAAAGCTGCCAGATGCATTCGGCGGGCTGCTCTTTGGTGGTTGGGTGCGTTCGTTCGCAGACGCGGACCGCGTGGTGGCTTGGGCCATCCCGGAACAAGAGGGCCTGTCCCTTACGGTCGATATTCACCGAGAGGGCGAGTGGCCGAACACCCATCGCGGCTACCTCGCCTCCGATGCCCATCGGCACGTGCCCCTGCGCTTTGACAACGCGATTGGCGAGATCATGGTGACGCGCGAGTGGGCATCGCTGTTCGGCGAGCGTGAATCGCTGCTGACCCTTGACGCATCGGGCAAAGCCGTCGAGTTCGCGACCGGTCTCTCAGCGATTATGGGCCAGCTCGACTTCATCGAGGACGTCTTACCCAGAGTAACCGGACCGGTGCGCCTGATCGCGGTCAATCGAGAGGCGGGCGAACTGAGCGTGGAGCCGACGCCCACCCTCCCGGCCATGGCATTGATCGCGTCGCTGGACCTGGAGGGCGTCGACCTGGCCCAGCGTCTGTACTCGGGCGGCCAGATGCTGATGACGATCGTGAACTTTGAACGCTCTCAGAATGGCCAGCCGTCGCTGATGATGGACATGGCCGATCATCGCGGCGTCCGGCTCATCACCGGTACCTTCGGCACGCCAGCCGGTGATCAGGACGTAGTGGGCACCGAGTACAACTTCGAGCCCGCGCTCGCCGTGGTCAATGGCCAACTCGTCATCGCATCGACCAAGAAGCTGCTGATGTCGATCGTGGATCAGGTGCTTGATGCCGGCAGCGATGTCACTGACATGGAGCAGGACCGCGCCTGGATCAACGGAGCCCAACTCGCGGCGATCCTGGGCGAGAATCGCGAGGAGTTGATTGCCAATCACATGCTCGAGAAGGGAAAGTCCAAGGCGGTTGCCAGCGGCGACATTGACGCCATTTTGGGAGCACTCAGACTCTTCGGCAACGCACGCCTCGACGCGGCAGTCTCAGAGACGGGCGCACGGGCCACGCTTCGATTCATGCTGGACGCTCCCTGATGGACTCCGATCCGCTGCGGCCGTTCGTGCCCGATGAGCGGCGTCCATGGACGCGCGGGCGGGCGGCACACCTCCTCCGGCGGGCCGGATTCTGCCCGAGCGAGGGCGAGATCCGCATCGCGATCGAGAACGGTCCGCAGCACACAGTACAGCAACTCGTATTCGGGTTGGAGCAGACAGAGCACGATGAGCTCGATGCGATGGGCGAGCGGCTCGCGGCGGCCAACAAGATCGACCGGCTGCGTGCCTGGTGGCTCCAGCGGATGACGCTCACCAGCCGCCCACTGGCGATGCGCCTGAGCGTGTTCTGGCACAGTCACTTTGCAACCAGCAACGTCAAGGTGCGAAGCGCTGTGATGATGCTCGCGCAGCTTCGCACGATCGAGAGACACGCTCTCGGTTCGTTTGCCGACTTGCTGGCGGCGATGAGCCGTGACCCCGCGATGATCATCTGGCTCGACTCGGGCGCCAACGTCAAGGGTCGACCAAACGAGAACTTCGCCAGAGAGCTCTTCGAGCTGTTCAGCCTCGGGATCGGGCACTACACCGAAACCGACATCAAGGAATCGGCTCGAGCATTCACCGGCTGGGGACAGCGTCACGGGCGGTTCACCTTCTCGAGCTTGTCCCACGACGAGGGAGTGAAGACCGTGCTTGGTGAGCACGGGAATCTTGGCGGCGAAGAAATCGTCCGCCTCTGCCTGGAACAACCGGCGTGCGGTCGGTTCATCGCGACCAAGCTCGTGCGCGAGTTCATCACACCCAACCCTGACCTCGGTCTGGTTGAGGCTGTCGCGCAACGCCTGCGAGAGACCGAATACGACATTGGCCAGACGGTGAGCACGCTCTTGGCAAGTGAGGCCATGTTTGACGAGCAACATGCAAGGGCTCACATCAAGTCGCCGGTTGAGCTGGCGATCGGGCTCGTGCGTTCGCTCGAGCTTCGCCCCCCGGCATCGAATCTGGCAGGCACCGTCTCCCAGATGGGCCAGCGGCTCCTCGAACCCTCGTCGGTGAAGGGTTGGGACGGCGGGCGAAGCTGGATCAACGCGACGACGATGCTCGTGCGAATGAATGCGGGCATCAGCGCCACTACCCCGGACGGCCCAGGCAGTCTTTCTCCTGGCGAGCTTCGTGCCCGCCACGCTCTGGACGGGCGCGATGCGATCATCGAGTTTTGTAACGATCTGGTGTTGGATGGACAGATGCCGCCGGCGATCCGGAGCCGAATCAACGCGATCGACGAGGGCGGCGACGAGTTGCTGACTCAAGCCATGCGTGTGCTCGTCACAAGCCCGGAGTACCAACTCGGTTGAATGGGAGAGGCCATGCGCACGACCAGACGCGAGTTCCTGAAGACCTCCGTCGGTGCCTCGACGCTCATCGCCTCGGGAGCCTCACTGCCGGGGTTTCTTGCCTCAACGGCCAGCGCAGCCTGCGCAGCTAGCGATGCGCACATTCTCGTGGTCGTGCAGCTCAGCGGTGGCAACGACGGGCTCAACACAGTTGTTCCCTACGAAGACGATCAATACCGGGCCGCACGACCGACGCTGCGCGTAAGCAAGAGCCAGGTCCACCGACTCGATGACACGCTTGGCCTGCACCCATCAATGACCGCACTCAAGGGTCTCTACGACGAGGGCAACCTCAACGTTGTCATGAACGTCGGCTATCCCAATCCCAATCGGTCGCACTTCCGGTCGATGGACATCTGGCACACGGCCCGCCCCGAGCAGGATGATGTCTCGACCGGCTGGCTGGGTCGGGTAGTCGACAAGACCAAAGACGCAGCTTATGCGCTGCACCTGGCAGACGAGCCTCTGCCGCTCTCGCTGCACGCCGAGCGGGTCGCTGTCCCGTCGATCGCCGACGCAGACGCATTCCGTCTCGCCGACGGCGCCGGCGATATCGCCGATGCCGTCGGCACGCCAAGGCGCAGCGCGAGCGAAGACCTCCTCTTCGTGCAGCGCACGGCCGTAGCGGCGTGCGACAACGCAAAGCGGCTGGAGAGCATCGAATCGAACGAACTTGGGCGGGGTTATCCTGGATTCGGCCTGGCCTCACGTCTGTCGCAGATCGCCCGTCTGATCGGCGCCGGATTCCCGACGCGCGTGTATTACACCTCTCTCGGCGGTTTCGACACGCATGCCCGCCAAGAACTGACGCATCCGGCGCTGCTCACCGAGTTGTCTGAATCCGTTGGCGCGTTCTATCGCGATCTCACGGCTCGCGGCGAGGCTCAGCGCGTGCTGCTTCTGACCTTCAGCGAGTTTGGACGGCGGGTCGGCGAGAATGCCGGTCGCGGCACCGATCACGGGGCGGCGGCGCCCATGATTCTCGCCGGGCCGCCTTGCCACGCCGGCATCGTGGGTGCTCCACCTGATCTTGGGAATCTCGACGCAGGCGATGTTCGTCACGCGCTGGACTTCCGCTCGGTCTACGCCGATGTGCTGGACCGGTGGCTGGGGGTCTCGTCGCGTGCCGTCCTCGGATCGACATTTGCGCCAGCCAGGGTCGTGGAGTAGCCTCGGGATCGGACGCGGCACCCCATCGATCGCACGTGATGCTCGGTCTTGTGATTTGTCCGGTATACATCCTGGGGTTCGATCGGGCAAGTAGTGGAAATTCCGATCCTATTCTCTACAATTAGCGCACAATAGAGCCCGAACCCTGTGGCCATCCTCCAGGGCGTGCCAGTGTCCGCGCCCTGACTCGGAGGTTTCATGAAGACGATCATCGAGCCATTCAGGATCAAGATGGTCGAGCCGATCCGGATGACCACGCCCGAGCAGCGTGAGCGGGTTCTGCGCGAGGCGTCCTTCAACCTGTTCCAGATCGGCGCCCGAGATGTCCTGATCGATCTGCTGACCGACTCGGGCACCGGGGCGACGAGCCGCGAACAGTGGGCCGGCATGATGCGGGCCGATGAGTCCTACGCCGGCGCTGTCTCGTTCCATCGCTTCCGCGATCGAGTGCGTGAGATGACCGGGTTCGAGCACATCCTCCCAACTCACCAGGGAAGGGCCAGCGAGCACATTCTCTTCGAGCTGCTCGGTGGTCACGGCGAAGTTCGAGGAACTGTAGTTATCGAGACGCGAAGCGCAGGGAGGTAGCGTGCGAGCAGTCGTGCTTGGTGCGGGGATGGTTGGACGGGTCATGGCCGCGGACCTTGCCGAAGACGGCGAGTTCGATGTCGCGATCGCCGATTCGAGCGAGAAAGCGCTTGGGGCGGCGATGCAGCATGCCAAAGGGCGCATTGAGACGATCCGAGCGGACCTTGGCGAGCACGAGGTCCTCGCGGAAACGATCGAGCCATATGACATCGTGCTCGGCGCGCTTGCGAGCCGGATCGGCTTCCAGTCATTGCGCACGGTCATCGAGTGCCGGAAGAACTACTGCGACATCAGTTTCATGGCGGAGGACGCCTGGGATCTTGATGAGTTGGCGCGCGAGCGGGGCGTAACGGCGATCGTCGACTGCGGCGTGGCGCCCGGCATGAGCAACATGCTCGCCGGGCTGGGCGCCTCGCGGCTTGACGTTTGCGAGCGCGTTGAGATCTACGTCGGTGGACTGCCTCGCGAACGCAGGTGGCCATTTGCGTACAAGGCGGCCTTCAGCCCCGCGGACGTGCTCGAGGAGTACACACGCCCTGCGCGATTAGTCGAACATGGCAAGATCGTCGAGCGGGAGGCGCTGAGCGAGCCGGAGCTGATCGACTTTGCCGGCATCGGGACGCTCGAGGCGTTCAATACCGACGGACTGCGGAGCCTCGCCTATACGATGGACATCCCGTTCATGAAGGAGAAGACCCTGCGCTACCCGGGCCATATCGAGCTCATGCGGGTGTTTCGAGAGACGGGCCTGTTCGCGCATGAAGCGATTGAGATCGGGCACGTGAGTGTCAAACCCATTGATGTGATCAGCGCACTCATGTTCCCGATGTGGAGCTATGAGCAGGGCGAGCAGGATCTGACGGTCATGCGCGTCAGTGTCGAGGGTGTTCGAGCGGGCCGGCAAAGCCGGTTGTCGTGGGATCTGCTCGATTTCTACGACCCTGAGACGAATCGAACAAGCATGTCGCGCACGACGGCCTTCCCGTGTGCCATCATGGCGCGCATGGTGGCCAAGGGGCAGTACGTACAGCACGGCGTGATTACGCCGGAGAAGATTGCCAAGGATGCGCCGATCGTGCAGCGCGTCCTCGAGGAACACCGGCGCCGAGGAGTAGTATATACCGCGCACGAAGAGTCGACCCAGGTCGCGATCGCGCGTCCATGAGGACGTTGTGCGGCACGAGGAGCAGAGGAGTCCCATGGAAAATACATGTGTTCAATGGAGCGACAGAATCTGGTGGACGATCCAGGGGATCGTCTGGTGTGTGGGACTGACGCTTCTGGTCGTTCTCGCGCTCGCGCCATCTCTTGGGCTCACGCTGTTCTGGGATGGGCTTATCCCCGTCGCACCAGCGCTGGTCGCCATCGCACCTGGGATCTGGCGCAACGTCTGCCCACTTGGAACCACGTCGCAGTTGGCGCGACATCTCGGCCTCTCAAGGCGTGTGCGGTTGGGGCGTGTGTGGCAGGGGAGGCTTGCGCTCATCGGAGTGTCGCTGCTGTTTGCGATCGTTCCACTCCGTCATGTGATGCTGAACACGAGCGGGCTTGCAACGCTCGCTGTGCTGGTGTTCCTTGGAATCATCGCAATCTTCATGGGGTTCACCTTCGAGGGCAAGAGCGGTTGGTGCTCGGGCATGTGCCCGGTGCATCCCGTAGAGAAGCTCTACGGTCAGCGGCCGGCTTTGACGGTCCCCAATGCGCACTGCTCGGAGTGCACTCGTTGCGCGCCGGTATGCCCCGATTCGACCGGTGGAATGGGTCCGAGCGCCGGCGTCCAAGGTCCGTCTCACCGACTGGCTGCAACCCTGATGATCGGAGCGTTTCCCGGTTTCGTCTGGGGGTGGTTCCATGTGCCGGACTACCTCCAAGGCGGTTGGAGTCACCTCGCCCAGGCCTATGGAGTTCCCTTCGGTGCCGCGGGCGTGACCCTCGTCATGTACCTCGCGATTCTGCGCGCGACGGATCAAGCCGGGCATCGAGTGATCGGGCGGGCCTTCGCGGCGCTGGCGATCGCGACCTATTACTGGTACCGCCTCCCGGCGCTGCTCGGATTCGGGCTGTACCCCGGGCAGGGGATGCTGATTGATCTGAGCCAGTTCACATCGCCGTGGACCATCATGGCCCTTCAGATCGCGTCGAGCGTATTCTGGGTGGTGTGGCTCGTCGGGCGCCTCGATCGTGGGCGATCGTGGTGCACCAGACCGGTATTCGCCACCGAGACCAGCGTGCCGCAAGCGTGAGCCCTCGGGTGAGGACTGGGCATCGCGGTGCCAGCCCAATCCGAGATCTGCTTGATCGGTCTTGAGGATGGATAACGAGAACACTGGGGGCGTCTTGCGAGACAGAGCGCCGGCACACCTTCTTCGCGATCTGGCGTCTCAACAGCCCGCGACGAAGAAATCCAGGAAGACGAAGAAGTCGTCCGAGTCGATATCGCCGTCGGGCACGGCGTAGCTGCGCTTGGTCGGGTCTGAGCTGCCGGTGAGATCGGCGGCGGGGTCACCAGCGGTGAAGAGGTCGAGGTAGACAAAAAAGTCCTCCGCGTCGATGTCGCCATCGCCATTCAGGTCGGCGACGCAGATCTGGCACTCGTCGGGGATGCCGTCGCCGTTGAGATCCTCGACCAGGCCCATCGCGATCTCGCAGGCGTCGGGGAAGAAGTTCAGGTTGCAGTCGATGTCGCCGCCGGGCACGAAGTCGAAGCCGCTGGGGCGCCACAGCTCGGTGTCGGCGCCCTGGATCTGTGCGCGGAGGAAGTTGCCGAAGTGGTAGTCGAACTCGTAGACGCGAGCCTGGGTGAGGTGGAGGTCCTCGGGCGGACGCCGGTCCTGATGGATGCTGCTGTTGGAGACGAAGACGTTGCGATTGGGTCCGATGCGGATGGACCATGGCTCCTCGAGGAAGAGGCGGTTTTCGGTGCCGTTGCGATTGAACTTGCCCAGAGGTGCGCCCGATGCAAGGCGGTAGGCGAGGACCTCGTTGGTCGCGAAGCTGCACACCAAGAGGCGGTCGAGAGTGTCGATGACCAGGCCGCGCGGGTCGGCGAGCCCGCCGTTGTTGTTCGCATCGACAACGACCCGGCGGAGATCGCCCGTGGCGATGTCGAGTTCCAGCACGCTGTTGTCGGCGAGCGCGACGAGCAGGCCGTCATCGGGTGCGTGGGCGAGACCGAACGGCGAGGCCGGGAGTTCGGCGAGTGTGCGAAGGAAAACGCCGGTCTCGAGGTCGTACTCAAGGACCTGTGCGGTTTGGCGGCTGGAAACCAGGAGCGTGCCTTCGGTGAGGACCATCCCTGCGGGCTCATCGAGGCCGCCGGCACCGCTCGCCACCAGATCGCCGACCACAGAGCCGTCGGGCGCGAGTTCGACGATGCGATCGTCGGCGGCGCTGGCGACCAGGATGCGCTTGTCGGGCGTGATGACGAGATCGTTGGTCGTCTCGATGCCCGTGTTGCTGGCGCTCTGCATCAGCACGCCGGTCGCGCCGTAGAACTCGCGGACGCCGGGGTCGGGCAGAAGCGAGCCGATCCAGATGTTGTGCTCGTGTTCGAGCGCGAGCAGGTCGTTGACGCCGTCACCGTCGCAGTCCTGGCAGTCATCGAGCACAAGGTTGCGGTCGCGGTCGAGAGACATGTCGGCGTTGATGTCCAACGAATCGGCGATGCCGTTGCCATCGCAGTCGGCCTGGCAGGAATCAGGCACGCCGTTGCCGTCCTCGTCCAATGCGTCGCCGAGGGCGATGTCCAGGTCGTCGGGCACGCCGTTCTCGTTGCAATCGGGCTCACACTCATCGGGTATGCCGTTTGCGTTGAGATCGAGGCTGAATCCGCTTGCGATGTCCTCGTCGTCGAAGACGCCGTTGTCGTTGCAGTCCTCGCACTCGTCGGGGACGCCGTTGGCATTGACATCGGCGCTGGTGCCGTTGGCGATATCGGTGGCGTCGGCGATGGAGTTCGCGTTGCAGTCCACGTCAAGACAGTCAGGGACGCTGGCGAGATACGCGCGCATGAGGCGTGTGGAGTCGGTGTGGAAGCGTGCGTCGTGGTTGGCATCCCCGCCGGAATAGCTCTGCCCGCAGTAGCTCATGATCGGGCCTCGGCGGGGCTGGGCAAAGGCGTCGTCGCAGGTGTCGAGCCCGCGGGAGTGCGTGTGGGGCGAGCCGAAGTTGTGCCCGAGCTCATGTGCGGCGACGACGAGATCTCCGTTCATGTGGCTGGGTAGGTCGGGCTCGCCGAGTCCCGCACCCATGTAGCCGCAGACCGAGTAGGCGCTATTTGAGCAAACCTGATTGAGCCACGCCTGCCCGCCGAAGGCGTAATCGCGCCGTCCCGAGCAGAGCTGGGTCACGTCCCGATGCACGTCCTGCATGTTCTCGTTCCAGTAGTCGCGAAACTCACCAAGAGGACCCGACCCATTGAACAGGTCATCGGGGTCCGTCCAGATTCTCGTGAACGAGAGCGTCAAGCGTATGCCCGAGTCGCGTGAGAACACGAAGCTCGCCTGCCCATAGAGGATCTGCACATAGTCCAACGCCCGATTCACGTCGTCGAACATCTCATAGAAGTCGAAGTCTGTGTCCACGGCGACTTCGACGAGGAAGTCCGCGGGGAAGTTGTCTTCGAGCAGTTCGGGCTCGGTCCACTCGCTGGAGTCCACGCCACAAAGAGGGGCCGCGCCGGTTCTCGCCCCGACAGGTCCCGGAATGACGCGGAGCCGATCCGGCGAGGGGCCGCTCTCTGTTTGGACCGAGCCGATCGAGGCGATGTGCCCGGCGCCATCGTCGATGCGTCCGACAAAGCCCATTGAGGGCGCTCGCGCGATGAAGACGCTCGAGCCGGCATGGCCCACGACCGTTCCTTCGAAGAGGACGACACGCGAGGCGTCGTACTCAAAGGGCCGATCCACGCCGCCAGATCTCGCTACGAAACGCGTGTTGGGTCCTGTGACAGCGAATCGGCGGAGCTCCAGTTCCACGTTCTTGTCGGGGGCGATTGGAAAACTCAGGATGCGGACCGGTTGGCCAAACGGGGGTATGACGCGCATCGCCAGCGGCAGATTGGCTTCAAAGCTCGCATCTGTCGATTGACCTGTCGCCGCGGCGTTCAGCAACATCACAAAGGTGAGCAACGCAGTAGGCTTGAACACCATGAATCTCCCAAAGCAAGAATCACCACCAGGCTCAGCGTGCGCCTCTACGAGCGATGCCCCATGAGTTGCGAAGGGGTCTCGTGACTTTCATCGCGACTCGTCCGATCAGGCGGCCTGTGGGCCTATGAGATTCACGGGGCGCACCGAGCCTTGCGGAGACATACGAGCAGTCTACCGCGTGTGGATCCTGAATCTCGATAGGTCCATCCTGGAAATGGTAAGATGTCTCAACTGCTCGTGTCGGGTCTGCGCAGGTGCTTCTGCATTGCAGCCCTAACGCCAGGCACCATGCTGGATTGATCGGCGACCGAGCGCGAAGGAGCAGAGCCTTCGAGGCGGGGCTCGCCCACAGAATCGTCGCCGTTGAGGTCAAGTGTGGGCGGGTCCTCCGGGCGAGTGTTCTTTGAGTTGTGTGGCCAGCCAAGGAGTTCCTCAATCTTGAATCATGGGCAGCCCGCGACGAAAAAATCCAGGTACACGAAGAAATCGTCGGCGTCGATGTCGCCGTCGGGCACGGCGTAGCTGCGGCTGGTCGGGTCGGAGCTGCCGGTGAGATCGGCGTCCGGGTCAGCGGCGGCGAAGAGGTCGAGGTAGGCGAAGAAGTCGTCGGCGTCGGTGTCGTTATCGCCATCGAGGTCGGCGACGCAGACCTGGCACTCGTCGGGGATGCCATCGCCGTTGAGATCCTCGACCAGGCCCATCGCGATCTCGCAGGCGTCGGGGAAGAAGTTCAGGTTGCAGTCGATATCGCCGCCGGGCATGAAGTCGAAGCCGCTTGGGCGCCAGAGCCCGGTGTCGGCGCCCTGCACGAAGGCGCGGATGTAGTTGCCGAAGTGGAAATCGAACTCGAAGACGCGGGCCTGTGTCAGGTGGAGGTCCTCTGGCGGTCGCCGGTCCTGATGGATGCTGCTGTTGGAGACGAAGACGTTGCGATTCGGGCCTACGCGGATGGACCAGGGCTCTTCGAGTTGCAGGCGGTCGGGCGTGCCATTGCGGTTGAACTTGCCGCGCGGCGCGCCGGTCGCGAGGTCATAGGCAAGGACCTCGTTCGTTGCAAAGCTGCACACCAAGAGGCGGTCGAGAGTGTCGATGACCAGGCCGCGCGGATCGGTTAGGCCACCGTTGTCGTCTGCGATGACGACGATGCGCCGGAGTTCGCCCGACGTGAGATCGAACTCATAGACCTGGTTGTCGGCGGCGGCGACGAGGAGTCCATCTTCGGGGGCGTGGGCCAGGCCGAATGGAGATGGGAGAGAGTCGATGAGGACGCGCACGAATGCTCCGGTTGCGAGATCGAACTCCAGAATTTGCCCGCCCAGCCGGCTGGAAACGATGAGTGTACTCTCGGTGAGCAGCATTCCCGCGGGTTCGTCGAGGCCGCCATCGCCCGCGCCGACCAGGTCTCGGACGAAGGAGCCATCGGCGGCGAGCTCGACCACGCGATCATCGGTCGCGCTGGCAATGAGCACCCGCTTGTCGGGCGTGATGACGAGATCATTGGTGATCTCGACAGCGGCAGCATCGCTGGTCTGCATGAGAACGCCGGTGGCACCATAGAACTCGCGGATGCCGACATCGGCATTCAATGACCCGACCCAGATGTTGTGCTCGTGCTCGAGCGCGAGCAGGTCGTTGATGCCGTCGTCGTCGCAATCCTGGCAATCGTCGAGCACGATGTTGCGGTCGCGGTCGAGGGTCATGTCGGCGTTGATATCCAGGATATCGGCGATGCCGTTGTCATCGCAATCGGCCTGGCAGGAATCGGGCACGCCGTTGGCATCACCGTCTTGCTCATCGCCGAGGGCGATATCGAGATCATCCGGCACGCCGTTATCGTTGCAATCGGGCTCGCATTCGTCGGGAATGCCGTTGCCGTTCAGATCGAGGCTGAATCCGTTGGCGATGTCCTCGTCGTCGAAGACGCCGTTGTCGTTGCAGTCCTCGCACTCATCGGGGATACCGTTGGCGTTGATATCGGCGCTGGTTCCGTCGGCGATATCGACCGAGTCGGCGATGGCGTTGGCGTTGCAGTCCGCGTCGAGGCAACCGCCGACATCCAGGAGAACCTGGTGCATTAGCCGCGTGGAATCGGTGTGGAATCGGGGGTCCTGGTTGGCGTCGCCGCCGGAATAGCTCTGGCCGCAATAGCTCATGATCGGGCCGCGCTGCGGCGGGGCGAAGGGATCGTTGCAGGTATCCAGGTCGCGGGTGTGCGTGTGGGGCGAGCCGAAGTTATGCCCGAGCTCGTGCGCGGCGACGATGACGTCGTAGTTGAGATAGGTGCCCACTTGCAGGTCGCCCGACACGCCGCCGACGTATCCGATGACCGAGTAGGCGCCGCCAAGGTCGCAGACGCCGGGAAGGTGTGCCGCGCCGCCGTACGGAAAGTCACGACGCCCCGAGCAGAACTGCGCCGTATCACGCAGCACGTCGTCCATGTTCTGATTCCAGTACTCTCGGAACTCTCTAAGAGGATTGCCGCCGTTGAACAGATCATCGGGGTCGGTCCAGAGTCGCGTAAACGAGAGCGTCAGACGGATGCCCGAGTCGCGCGAGAAGACGAAGCTCGACTGCCCGTAGAGCACAATCAGGTAGTCCATCGCGTGATCGACGTTGTCAAAGAGCTCGTAGTAGTCGAAGTCGGTATCGACCGCGACCTCCACCAGGAACCTCGCCGGGAAATCATCCTCGAGCAACTCCGGCTCTGTCCAGTCGGACGAATCGACGCCACAGAATGGCGCGGCGGATGTCGTCGGGCGGATCGGGCCGGGCGTGATCCTCAGCGCCGTCGAAGAAGGGCCATCGACGGTTCGGACGGAATCTATCGAGGCGATGTGCCCGGCACCATCGTCGACCCGTCCGATAAAGCCGAGCGACGGGGAATGGGCGAGAAAGACACTCGACTCGGGGCGATCTTCGACGTGCCCGCCAAGCAGCGTGACGCGCGATGGGTCGTAGCCCAGGGGTCGATCGACGCCCGCCGAGCGGACGACAAAGCGGGTGCTCGGCGAGCTGATCGTGAATCGCTGGATGACGAGCGTGACCGTCTCGTCCGGGGCGATTCGCACGTCTGGAACCCGGATCGACTCACCGGGCTGGGGCATGGATCGCAGCGCGCCGGGAATATCGATCTCAAAGCCACCGGCGTATTTGGCGTCGTGGTCCGTCGCGGATCCCTTGGCGAGATTCTGGGCATGCGCGGAGGCGCACAGAACGAGAAGACTCAGCAGCGTGACGGCAAGCGTGGGCATGGTATGACTCCGCGAGGAATAGGTCCGGCCATCGGACAAGGTACCAGATGGCCGCCGGCGGAGTCAAGTGAAGAACCAGTTTGCCCGAACGCCTCAGCAGGGCTGGGTGAAGAGGTCGAGATAGCCAAAGAAGTCCTCGGCGTCGCAATCGCCATCGCCGTCGATATCGCAGACGCTCTGATCGCCGCCAGCGAACGCGTCGAGATAGGCGAAGAAGTCCTCTGCGTCGGCGTCGCCATCGCCATCGATGTCCGCCGGGCAAGAAACCATCTCGCCGAAGATGGTGAAGTTGACGCCCGTTTGGCCGTTGCCGTAGAGATCATCGGGGACGGGCTTGGGATTCTCCGGCCACCCAAATCCTTCGCCGAGGTTCCACAGCCAGGCATTTTGAGCGGCGCCGCCGCCTATGTCATGGTCGAACTCGGTGCTCCAGACCACCGCGAACTCCGGCGGCGCAACGAATGCGGTCCAGGCGAGGTGGTACTCGCCGGCGGGAAGTATCGAGCCGTCGAACTCGACGGTCAACGTGCTGAAGCGGAGCTGCCCTTCGTTGAATACTCCGGTGCCCGGAACGGATTCCATGACGATCACCGCCCCGTCGTCAGTTGGGAAGCGGTCGTAGATGCGCACGATCACATCGTCAAGGAGTCCCGTGTTGCAGCACACCGTACCCTGTGTCGACCAACTCAAGATGGAAGCGGGTGTGTCGATCGAGAAATCTTCGATGACCCAGAGGTCCATCGTCGGATCCTCGCCCGTCGTGCAGTTCGGCCCGCCGGTCAAGACCTCGTCCCAAGTGAGCCTGGCGACGGGCTCGTCCGCCAGCGCGTGAGAGGCGGCGAGCGCTCCGATCAATCCGATGGTGACTGTGCGATTCAATGACATGGGGTTTCTCCTTGGCCAACTGAGCGTGCAGACTTCCCTTGATCTGCATCGCGATGTGTCGGTTGGGCGGGAGCCCCACTCTCCCAGGCGCGCGCGCTGCGCGCCGATCGTCCAAGGACTCAGATGCGACTGCGAGCGCAGAGTTCCTGGATCTCAGACAACAGGGACAAGAAAGAGCGATTCTTCTCCAAGACCTCGGGAGATCCGCGATGGTGACTCATCATCCTGCACCGATGCCAGGGGTTTCCTTGGGTTGGTTGCCAGCCGGATGCGGAGAGTACTGAAAAGCAGATAGTTTTGTCTGATTTGCTGACTCCGTCGTGATCGGAGTTTCCCACAGCACTGCTGCTACAGCGAGACACAAAAAAGCCCCGCGGAAATCCGCGGGGCTTGCGAGGCGTGGTGAAGAATGCGGCTTCGTGTCTAGCAGCCGCTGGCGAACTGATCCAGGTAGTCGAAGAAGTCGTCGGCGTCGCAATCGCCATCGTCGTCGATGTCGCACACGCTCAAGTTGCCCGAGGCGAACGCATCGAGGTAGTCAAAGAAATCATCGGCGTCTACGTCGCCATCGCCGTCCAGGTCCGCCGGGCACGCGACGGGCACTGCGGCGAGCGTCGCGGCGGCGTCGATCCGCCCGTAGCCGAACAGCGAGTCATATCCGGGGTCGCCAAGATCGACCGCGTTGTCGCGGAGCAGATCGCGGATCTCCTGCGGCGTCAGGCTGTCGTTGAGCGAGAGCATGAGCGCGACAAGCCCGCTGACGTGCGGCGTGGACATGCTTGTTCCGGTCTTGGTCCCGTAGGAGCTCGACCCGCCTTCCTCACAGGACAGAATGTTGACCCCGGGCGCTCCGACATCCAGCCAGTCGCCGCGATTGGAACTGCCGTATCTATTGTCGTTGCAGTCGGTGCCGCAGATCGACAGCACGGTGTCGAAGGCTGCTGGGTAGAAGCGCCTGGTGGAGTTGCCGTTGCCCGCTGCCGCAACCACACTCATGCCATTGTCCCAGGCGTAGGCGACGGCCTCGCGGAGAGCGGGGTCGTTCCCACCCCCGCCGCCTGAGTAGCTCAGCAGGTGCGCCCCGTTGTCGGTGGCGTAGTACACGGCCTCGGTGATGGCTTCCCAGGTGCCGCCGCCGCCGGAGTTGAACACCTGGAGCACCATGACCGTCGAGTTAGACATGCCCGCGATGCCGATGCTGTTGTTGATAGGCGCTGCGGCAGATCCTGAGACATGTGACCCGTGCCCGTTCCTGTCGGTCATATTGTTGTCGTCGTCCAGGCAGTTGCGTCCGTTGATGTCATCTATGTAGCCGTTGTTGTCATCGTCGATGCCGTTGGCGGGGATCTCGTCGGGGTTGACGTAGACGTTGGACTGGAACTCCTCGTGTCCGAAGTTCAGCCCGGTGTCTGCGACCGCGATGATGATGTCGTTCGAGCCGCGGGTGATGTCCCACGCCGCGGGCGCGTTGATCGCCTGCGGGCCGCACTGCTGGTTCCAGCGCGGATCGTTGGGCTCGAACGCGATCTGGGTCAGCCAGTTGGGGTGGGCGTAGCGGACCCCATCGACAGCCGCGACGGCGTCAGAGATGATGCCCGGGTCCATGGCGTCGGGCAGCGTGAGGACGCGGACCATCGCCAGTGGGTGGATGCCGTTGGGATCGTTCTTGGGATGCGGCGCGTGGGCAATCTCACGCCAGGTGATATCACCGCCGATCGCCGCTCTAAGGCGGGCGAACATCGGCGCGTCCGGCACCGCGTGGAACCCGATCATGACGTCGTGGGGCGCGTACTGGGCACCTTTCTCCGGCTGGCGGTCATTCGCGACCGCAGTGACCGAAAGAGCACCCAACGCCGCCACAGCCACCTGTCGACAAGCGAAATTCATCAACTCGATACTCCCTTTTAGTAGTTTCACCTCAGCGCTCCGCTTCCCGGGGCGCGGCGACGCAGCATACCAAGATCGAGCACCGAGCCGAAGGCCCGATTACACGTTTTTGGAAGAAATCAGCGCAAGCACGAGGACCCCGGCATCACTGTACCCGTCGGGCGTGCCTAGGCCGCCCGAGCCCGAGGGCACGAAGTCAGCGCTGAATGCACTGAGTGAGCCCGGCGAGACGCTGAGCAGTTTCACGTTTTCATCAAACCAACTTCCGACAAGCACCCGCTGCACACTCGCCTGAGTGCGCGGCGCGACCAAAGCGGTCAGTCCGAGAATGCGGGCTGCGCGACACGTCAAGCCGGAGTCCGCGGGAGAGCAGGAGTGATGATCGCCCTTGGATCGCGGTTCTCCCATCGGTGAGTGAGGCGATTGCCCTAATTCATTCTCACCCGTACTCGACACCCTTTGCAGGTATGCGACGGTTCGCTAGAGTGTCAGCACTCTCCATGTCCGGTCACAAGCCGGGCATACTCTCACCACACGCTCGGGCGGCCTTCGGGTCGCCCGAGCGTTTCTTTGTTCGGAGTTTGCTTGCGCTACGCCCACGCATGGGCGGCACCAAACGCCGCGATGCCCAGCCAGGCCAGGCCCTTCACCAGAAAGAACAAGAATCCGAGCGCGCCCATCTGACGCAGCCTCTGGGTAGATGGCCTCATGTTGGAACTCCGTTGGCAGCACCGGCGTGTTCGCCCGCCGCAGAGGTGTCTGAGAGCTGATTCTGATCCAGAAGGACACGCTCGCCGACCTGGACGAGTTGTATGGCTGCGGCTTGCAGGACCAACTCGTCTAGCGCCCGAGAGAGCGACTCAAGATCACATTGGGCTGCTTGTGGCATCGGTGAGTCTCCAAATCCAAGGTCGTCAGACGAAGAGGCGCAACCGGGGGCGCGCACCTGCCATCTGTGGTGTGGAGATTCGTTCTCCGGGGCACTCAACGGGTAAGAGTCCGAGAACCTCGCGCGAGTCAATATTGGCCCTTCCGTCCCTTGAGATGGCAGCCGACGGATCCGGATTGCGCTTGTGCGTGTAGCCGGGGCAATGGGGCCATCCGGCTGAAACTCTGGGAGCCTGAACCATGACGAGCTTGCTCATGAGACTCTGCCCGCACGCACGAGCCAACGCGGACTCGAGCAGCGCGGACGCCACAGCCGCATCGGAGCCCGCGACGGCGCTCGGGCGGGGACTCGTCCTTGCTTATGGTGTTGGCGCGTACCTCGCGTTCTTTACGACCATCACCTACACCATCGGGTTCGTGGGGAACTGGATCGTGCCCAAGTCGATCGATACCGGCGGGGCGCACGCCCTGGCGCCGGCGATCACGATCAACGCGGCGCTCCTCATGCTGTTCGCCGTGCAACACACGATCATGGCTCGCCCGGCGTTTAAGCGTTGGTGGACGCGGTTCGTCCCGGAGTCGATCGAGCGGAGCACGTTCGTCTTGGCCGCCTGCGCGTGCCTTGGGCTGTTGTTCTGGCAGTGGCAGTCGCTGCCCGAGGTTGTCTGGGATGTCGAGCTGCCGGTGCTCCGCTATGGCCTGATGGGGCTGCTACTCGCGGGCTTTGGGATCGTGTTCGCGTCGTCTTTCATGGTGAACCACTTCGATCTCTTCGGCCTCCGCCAG
Organism: uncultured Phycisphaerales bacterium; assembly: GCA_965371965.1. Taxonomy (GTDB): domain Bacteria; phylum Planctomycetota; class Phycisphaerae; order Phycisphaerales; family UBA1924; genus S146-42. Next base: position 23,282 of record CBDVAM010000042.1, read on the forward strand.
GTGTGGCTGCGTTATCGCGGGCGGGAGTATGAGCCGATCGGGTTTCGCGTGGTCGGGCTGTACCGCCTCGTTCGCCATCCGCTGATGCTGGGCTTTCTCATCGCGTTCTGGGCGACGCCCACGATGACCCAGGGGCACCTGCTCGTCAGCGTGCTGGTGACGGCGTACATCTTCGTCGGGCTGTGGTTCGAAGAGCGGACCCTGATCGGAGAGCTGGGCGAGCACTACCGCCAGTACAAGCGTCACGTCCCCTCGGTGATCCCATTCTTGAGAAGGGGCTGAGATGACGACCTGCCAGGTGATCCATCGCGGGGCGGGGCGCGCTAAGCTGAGCCCGACACGTCGGCCGGCCCCGCTCGAGAGGACGTGGGGCGGGCGGGGGACCCGAGCAATGCAACGCCCTCAGGTCACGCAGATTCTGTCAGAGATCGGTGATCGCCCCGAGGCCGCCGAAGAACTGCTCCCGCTCGTGTACGACGAGCTGCGGAAGATCGCGGGTGCCCGGATGCGTGGCGAGCGAGCGAGCCACACGCTCCAGGCGACCGCGCTGGTCCATGAGGCGTATCTCAAGCTGTTGGGCGGAGAGGGTGAGTTCGAGAGCCGCAAGCACTTCTTCCGGGCCGCCGCGGAGGCGATGCGCCGGCTGCTCATCGACCACGCCCGCAAGAAGAAGAGCGACAAGCGCGGCGGCGGCCGCCCGGGGATCGCCCTCGAGCACGTGCAACTCGCCTGTGAGGACCAGAACGAGGAGATTCTCGCGGTCCACGAGGGGCTTGATCTGCTCGAGCGCGAGGATCCCCGTGCGGCGGATGTTGTCCGCCTGCGGTTCTTTGCGGGTCTCAACGTGCAGGAGACCGCGGAGGCTCTTGAGATCTCAGAGCGGACGGTCATGCGCGAGTGGGCGTTCGCGCGGGCTCGGATGCTCCAGCTCTTGCAGGGCGAGGGCTGAGCAATGCGCGAACTCGGGACCAAGAGCGTCTTTCTTGAGGCGATCGAGCGCGACAGCCCATCGGCGTACATCGAAGAGGTATGCACGGATGACCCCGCTCGTCGGATTCGGGTCCTCGCGCTGCTCGAAGCGCACTCCTCGGGCAACTCCTTCTTGCGCGACGGCGATCCCGCATCCTTGCTCATGGATCTGGCGGATCCCGTGCGTCCGGACACCGTGATCCGCGAGGACCTGGATCGCATCGGGCCGTACAAGGTCGAGAGGACGCTGGGCGAGGGCGGGTTCGGCGTGGTGTACCTCGCGCGTCAGGAAGCGCCGATCAAGCGTCTGGTCGCGATCAAGGTGCTCAAGCCGGGGATGGATAGCAAGCAGGTCTTGCGCCGGTTCGAGACCGAGCGCAAGGCGCTGGCGCTCATGGAGCACCCGTCGATCGCTCGGGTCATCGAGGCGGGCCAGACCGAGCGGCGCAGGCCGTACGTCGTCATGGAATACGTCGATGGGCCCGCAATCACAGATTACTGCGACAAGAAGCGCCTTGGTATCCGTGATCGGCTGCGTTTGTTCGAGCAGGTCTGCGTGGCGGTGCAGCACGCGCACCATCGCGGCATCGTCCATCGCGACATCAAGCCGTCCAACGTGCTGGTGAGCGAACTCGATGGCCAGCCGCTGGTCAAGGTGATCGACTTCGGCGTCGCCAAGGCGATGGAGAACTCGGCGTTGGACGTCACGCTGACCCAGGGACTGCACGCGATCGGCACGCCGGCGTACATGGCTCCCGAGCAGATCGCGCGTGGGCCGAGGGGTGTCGATACCAGAACGGACGTGTATGGGCTGGGCGTGCTGCTCTATCAGCTATTGACCGGGAGGACGCCCCTGGACGAGGAACGATTGGCGGGCGCCGGGCCCGCTGTGATCGCGCAGGCGATCTGTGATGTCACGCCCGCGAACCCCTCGACGCGCATCGCGGGCCTCGGCGATGAGGCGGACACGACCGCGTACGCGAGGCGGATGGACTCCCACCGCTTGTGGTGCTACCTCAAGGGCGATCTGGACTGGATCACCATGCGGGCGCTCGAGAAGGATCCCGCCCGCAGGTATCCCACGCCCAACGCGCTCGCAGAGGATCTCCGGCGATACGCCCGGCGCGAGCCGGTCGAGGCGAGCCCGCCGAGCAGTTGGTATCGGTTGTCGCTGTTCGTGCGCCGGCGTCCGTTCGAGGTCGGTGCAGCGCTGATTGCACTTGTCGCCGTTTCGGCGCTTGCCGTTGGCGGTGTGCAGTTCGGTCTTCGCGAGAAAGCCGCTGCGGACGAGGCGCGAGCGCAGGTCAAGCGTGCGGACGTGCTCGCGGGCTTTGCGCAGGATCTGCTTACGGGGGTCGATCCCGCGGTGGCTCGTGACATGGATACGGCGTTGTTGCTGAAGATCCTCGAGGGCGGGGTCGAGCGGGTCGAAGACGAGTTGGGCGAGTATCCGCAGGCGGCGGTCTCGATGCTGAATGCGATCGGGTACGCCCAGTTGCAGATCGCGAACTTCACCGAAGCGGAGCGTACCTATCGCACAGCGATCTCGGTCGCGTTTGCAGGGTTGGATCCGCTCCATAGCGAGACGGTCGGCGCGATCGACAGCCTGGCGGCGGTGCTCGCTGAGACCGGAAGGCTCAAAGAGAGCCGGACGCTCTTGGAGCCGCACGTCGAGCGCCTCCGCGGAGCGTTTGGCGATGACGACGAGCGGACCATGACGTCGATGAGCAATCTGGCGACGGTCTATCACCGCATGGGAGAGCTCGATGCGGCGATCGAGTTGCTCGAGCCGCTGCTTGACGCACGGAAGCGTGTCCTCGGCGAGGCCGACAGCGGGACCCTTCTGACGATGAACAATCTGGCGATGGTGTACCGGGGTCTTGACCAGACCGAGCGCGCCCTCGAGATGCTCCAACGGGTGCTCAAGGTCCAGCGCCAGGAGTTGGGCGATGACCACCCGCACACGCTGGGCACGCTGAACAACCTCGCGGGGATGATCCGCGACATGGGCGACCCGGAACAGGCCAGAGCGATGTACGAGCAGCTGGTCAAGGCAAAGCAGCGCGTGTATCCGGAGGATCATCCGAGCACGCTGATCAGCCGGCACAATCTCTCGCGGACGCTGCTGGCGTTGGGAGAGGCGAGCGAGGCCGAGGCGATCTCGCGGTCGGTTGTGGAGGCCGGCGAGGCGAAGCTCGGCCCGGACCACAAGATCACACTGGGCGCTCGCGCCGGTTTGGCGCGGGCGCTACAGGCCATGGGAAGAAACGAGGACGCAATCGGCGAGTTCGATCTCGCATGGCGCGGCATGGGCGTGATCGCCGGCGAGGACGCTTCCAGCGTGTTGAAGCTGAGAGTGTCGATGGCCGAGTGCATGTTGGCTGTCGGACGATTGGACGAGGGCGAGGCTCATGCGGCTGAGTCTTTGCGGCTGGCGAGCGAGCGTTGGGGTGATCAGAGCGAGCCTGTTGCTGACGCGCGCCGGGTGCTCGATGAGATCGAGGCGGCACGAGGCGATGACTGAGCGGGCGCATGAAAAAACGCCGGACCATCGGGTCCGGCGTCAAAAGCGGGTGATCGGATTCGAACCGACGACATTCACGTTGGCAACGTGACGCTCT
>CBDVAM010000043.1:0-25681 GCA_965371965.1 uncultured Phycisphaerales bacterium
CGTTGGCAACGTGACGCTCTACCACTGAGCTACACCCGCCTGAGGCCGGGGAACCTGTCCCGGCGCGTCTGAAAAATACGTCGCCTCAGGCGGGGAGTCAATGGACGGTGGGCAGCGGGGTTCGCCCATGGGCGCTCTGGATCATCTCGGGAACTGGGGAACGCCCGAGAAGGCGTCGCCCACTCGTGCTCGGCGTGCTGGGACGGGTCTACTCAGAGCCTTCGGCCTTCCCATGAGCCCTTTCCAGGGCCTTGAGGACCGTCGAGGCGGTGTAGGAGTTCGCCTGCCACGGCTCATCGAGCCCGGGGCCGTAGATCACCAGCAGCGGGATCCCGGTCTGCCCGAGTTCCGCCATCTTGTCCCAGCCGGGGGCCGAGTCCACGGTGTTGTCGGCGATGAGCGGGACAACGCCGCTCGCCAAGAGTTGAGACTTCACCGGTTCACGATTGAGAATGACCTCGAGCATTTTGCAGTTGAGGCACCACTCGGCGGTGAAATCGATCACGACGACCTTGCCCTCATCGAGTGACGCCTGCAGGATCTCGGGCGTGTAGGGGATCCAGAAGTCGTCGCGGGCCTTGATCGTCTTGTTGACGACGTAGACCACGGGCACCGCCGAGAGGATGAGGGCGATGATCGCCATCGAGACGCGATTGGGCGTCTTCTTGGTGATCTGGATCGTGCGAAAGATCAGCCAGCCGCCGGCGGCGGTCCCGAGGGCCGCGACCACCCACCAGTGCACCTGCTTCCACCACCACGGCAAGTCCGGCGAGGGTCCGGCGGTCTCGCTGATAACAGCGACGACGCCCGCCCCGATGAAGAACGCGGCGGCCGCCAGAAGGAGCAATCCCATGACCTGCTTGACCAGCTCGCTCGCCGGGCCCGTGCGCGGGATCTTCTCGACAAGCCCGGGCTTGGCGCTGAGCACGATGTAGGGCAAAGCCATTCCCATGCCCAGCGACGTGAAGATGACCAGGATCGTTGAGGACGGCAGCGTGGCCGCGCCGGCGAGCAGAGCCCCGGCGACAAATCCGAAGCACGGCAGGCCCAGCACCGCGGTCATCACGCCGAACAGGAACGACCCGTGCGCGGTGTCGGCCTTGGGATTGATCAGGTAGAGCTTCTGGGGCAGGGTGATATTGAACATGCCCATGATGCCCACGCCCATGGCGGCGATGAGGACGCCGATACCCAGCGTGACCCACCAGTGCCCGAAGATCAGGCGCGACGGATCGATGACCGAAGTGAGCAGCGCGACCGGCAGCCCGATGCCCGCCCAGAACGCGACGACGCCTGCGGCCATCCACAGCCCGAGCTTCATGCTCTTGGCGGGCGTGTCGGCGTGCTGGCTGATCGCCATGATTTTAATAGGAATCACCGGCAGAACGCACGGCGTGAGGTTCAGCACGAACCCGCCGACCGCGGCCAGCAATGCCAGGACCACGAGCCCGGCGTTCTCGGGGATCTCAAAGCCGAGAAAGCTCGGTCGCTGAGTCTCTGATTCTGACCCCGATGTTGCGGCCGGCGCGCCGTCCCACTCGGCTTGGCGCGCGAAGACGCGCTGGTCGAAGTCGCCAAAGAGCGCCGCATCGGGCGCGTCCGATACGACGGGTTCAGCGACCACTTCGAGCACAACCGTGGACGTGAGCGTTCGCGGCATGTCGCAAACGTTCTCGTCGCACGCCTGGTAGAAGAAGCTGATGTCGATCGACAGCTCGCCTGGCTGGATGTCCGAGCCGACGATCAGCGGAACATACGCGACGGGCGCGCCCTCGTACATGAGGATCTCAACGAGTTCGCTCGAAACGGCGCGCGTCGGAGTCAGGTGCGGGTCCGGCCATTGGGTCGGTCCGATCCGCGCGCCATCGACCTTCGCGGAAATAGTCGTCGGGATCGATTGCCAGATGCCGTCAAGCTCCGGTGTCGTCACCGGCTTTTCGGCGGGCCAGGTATGCCAGCCGCTTTGGATACTGAACTCGACCGCCAGCACGAGCTCTTCGCCGGGCGCGACGCTCTGCTTGCTGGGCACAACTCGCAGCGTCACCGCCCCATCCAACGGGGGTGCGCCCTGAGCGAACGGGTCGCTCTGCCCAAACGGGTCGGTCTGGGCGCCCGCGAGGGTGCTCAACAGAGCGACGAGAGGGAGAATGAACAAACGGGTGGGGGTCATGGTCATGGCTCAAACCTACCGGCAAGGATCGACGATTGTTCCCGCCCGCCATCGGACGAACGCTCGAAGCGCCGCCATTGTTGCCGCCCGGCAAGGTCCTGGGGTTCTGGGTCCAGAGATTCTCGGGCTTGGTGGTGGGGAGCATCCCCGGGCTCAACGGCGTGGGATCACGGCTGTGTCCATCGCCGCGCGGGCCGTTATACGTCGTTGCCCCGCTCACGCTGGCCTACGATCGTCGTGCATGTATATGGCAACCGTGTGATTTCCGCCGACCGTCTCTCCGCCCGGGGCTCGAATCCCCGCGTGGAGCTGCGCGGTGCGTGCGCGCCGGGCGACCCGGCCTAGCGAGCGCGTCGGCGGAATCCCGTTCCGGGGACTTTCTAACGTCCTTGGGAATCCAACTGCATGGCAACCAATCACCGGCGACGCGATGAGCGCGACGGCTTCACCTGCATCCGCTGCAAGGTCCATATCCCGGCGATCGGCTTCGGCACCAAGCATCGCAACCACTGCCCACGCTGCCTCTGGTCGCGTCACGTCGATGAGCGTCCGGGCGATCGCCAGAACCCGTGTCGAGCCCCGATGGAGCCCATCGCGATCTCGGTGCGCTCTGACCAGGACGAGTGGGTGCTGATCCACCGCTGCACGGCGTGCGCCGAACTGATCGTCAATCGCATCGGCGGCGACGACTCCGAGATCGCGCTGCTGCTGCTGGCGCTGCGCCCACTGGCAAGGCCGGCGTTCCCGCTCGATGGGCTCGTCAGCTAGGGCGTGCGAGGCATCGATCGGACCAGCGATGCCCGTGCGCAGCGACTAACCCCCCGGCCCGCGCTGGAATACCGACCTGCCCAGCAGGGTTCCCTCCAACGGGATCGCACCCTCTGAGCGTGGTTTACAATATCCGGGGAGTTTCCAGGGGAATCCGGGCGATAGAAAGCTCGTACAATACGGTCCGCCGCAAGGCCGCCCGCGGCTTGCCTGGAAGGAACACCTGATGAGGCTTGCGATGCTCGTTGTGATGATCGGATTCGGGGCCATCGTGCTGACGGGCATTCTGTTCGCCGCCGGCACAGCAGGACCCGACCCAAGATCAAGCGATGTCAACGACGATGCGCCGACCATGTATTCAACCACCGGGCACAACATCGCGCCGCTCTCAAGTGAACGCATCGACGAGCTCGCCAAGGACCTCGACCCCGAGCAGGCGAGGATCATCCTGGCTAAGGGCACCGAGGCCGCGTTCTGCGGCACCCTGCTCGACAACAAGATGGACGGCCAGTATCTCTGCCGCCTGTGCGCGCTGCCCCTGTTCGACTCTGGCAGCAAGTTCATCAGCGGCACCGGCTGGCCCAGCTTCTTCCAGCCCGCCGATCCCAGGCACGTCCGCACCATCGTGGACAAGAGCCTCGGTATGACCCGCACAGAGATCGTCTGCACGCGCTGCGGGGGGCATCTCGGGCATGTGTTCAATGACGGCCCCGCGCCGACGGGCCTGCGGTTCTGTCTCAACTCCGCCTCGCTCGAGTTCTATGAGCGCGATGCGCAGGTCCCCGAGATGGCACGCCCGGCTCTCGCCGTCGAGACCGCCTACTTCGCCGGCGGGTGCTTCTGGGGCGTCGAGGATCGCTTCGCCCAGGTCGAGGGCGTGCTCGACGCCCAGAGCGGGTACATGGGCGGCAGCGTGGAATCCCCGAAGTACTCGGCGGTGTGCGCGGGCGTCACAGGGCACGCCGAGACCGTGAAGATTGTCTTTGATCAGGGCGCCGTCACCTACGAGCAACTGCTGGCCCGGTTCTTCCAGTTCCACAACCCGACCCAGCTCAACAGGCAGGGGCCGGATATCGGCAGCCAGTACCGCTCGGCGATCTTCCCCGCCGACGACAAGCAGCGAGAAATCGCTCAGGGCTTCATCGAGACCCAGGCCAAGAGCAATCGATTCGCGGATCTGTCTATCGCCACCGTGGTGGAGAGCCAGGGGCACAGGTTCTGGCCCGCCGAGGAGAAGCACCAGGACTACCACGCCAAGCACGGCGGGTCGTGCGCGATCCCCGAGCTTCCCGCCGGCTGAAGCTACTCCTCGGGCATCACGAACCAGAGGATCAGATAGACGATGATCCCCGGGAACGCGACCGAGAGGATCGAGAGCAGCACGAACCCGATCCGTACCCGGTCGGATGGCCAGCCGAGGTGGGCCGCGAACCCGCCCAGCACCCCCGCGATCATCCTGTCGGACCGCGATCGAACGATGTCCCTCATGGCGCAAGCCTATCAGAATCTCGCAATGGCTTCCGCGGCACCTTGATACGATGGGCCCATGGCCTCCGACGATCCAGTTGTAGTCAGCATCGGGCGGGATCACTACCAGACCCACGTCCGCATCGCAAGGCACGAGATCACCGCCGACGAGCCGGCGAGCGTCGGCGGCACCGACACCGGACCCAACCCCTACCAGCTCCTGCTGGCGAGCATCGGCACATGCAAGGCGATCACGCTGCGGATGTACGCCGACCGCAAGGGGTGGGACTTGGATCAGGTGGCGATCGCGATGCGGTATGAGCGGCGCCACGGTGAGGATTGCGCGCATTGCGACGACTCGCCCGCGATGATCGAGCACATCGACGCCGAGCTGCAACTGCTGGGCGATCTGACGGCAACGCAGCGCGAGCGCCTGGCGGAGATCGCCGACCGTTGCCCGGTGCATCGGACGCTGACGGGGAATCTGCGGATCCAGACTTTCTTGATCGAGGAGTGAGCGATGACCAAAGCCCCGATTCTGAGCGTGCTTGCGTGCGGACTGCTCTTGTACGGCTCGCCCGCTGGCGTGCAGGCACAGGACGCCGAGCAATCCGATCGGCTGCCCTCTGCCCAGGCCGTCATCGACTGGTCCATCGAGGCCCACGGCGGACGCGAGGTCCACGAGAAACTCGAGACCCGCAAGGCCCGCGGGACCTATAGCCAGAGCAACGACACCTTCGAGGCCGAGGTGTACCACTTCCAGCAGCGCCCACGCCTGAGCCGATCGGAGACGCTGCTGTTCAACGGCGAACTCGTCATCCAGGTCGTCGGCGAAGATGTCGCCTGGCAAGACTACAACGGCAGCCAGCGCGTCCTCAAGGGCAAGGCCAAGGCACAGGCCCAGAGGGGCGCGGCGATCGACGGGCTCACCGACTGGAAGGACTTCTACGAGACCGCCGAGATGACCGGAGTCGAGGATTTCGGCGAGTCGCGGGTGCGGGTCGTTCGGCTGACCGCCGGCGACGGACTCCACACCGATCTGCTCTTCGACACCGAGTCCAGGCTCCTTGTCGCCAAGCGCGAGCGTCGCCACATCGACGACGACCGCACATACCCGGTCCTGAGCAAGTACTCGAACTTCAAGGAGTTCGACGGCATTCTCTTGCCGATGAAGATCGAGCACGTCCAGGGTGAGGGTGAGAAACAGGTCACGATCACGACCACGTTCAAGCGCTACGAGCACAACGTCCCGCTGCCCAGCGATGTCTTTGAGACGCCGCCAGAGATCCAGGCTCTGATCGATGATGCCGATGGCGGAGATTGAACAAACGATCTGCGAAAACCCCGTCATTCACGCGGGTTCTCTGGTAGGCTGATTCGAGGCGATCTCGTCCGGCGTCGGGCGAGAGACGATGGAGAAACGGAGGGATCCCATGCATTCACGAAACCGATTCCGATGGCTGGCGATGTGCGGGTGCGTCGCGGCCCTCGGGCTGAGCGCCCCGGCCAGCGCCCAGAGCGACGAGCGCGAGGTCCTGCGGGCACGGGCGGCCGACCTGACGGCGCGGGGCGAGGACCTGCTCGAACGCGGCGAGCGAGAGCGGGCCAGGCAAGCTCTGGATCAGGCCAGGGAAATCCGGGCTCACCTGGAGCGTACGGAGCATCAGGCACGCGAAACAGATCAGGGGGAGGCGAGTGAGCGCCACCACAGGATCATGAATGGCCTGGAGCACGGGATCGCGGCGCTGCGCGAGCTGGGGATGAAAGAGGAAGCGGAGCGCCTCCACAGGATCGCCGCAGAGGTTCGTGAGCGGGGCGAACGCGACAAACGCCAGCCCACCGAGCGGGAGATCGGAAGGCGTCAGCTCGAGGTCATGCGCATGGCGATGCCCGCGCTTCGCGAGGGTGAACGCCGCGACGCGGCCGACATTCTCGAACACGCGATCCACGCCCGCGAGTTGGCGATGGAGGGACGCGATGGCGCAGAGGCAATGGAGGTCCGCCGAAGTGGCCCCAATCGCGCCCAGATCGCCGAAATCATGCTGCTGGCCTCGAGGCTCTGGGAAGAGTTCGGGAACGAGGACAAGGCCCACATCACGGGCGAGTTAGGGCAGCAGTTCGCTCGCCAGGAGCGTGAACGCCGAGCCCGGGGCGCAAGGGACGAGGGCGTCGAATCGCAGGAACGCCGCAGGCAGGCGGAGAAAGAGAAGATCGAGGCGCGGGGCGAGTCCGACGAGCGTGCCGAGCGCCTCGAGCATCGACTGGGAGAGATGATGAACGCTCTTGAGCAGATGCACGGTGCGATGCGCGAGATGCGCGAGGAGATCCGTTCGCTCCGCGAGCGCGACCGTGAATAGCAGGTCGGCTGGCGGGTTGTCCTACACCCACCGTCCCGCCGAGGCGCGCCGATGGCGCTGTGCCCGCCGCCGTGCTCCAACAAGAGCGCCCTGCAGGAGCGTCGCGCCCACACTCTTCGCTCTGATCGCCTTCATGAATCTGTTCGCCGCTCGAACCACGCTCGCCCAGGAAGCGACCACACCACTCGCCCTGCCCACGCCCCAGCAAGCCGCGTGGCACGATCTGGAAGTCGGCATGTTCATCCACTTCGCGCCCAACACCTGGCAGGACCGCGAGTACGACGACCTCTCAACGCCGCTCGATGACCTTGATCCGACCGAGCTCGACACCGACCAGTGGGTGCAGGTCGCCAAGGACATGGGCGCGGGCTACATCGTCTTCGTCGCCAAGCACGTCGGCGGGTTCTGCTGGTGGCCCACCGAAACCACCGAATACTCCGTGCGCAATATCGCCTGGCGCGGGGGTAACGGCGATGTCATGCGAGACCTCGCCGAGAGCTGCAAGAAAGCCGGCATCGGCCTTGGCGTCTATCTCTCGCCCGCGGATCGCTCACTCGGCGTCGCCGTCGGCGGGCGCGCCGAGGACCCTCTGAAGCAAGCGGCCTATGAGCGAGTCTTCCGAGCCCAGCTCACCGAACTGCTCACCAACTATGGCGACATGATGGAGGTCTGGTTCGACGGTAGCCTGGTCTTCAAGGTCGGCGACATCCTCCAAGAGCATGCACCCGACGCCGTCGTCTTTCAGGGTCCGCACTGCTCGATCCGCTGGGTCGGCAACGAGCAGGGCGTCGCGCCCTATCCCGCGTGGAACGCCGTGAAGTACGATCCGCAGACCTGGGGCAAACTCACCGCACGCGATGGCGACCCCGCCGGCGATCGCTGGCTGCCCAACGAGTGCGATGCCCGCATCCGCAACACCTGGTTCTGGCGCACCGACAACGCGGACACACTCAAGAGCGTGGATCAACTCATGGACATGTATCACCGCTCGGTCGGTCACGGCGCGGTGTTGCTGCTCAATCACACGCCAGACCCGACCGGCGCAATCCCCGAGGCCGACGCGGTCCGCGCGCGCGAGTTCGGCGAAGAGATCCGCCGTCGCTACGGCGCGCCGATCATCGACACCACCGGTCGCGGCGAGCGTGTGGACCTCTTCCCATCCGCGCCCGTCACGATCAACGCCGCGATCATCCAGGAAGATATCACGCGCGGCGAGCGGATCCGTGCTTATCGCCTGGAGGGCCTGACTGACGACGGCTGGAAGATCTTGAGCGAGGGCACCGCCGTCGGGCACAAGAAGATCGACCGCTTCGAGCCGGTCGAGGTGGCCCAGGTGCGCCTGGTCGTGACCAAGAGCGCGGGCGAGCCGATCGTGCGACGCCTGGCGGTCTTCGATACAAGGTAGCGATTCGAAGAGCGGATTCACCGCGGAGTTGCACAGAGTGACACGGAGTCTGAGGGAGAGAGAGTGGTGGCGAGAACAGCTACCAGATCATCAGCCCGTTTGAACAGTCTTCCCACTCCGTGCAACTCTGTTCAACTCCGTGGTTCAATCTTCCTCTCCCAGGAGCCCGACAATGCGGCGAGTGATGGCGAGTCTGGTCTGGGTCTTTGTTGGGACCGCATCGGTTGCACAGACACAGGAAACCATCCTCTGGTACGACCGCCCCGCGAGCGCGTGGACCGAGGCGCTGCCGGTCGGCAACGGGCGTCTGGGCGCCATGGTCTTCGGCGGGGTCGAATCCGAGCGCATCCAGCTCAACGAGCAGAGCATCTGGGCCGGCCCGCCCGTGAGCGAGAACCCCGATGATCTCGCCGAGGTGATCGCCCAGGCCCGGGAGCTGTTCTTCGCCGGCAGGCCCGCCGATGGCGAGAGACTGATCGGCGAGCGTGCCATGGCCCCTCGCATCAGCCCGCGCAGCCAGCAGACCCTTGGAGACCTTCGCCTCCGCATGCTTCTCCCGGACCGCCAAGAGATCGCGCCTATGAGAATCACGGGCTGGAGATCCGGCGGCGAGCTGCAATCTCCTGATCTCGCGCAGCTCGCCACTGCGTTCGACGACTCGCAGTGGCCCAAGCCCCAGGCGTTGGATATCCCCCAGAACACGACGGTCACCTATCGCGCGACGTTCACGCTCGCCGCAGAGCAGATCGCCTCGCACCTGAGCGAGCTGCGCCTCAGCCCCATCGACGATTCCTCGATCATCTGGATCAACGGCAACGAGATCGGTCGCACCACCCAGTGGGATCGTTCCCACACCTTCGACGCCGCGAGTGCCTTGCGCGTCGGCGAGAACGTAATCGCGATCGCCGCGAGCAACATCGGCGGGCCGGGCTCGATGGCCTCCAGCGTCGTGCTGGTGTCGTCGGGCGTGCCCCAGGACTACCGGCGCGAGCTCGACCTGGACACCGCCATCGCGACGACCACTTTCAGCATCGCCGGGGTGGAATACACCCGCGAGGTCTTCGCGAGCCCGGTTGACGACGTGATCGCCGTGCATCTGACCGCGAGCGAGGCGGGCGCTCTCTCGTTCGATGCCTCGCTCAGCCATCCCGCGACCGTCGGCATCTACGCCGAGAGTGACACCCGCCTGGTCATGGGTGGGCGGGCCTCCCACGGTGAGCGCCACCTGGGCGTGCGGTTCCACGCGGTGCTCGATATTGCAGCCACCGACGGCGAGATCCGCCAACACGCCAACACGATTCAGGTCCGCGGCGCAACCGAGGCCCTGCTCCTGATCGGCGCAAGCACCGATTACAACTTCGACGATCCCACGACCCCGCTCGACCACGACCGCCCCGGTGCCGCTGCAGACGCCATCGAGTTGGCCCGAACTAAGGGATTCAGTCGAATCCGAGGCGAGCACATCCAAGAGCACCAACGCCTCTTCCGGCGCTGCTCAATCGACCTCGGCCAGAGCGAGCACGCCGACCAGCCGACCGACGCCCGTCTGCGCCGAATCATCGACGGCGTCAACGAGGGCGCGACTGACGTCGGTCTCGAAGAACTCCTCTTCCAATACGGTCGCTACCTGCTCATCTGCTCATCCCGCCCCGGGACCATGCCCGCCAACCTCCAGGGCATCTGGAACGAGCATCTCGAGGCCCCCTGGAACGCCGACTACCACCTCAACATCAATATCCAGATGAACTACTGGCCCGCCGAGGTGACAAACCTCAGCGAGTGCCACATGCCGCTGTTTGACTTCATGGAGCGAATGGTCCCCGGCGGGCGTGACCTTGCAACCAAGATGGGATGCGACGGCATCGCCTTCGGGCACACCACCGACGCGTGGCTGCGGTCCTCGGTGCAGGGCAGGCCCGTCTGGGGCATGTGGCCGCACGGCGCCGGTTGGCTCAGCCAGCACATGCACGAGCACTATCGGTTCACCGGTGACAAGCAGTTCCTGCGCGAGCGAGCGATGCCGTTTACCCGCGAGGTGCTACGGTTCTACCTCGACTGGCTCGTTGAGGATCCAAAGACCGGCCTTCTTGTCTCCGGCCCGACGACCAGTCCCGAGAACACCTACTTGTTGGACGGACAGCGCCTCAGCCTCTCCATGGGTCCGACCATGGACCAGCAGATCATTCGCGAGGTATTTCGCGATTACTTTGCAGCGTTGGAGATTCTGAACTCGGAAACAGGGGTGACACCACTTCAAGTCGAGGCCATGGAGGCGGTTCTTCGCCTCGCCGGCACTCCAGTTGGCGATGATGGTCGCATCATGGAGTGGGACAAGCCGTACGAGGAAGCCGAGCCCGGGCACCGCCACATGTCTCATCTCTATGCCCTGCATCCCTCGCATCAGATCACTCAAGAGGGCACGCCCGACCTCTTCGCCGCGGCTCGCAAGACCATCGAGCACCGCCTCGCGCGTGGCGGCGGGCATACCGGCTGGAGCCGCGCCTGGCTCATCAACATGTTCGCCCGCCTGCTCGATGGCGACGAGGCGCACGAGCACGTCCGCCTGCTGCTGGCCAAAAGCACCCACCCGAACCTCTTTGACAACCATCCGCCGTTCCAAATCGACGGCAACTTCGGCGCGACCGCCGGCATCGCCGAGATGCTGCTGCAATCGCACGAAGGCGAGATCCGTCTGTTACCCGCGCTGCCGAAGGCTTGGGCAACCGGAAGCGTGCGCGGACTGGTCGCACGCCCTGGAATCGAGGTCGATCTCCAATGGGAGAATCGACGGCTCGTCGAGGTGACGCTGCGGGCGAGGCAAGACACGGAGGTCACGATTCGCTCTGCGCGCGGCCTGATCGGTCCGATGCGAACAGATGATCCGAACGCCAAGGCACATCGGATCGACGATCGCGCAATCGTGACGATGCACGCCGGACACACCTACACGTTCTATTCATTCAGGGCGGATCTTGAGAACACGGACAGATGATCGCGGGCGACCACCACGAGCATGCCTGCCAGAGTCGAATCTACGGACGACCTAGGCGGCCTCGTCGAGTCTCACCGGTGGGCGGTCGGTCTCGTCGTCCGCCTTCGTCGGCTTGTCCGGCGCGTCGTACTGCGCGAGGAACTTCGCGTACGCCTTCCCGTTGCCGCGAGGCTGGCTGAGTTCTGGCAGTTCCCGACCCTCGAGTTCTTCAGCGAAGTTCATCCGAAGCCGCAGGTCGGCGACCCCACGGAAGTGCCCCGCCTCCAGCAGACGCAGGACTCCCTTGCCGTCCGGCAGGTCCTCGGGGGCATCCGTGGTGACCTTGATGTCCGGCGAATCGACCGAGTCGTCGGGCACCAGTGGCGGCTCTGTTGTGCTGTCGGGCACGGGGCCTGGCGGCAGGCTTGGCGTGTCAAAGGCATCAGGGGTCGGCGTGAGACCGTCGGTCGGGGCTGTTTCGACAGGCGTCTTGGCGACCGAGTCGCCCAGGGTGGGTTTGAGAGTGGGGCTGGCGAGACCGGCCCGAGTTATCGGAGTCCAGATTGGCGAGGCCGAGATGGAAGGGATCATCTTTGAGTTCTCCGTAAGCCGCATCGGATATCGGTCATGCGCGTCGGCGGGGCGAGATCGATCCACGAGTTCAACCCGATCGGGCACGACCGCGCAGGACAGCCAGCGGATAGGCGCAACCTCTGCGCTCTTGATTTCTCGGGGTCTTATGGGTCGATCCCAAGGTCCAAGAATCGCCCCTAATCCGTCCGAGAACGCCGTTTTTGCAGTGTTTTGGCGATATGGCCCACGGCGAAACACATCGATTGTTGGTTTGAACTCAGATCTGGGGTAACTTCTAGATATGGAGCCCTTCGGGGCATGGTGAGGATTGTCCGACGCGGGCGACTCCGTTCGCGGCGGGCTCGGTGAGTTCGAAAAGAGAGGGAAGTCATGAACGCTCAAAGCGCTCCGCGCGGTCGCCGCGCCCTGATATCGACAGTCGCGCTCGCCGCAACCAGCGGCATGGCATTGGCAGACTTCACATACACCGATTTCTCAAACACCGACATGCTCAACATGCTCGGCGACGCCGCTACCCAGGGTGCGGGTGAACAGTCCACCCTTACAATCACCAACGGCGAGCTTCAGGTGTCGAGCATCTGGTACCTGGAAGAGCAGAACATCGTGGACGCCTGGTCGACCGAGTTCACGTTCTCTATCCACGACCTGAACCGCACCGGTGCAGACGGCTTCGCGTTCGTCATCCAGGACAATGGCGTCGATATGCACGAGGACTCAAGCTTCGGGCAGGGCGGCGGCATCGGCTACAACATGGGCTCCAACCTCCTCGCCGTCGAGTTCGACATGTGGGAGAATGCGCCCGCCAACGATCCCAACGGCAACCACATCAGCATCCAGAACGCCGGACCGGGCATCACCTCCAGCCATCAGGACGACTCGCTGGGTGTCGCCGCCGACATCCTCGATATGTCCAGCGGCGAGCTCATCAACGTCCTGATCAGCTATGAGCCGGGCGTCATGATCGTCTCGCTCAACGGGCAGCAGGTGCTCGAGGCGCCCGTGGATATGCAAGCCGCACTCGATACCGATGGCTCGGCCTGGGTCGGGTTTACCGGAGCCGGCACCGCCGCATGGCAGACAACCGAGATCCACGACTGGGCTTTCGAGGGAACCCCGGTTCCCGCGCCCACCAGCCTGGCGCTGCTCGCCCTTGGCTTCGCGGGATTCAGCCGTCGCCGACGCTGATCCCACCGACCCCTAGCGTCCGAGCTGGCTCTGGATATTCGTCTGGAACAACGCTCGCAGCATCTTGGCCTCGCCCGGCGAGATGCCCACAGAGCCCAGATCAACCTCGATCGCAGTGAGCCAGCGTGCCCCGGCACGCTGGTATTTCATTGGGCCCAGAATCGCCTCTTCGATCCCCGGTAGATGCCCCGCGCCATAGATGACCGCGATCGAACGCACGTCAGGCTCCTCGGCGAGAATCGCCTGAAGATCCGCGATGACGACCTTGTTGCGCTCATGCACGAGCACGTCGAGCATCTCGCCCATGCGCCCACCCTGGGCGCGGATGATCTCGTCGGCCTGGGCCACGACGTCCACGAGCATCGCCTTGGTCAGCTCGCGAATCCGCGGGCTCGCGCCGACGAACTTCAGCATCACCCCCGCGACCTTGCTCAAGAAGCCGCGCCCGGCCAGCAGATCAAACAGCGGGTCGCCGCCCCCCTCCTCTCCATCAACCTGCCGGCCGCCAAGCCGTTCGATCAGCTGCTCCATGCTCATGTCGCTGTTGCGCCAGTTCGCCCCGTCGTGGCGCATCGCGCCAAGCTGGAACACCAGGTCCAGCGCGTCGGCGAGCTGCTGCTGGATCCCCTCGCCCATCGCCTCGATGGGCGCGTCGGGCTCGCGGAAGTTTGGGCTGGTGATGATGTCCGCATCGAGTCCCTCGCCGCCGATCTTGCCGTCGGCACCGAGGCTCGTGACATGCGCGATCCCGTGCCCCTCGTGCTCGATGCGTCCGACGACGAACGGATTACCCCACGCGTCGATGAGCGAGCCCTCGACGAGCGCCCGCAGGTCATCGGGCACGCCGTCAGCGACCTCCGCCAGTGACACGGGGATGCGCCCCTCGCGCTCGGTCTGCCCGTCGATCACCGTGCCGAGGAATCTCGCCCGTTTCTGGGTGATCTGGGCCCTGATCTCATCGTCGCTGAGGTCGGTTTCCTCGCCCTCCCAGCCCACGCTCTCGAAGAGCACGAGGTCCTGGGCGTCCAGAAAGCTCTGGAGCTGGCGATAGAACGACTCCTCGCCGATATGCACGGCACTGGCCAGGAAGATCGTCGGGCCATCGCCCTCGATGGGGCGGTAGGCGCGGATCGCGGCTTCCAGCCTGGCGGTCAGCCCGTCGTTCTCCTCGACCGTGCGGAGGAACTTGCCCATCTGCGGCTGGGTCTCGCTGGCGACAGCCTGGGGCGTGCCGGCGCCCCAGAGGACTATTCCGCAGAGCACTGCCAGGGCTTGTTTGCGATAATCCATTGCACCAACTCCCAATGAGGCGGACGAGGCAGACGGAGCCCGGCCCTATGTCGCTACGCTATCGGTTCATGTTCGGATTGCGTGGAGCGAAGTTGCAGCATCGCCCCATAACTCGCGGACGATTTCGGGGAGTTCTCATGGGTCTTCGGATGGCGATGCTGGCGACGGTCACCAGCCTGCCGGCGTGCGTCTGGGTCGGACCCAAAAATCCGAACCTGCCCGTCAGCCGGCGTGAGGCCAGCGAGGACCTCAAGCGGATGGGCGAGTTTCCCAGGCCCCTGGATCGCCCGGTGGTCGTTCTCGGCGGGTGGCGGTCGCCCCACGCCGTGACCCGCATGCTCGAGACCCGCCTGCGCCTGACCACCAGCGGGCGCGAGCAGGACTTCCTGTCGATCTCCTACGCGCTGTCGGCGAGCATCGACTCGATCGCCCAGCGCGTTGTCGCAAGGGTGCAGGAGCGCTGGCCCAGCGAGTCCGACGACGAGACGATCGAGGTCGATGTCGTCGCGTTCTCGATGGGCGGGCTGGTCGCTCGCCTCGCCGCGCTGCCCCCCAACGAGGAGGGCGCACGCCAGCTCAAGATCCGAAGGCTGTACACGCTGGCGACGCCGCACAGGGGCGCCAAGCTGGCCGGCGCGATCGCGCCCGACGCCGCGGCCCGCGACATGCGCCCGGGATCGGACCTGCTCGAACGCCTCGATCATGCCCTGGAAACAGCGGACTACGACCTGCTCTGCTACACCCACCTGAACGACCGGATGGTCGGCGCGACCAACACCAGCCCGCCGGGGATCGATCCGATCTGGGTCAACGGCACGATCGCGCTGAGCCATTACACGACGACGCTCGATCGTCGCATCAGGGCCGACCTTGCGCGACGCCTGCGAGGCGAAAAACCGCTCTCCCTCGGCACCTCCGAGCCGCCACGAGATTGAGTCTTTGTCTCGCTGATTCACTCGCTACGCCGGTGCGAGCCGTTCCATGAGCCGATCGAGCGACGCGCGGTCGAGGTTGGCTTCTTTGTTGTGTCGGCAGGTCTCGATGGCGTCGCGCAGGGCGCTGGGGCTAACCAGCAGCGCCGCCGGCGCGTACCCGCGCAGCTGGGCGAGGCGTCGGACGACGGATCGGTCGTGGCGTGCGACGCCGAGTTTGCGGGCCAGCGTGCGGAAGGCGAAGTCGCCCGCGTCGATCGTCACCGTCCGACGCCACCACAGGAACATCGCCCCCAGGGTCGAGACCAGAAACAAGATGGCCAGGACGCCCACGAGCAGCCAAAACTCGCGGGCGGGATCGCCCCCGACGGTCTCGCCGGTGATCAAACGCAACGGCTCGGCATTTGGGGCGCGTGTCATCATGGGCGGCCCACCTGAGCGCCCAGGTTATCGGCTCTTGGCGGCGCGTGTGTTGAACCCAACCCCCGCCGGACCTCAATTCGGTGGATCACCCTACACGCTCGCCTGCGAACGCCTTGATCGGGGTCCATCTCGGCGAGCGACTGGATGTGCCCGATCAGGGCGCTGTCTGGGGCCTTGTAAGACTGTTCGGCGACCCACAGGGCCGAGACCCGATGGGGTGCCCGCTCGTCGCGGAGCATCGCGATCAACGCCGACGCTGCGCTGGGGGTATACAGGGCCGCGCCACCCTTGGGCTCGGGCAGGGCCATGAGCGAGCGGACGGCGTTGGCCCGTACCCGCTGGTTGGCGTCGCCCCGCAGTTCGGTAAGCGTCGAGCGGAGGCCTACGTCTGATTCGCCCTGGGCCATCTGGCTCTCTTGGCGTCTCATCGCCTCGACCGCGTTGGCCCGGACCCGAGGGTCCGGGTGACGCAGGGCCAGGCGGACGGTCTGGCGTGCACCAGGCGTTGGCACAGCGCCCAGAGCGCTCACGGCGCTGGCGACGACGCGCTCATCGACGCTGGGTCCGTGCGGCTGGGTGATGAGCGAGACGAGCAGCGACTCGATCTGGGCGACGATTCCCAGGCGGCGCACCAGCGTGATCGCGCGGATCCGCGCGATCGCGGGTGCCGACATCAGGACATGGCGCAGATCGATGAGGAACGCCTCGGGCTCATGGGCCATGCGCCGTCTCGCGATCAGCGCCGTTTGGGCGCTGACGCCCGCCCACGGGTCCAGCCTCACGATTTCCTCGCGGGCCATGCGCCGGACCGAGGCGTGCGGGCTGCGGACGAGCTTGGTCAGCGTGTCCAGGTTGCGTCGGTGGTCAACGCCGGTGCGGTCGCGAGCCGCGCCGTGCAGCGAGTATCGTGTCATCGAGCTCCGTGCGATCGGCTCGCTCTGGTCAAAGCAGAAGTCCGTCAGCGTCCGCTCGTTGGCGTCGCGGCTGGCGAGCAGTCGCGCGATCTCGTCGTCGTCGGCGAGCATCGGGTCCAGCAGCGCTCGCGATGCCAGCTCGTCGGCATCGAACGCCGCGAGCCATCGCGGGATCTGCCTTCGGGCCTCGACGCTCAGCGATCTGAGCCACGAGCCGTCCGGCAGGGGGCACTCCTTGTCGAGCGTGAGGCGCACCCTCGTAGCGCCCTCGGCGTCCGGCGCGATGGGCGTGCTTCGTGCGCGCACATCGATCTTGGCGAGCAGCGACGTACGGGACGGGTTCAGCGTGAGATGGCCCTGGCGCAGCGTCAGGTCGTGGTCGCCCAGATCGTGTGCGCGCGAGAGGCGGCTCATCGCGGCCTCGCTCATCGCGTCGTGATTCAGCAGGCGCAGGGCGCACACGCGCGAGATCGGTGATCGAGACCAGCGCAGCACGCCGCGCAGCGCCTGCGTGGCGGCGTGGTCCACCCGCAACGAGGCCAGGGGCGATGCGTCGGGATCATGCGCGATGAACAGCAGACACGCCAAGGCAACGGTCCGCTGCTGGTGCTCGCCGTATCGCGAGATGGCACCGCGCAGAACACTCAGCAGCGCCTCGCGCGGGTGCCCGACCGGCTCGTGCGCTAGGCACCCGTCCCCGGCCTGTCCCAGGTCCGGCGCGAGAGACATGGGATCGATATCGAGTTCCCGGGCCGAGAGGGTGAGCAGCGCCTCGCCGGCGGCTCGTCGGATGTCGTGCTCGTCATCTTCCAGCAGGTCGCTCAGCGGGTCGAACAACACCGGATCGGCTGACGCCAGCGCGAGCCCGCACAGCGCCAGGCGAGCGTCGGGTCTGTCATCGCGCAGGAGGTCTCGCACGACCCCCGCCCATCGTCCGCTCGCGACCCCGATGGTGTGCGAGCGAAGGTCCGCCGACAGGGACGCCCAATGGGCGCACAACCGCGACAGCGAGGCGTCGGCGTGGATCTGACGCGTGTACGCCGAGCGCCGCGCCCATGGGCCGGCCTTGGGCCCCAGCCCCGGCCTGATCGCGAGTTCCAGCAGCTCGATCGCCAGGCGATCCCGCTCCCGCTGGTCGCTGGCGGCGTCGAGAGCCGCGTCCAGGGCGGCTCGGCGTGCCTGCACCGGCAGCGCTCGGATCAGGGCGACGCGATGCTCGAGCGAATCCTGCATGGTCACCGCCTGGGTGTCATCGCGTCAGGCTCTGCGCAGCCACGGCCATCCTGGCACAATCGGTTGTGGAGTGCGCGCCACAAAATAGCATATGTGGGGCCAATCTGTCCATTGGGAACCGACAGGCCCAACGTCCTGTAATTTCTCGGTTTTCCATGCAGGATTCGTCCTCATTGGCGTATAGTGGCTGCTTACAACTGAAGAACGGTTTGGCACGACGCCAACGCACGCAGGATGTGTGTGGTTTCCGGATCCGGGGGATCTCCGCAAGAGATGGCGGGGAAAGGAAACGTCCATGACGGCACCGCTCAAGAACGCCTTGCAGACATACCAATCTATCCTGTATGACCGGGTGCTGCACCCAGAGTGGTTCCAGCTCTGCGGCAGGAACCAGATCCGCCATCGGGGCTACGAGCTCGAGATATGGCTCACGCCCGGCGGGCATGTGCTCAGGTTTGACTACGACGACCATCGCATCAGCGAGCTGGTGACCGAGCAGGAGAGCAATCTGCCCGATACCGGCGTCATCGCCGCGGCTTTGTGTGCCGGCGAGCGTGATTTCGAGCACGTCTTTGACGAGCGAGGGATCACCTACATGACCAGCGTGCAGACCGAGCAGCTCAGCGAGAATCTCTACCACGACACCCTCGATGAGATGCGCGAGCACTTCGTCGAGCATGACTCCATGCACCACGCATGGGACTGCGAGGATGGTCCCTGCCTGAGTGTTCTGGATTCGCAGTCATTCTGTCGAGAGATCCATGTGCAGAGCTATCACCTGATCGCCAACGGCGGGGTGGTGCTGCGGACGCAGACGATCTTCGAGCACAAGTAGAAGGCCCATGGCCCCTCGGCTCTGGCCTTTGCATGGCACCGCCCGCGATCGCGCAGCGGTGGTTTGGCCGGATGGGGAGCAGGTCAAGACCTGTGATATGTGAGTCCAACTACCGCCTTCGGCGATTGCGGGCGGGACGCCCGCCACCCCGGCTTCATTTGTGGATTACTGGGTGGAGATTGGGTGATTTCGCGCCGATGATTGCCCTGTGACCGCGATAGCCGCCAACACGCGAATTACCTGGCCCCGCTGAGGGCCCGCGGCGGTCGTGCATCCATGTCAATCTCGCCCGGGGACCTCGCGAAGCGGGGCATTGTCTGTGTGCGGCCCCGAACCGGGGCCTCGGCTCGATAGGATTGGTCCGCCCGCAACACGGGGCGATTTGCAGAGGTGACGACGATGGGTGACACAACGGGCAATGGGGGCGCGCAAGCCCCAGCCCAGAACAAAGACTCCAAGGACGGGGCCAAGGGCGGCGGGGGAACCAAGAACCGCTACCGCTCGACGCTCAGCCTGCCGAGCACGGGCTTTGGTATGAAGGCCAACCTCGTGCAGAACGAGCCACAGAGCCTGAAGCGTTGGCAGAAGCTCGGGCTGTATGAGCGCCTGCGGGAGATGGGTCCGGGCCAGCCCAGTGGGCGGTTCGTGTTCCACGACGGCCCGCCGTACGCGAACGGGTCGATTCATCTGGGGCACCTGCTCAACAAGTGCCTGAAGGACTTCGTGGTGCGTTCGCGCCAGATGGCGGGGTTCGACTGCCCGTATGTGCCGGGCTGGGATTGCCACGGCCTGCCCATCGAACACAAGGTGATGACCGAGCTTGTCGAGAGCGGCAAGATCGAGAAGCTCAATAGTCTGGAAGAGGACACGCGCCGGCTTGCGATCCGGCGCGAGTGCGAGAAGTACGCCAACAAGTTCCAGAAGCTCCAGACCCAGCAGATGAAGCGCCTGCTGACGATCGCGGACTATGACAATCCGTATCTGACGATGCAGCACGCCTACGAGGGCGCGGTCATCGAGACGCTGGCGGGGATGGTCGAGCAGGGGCTGGTGTTCCGGGCGCTCAAGCCGGTGCACTGGTCGATCGCCAATGAGACGGCGCTGGCCGAGGCAGAGCTGGAGTACATGGACCGTAAGGATCCGTCGGTGTACGTGGACTTCGAGGCGGCGGACGCGTCGGCGGTGTATGACGCCTTTGGGTTGAGTGAGGAAGAACTTACCACCGAGGACGTTGAGAGCGATGTGAGTCCCCGCCCCCTCCAGACGCCGAGTTTCATGATCTGGACGACGACGCCCTGGACGCTGCCGGCGAACATGGCGATCGCGGTGCACCCGCGGTTTGTGTACGCGTTGGTGCGGATGGATGGCAACGTAACGGTTGTGGCCAAGGAGCTTGTCGAGAAGGTCGCGAAGATCGGCGGGGTTGAGGATGTAGAGGTGCTCGCCGAGACGAGCGGTGAGAAACTCGTTGGGCTGCGGTATCGCCACGCGTTTGTGGATGTGTTGCCTGACTTTGGCCTGGATGTGCGCAAGACAACGTCGCAGAAGGTCTGGACGCTGCTGAGCGCGGAGTACGTCACGCTGGAAGACGGCACGGGGCTCGTGCATACCGCGACGGGGCACGGGGCCGACGACTTCAATACCGGATTGCGCGAGGGGCTGGCGACGTACTGCCCGGTCCGCGAGGACGGGACGTATGACGACACGGTGCCGGGATGGCTGCGCGGCGTGGGCGTGTTCGAGGCGAACCCGAACATCGTTCAGCGCCTCCGCGAGAGCGGGCACCTGTTCCATCACTACGAGTACATGCACAGCTACCCGCACGACTGGCGGAGCATGACACCGGTGATTTTCAGGGCGACCGAGCAATGGTTCATCGGCGTGGACACACAGACCAAGCGGGACGCCAAGTCTCTGCGTGAGATGGCGATGAACGCGGTGGAGGCTGGTGACGGGTCCGGTGGCATTCAGTTCGTCCCTGAGTGGGGGCGCAACCGCATGCGCGGCATGCTGGAGAATCGCCCGGACTGGTGCATCAGCCGCCAGCGGGCGTGGGGCCTCCCGATCCCGGCGTTTTTTACTCCCGACGGCGAGGTGTTGTTGACCTCGGCGTCGGCGCGAGCCGTGGCCAGGGTGTTCCGTGAAGAAGGCTCGGATGCGTGGTTCAAGAACGACGCGGCACACCTCCTGAGGCACTACAGCGTCGATGACGACCCCGATGTCACACCCTCCGTCGCTTCGTCGCTCCGTTCCTCCGTCGCTTCGCTCGCCAAGAGCGGCGACATCCTTGACGTCTGGTTTGAGTCGGGCTCATCCTGGAACGCGGTGATGCGTGAGCGATCGAAGTCTCCCGAGCACCCCGACGGCGCGGATTATCCGATCGATCTGTATCTGGAGGGCTCGGACCAGCATCGCGGGTGGTTCCAGTCGAGCCTGCTGCCCGGGCTTGCGGTGACCGGCGAGCCGGCGTACAAGGCGGTGCTGACCCACGGCTTCATGGTCGGGCGAGATGGCCTGAAGTTGTCGAAGAGCAAGGGGCACACGATCGAGTCGCTGTTCGAGCACCACGGCGCGGACGTGCTGCGTTGGTGGGTCGCGAGCCTCGCGTACGAGGGCGACATGAAGGTCGACGAGGAGTTCTTCCGCATCGCCGGCGAGAGCTATCGAAAGGTGCGGAACACGCTGCGGTTCTTGCTGGGGAATGTGGGGGGAAGCGACGAAGCGACGGAGCGACGAAGCGACGAAGGGGCGGAGGGCTCACACTCATTCGCTCATTCGCTCAATCGCTCAGTCGCTCCAACCTCCCTCGAAGCCTGGGTGCTCGGCGAGTTTGATGTGTTGCGCGAGCGCGTGGTGAACGCGTATCTCGCGTACGACTTCCGCGATGCGCACGCGGCGCTGTATGACTTCTGCAACGACACGTTGAGTTCGGTGTATCTGGCCGCGATCAAGGACCGCCTGTATTGCGATGAACCGAACAGCGAACGAAGGGCGCGCGCACAGGACACGCTTCTTGCGCTCACGGACGGCCTTTGCCGCCTGCTGGGTCCGATCATGTGCCACACCGCCGACGAGGCGTATCGATCGCTTCTGGGCGTGGACAAGGGCGACACCACGACGTGCGTACACCTGCTTGGATTCCCTGAATCTCTGGGGATCGAGCGAGATGCGGGTTGGCAGCGGGTCATGGAGGTTCGCGATCAGGCCCTGCTCGCGCTGGAGCGGATCAAGGAGACGGGGCTGGAGAATCCGCTCGACGCGGGGCTCACTTTGCCCGATCCCGATGGCACGCTGGGACGGTTTGATCCGGGTGACCTCGCCGATCTCTGTGGCGTGAGTCTGGTCCTTCTCGACCCCGGCGCTGAGAGCGTGCGGGTCGAGGATATGCGGGAGCGCCATCCGCGCTGCGAGCGATCGTGGAAGCGCGGGGCGGACGTGCGTGAGCGGAGCGACGGCGGGATGCTGAGCGATCGCGACGCCAAGGCCGTGGGCGTCTGATAGCCCTCGGGCGCGCACGAGGGACGTAGATCGGCGCTCTGTTTGGCTTAGCGCGGCTGTGACGCGGGCGGTGCGCATTGGCGGGCATCAACCCATGAGGCGTCGGTCCAGCGGCGTCACCGGTTGGTCGATTGGGTGTTGCAATGGAGCAACACACACAACTAGCGGATGGGTCCGAGAACGCCGCACGTCAGGTGCGCGAGCTCGTGCATGAACTCGGCACGCTGCTGGACGGGTCGATGCGTTGTCTGAGCCTGGCGCAGCGGACGCTGCGTGAGGGCGACGCGGACGCCGACCTTGTACGAAGGTTGGATACCGTGCGGGGCGCACTGGATCGGATGGCCGACCTCGTGCGTGGGGCGATGAGCGCCGGGGCCCACGGTGCCGGCGCAACGCTGATGGGCAAGCCGATCTGCCTTGATGAGGCGATCCGGCACGCCTGTGAGGTGTCGGCCGATCGCGCCAAGGAACTCGATATCGACATCGACGTTGTGCTCGGCGGGCGGTTCGATCAGATCGCCGCGGATCGGCTGTATGTCGCGATTCTCAACGGCGTGCGGAACGCGATCGATTCGATCGAGCGTCGGGGCGGCGGGGGCATGGTCGTGGTGGAAGGGTCGATCGTGGACGAGCAGGTCCGGATCCATATCCGTGACGATGGCGAGGGGCTCGCGGTGGTATCGAGGGGGAGCGGCATGGGCGTCGGGCTCGGGCTGAGCCGATCG
Organism: uncultured Phycisphaerales bacterium; assembly: GCA_965371965.1. GTDB lineage: Bacteria > Planctomycetota > Phycisphaerae > Phycisphaerales > UBA1924 > S146-42. The sequence goes on from CBDVAM010000043.1 coordinate 22,768, forward strand.
GTGCTGAGAGACCTTGGAGGCACGCTGGAGCTGGCCGATCGCGCCGACGGTGGGCGCGGCGCGACGCTGAGCCTATCTGTGGCGGTCGAGCGGCTTGTGCATGACGCCGCCCCGCGCGAGATCGGCGGATGAGCGAGGCACGGATTCTCATTGTGGATAACGACGATCTCGTGCGCACGAGCATCGCCGAGCTGCTGCGGTGCGACGGCTTCGACGCCGAGGTTGCCGGCGACGGCGGGCTCGCGCTGCAGGCTCTCAACGATGCCAACGAGCGGGGAGCGCCGTTCGATGCGGTGATCACTGATGTCTCGATGCCGGGGATGAGCGGGACCGAGCTGCTCGGGGTGATCCGCAAGGAGCACGCGGGGACGGCGGTGGTGCTGCTGACGGGGTACGCGACGATGGAGAGCGCGGTCGAGGCGATGCGCCTGGGCGCGTGCGATTATCTGGCAAAGCCGGTGGTCGATGAGGAGCTGCGGTGCTCGCTGGCCAGGGCGCTCCGCGAGGGGGCGCTGGAACGCGAGAACCTGTCGCTGCGGATGCGCCTGGAAGATCGGGCGGCTCTCTCACGCCTCATCGGGCGCGATACCGGGATGCGCCGGGTGCACGAGCTGATCGAGGCGGTCGCGCCCAGCAAGACCAATGTCCTGATGACCGGCGAGAGCGGCACGGGCAAGACGCTGGTCGCGCGCGCGATCCACGAGCAGAGCCCCAGGCGGGATAAGCCGTTCGTCGAGGTCGCGTGCGGCTCGATCCCCGAGGCGCTGCTCGAGAGCGAGCTGTTCGGGCACGCCAAGGGCGCGTTCACCGGCGCAATCGCCGACAAGCCCGGCAAGTTCCTGGCCGCCGACGGGGGGACGCTGTTTCTTGATGAGATCAACAGCGCGAGCCCGGCGATGCAGACCAAGCTGCTGCGCGTGCTCCAGGAGCGCCGGTTCGAGCCGGTGGGTTCGAATGAGACCATCGAGGTCGACGTTCGCCTGCTGCTGGCGAGCAACCAGGCGCTGGAGGACCTGGTTGCCAAGGGCCTGTTCCGCCAGGACCTGTACTACCGGATCAATGTCGTGCTGATCGATTTGCCGGCGTTGCGGGAGCGATCGGTTGATATTCCCAGGCTCGCCGAGCGGTTTCTGGCGCGGATCTCCGGCGAGTTAGGGCGTTCGATCGTGGCGTTTGATGACGAGGCGATGGCGGCGCTCGTGGCCTATGAGTTTCCCGGCAACGTGCGAGAGCTGGAGAACATCGTCGAGCGGGCGGCGGTGCTGACCAAGGGCCAGACGATCCAGCTCGATGATCTGCCGGAGCACGTCGTGGGGGGTGATCGACGGGGGATGCTGGAGATCGAGAATGACGACGTGTGGCGGCCGATGGCGCTGACTGAGGCGCTGCTGGAGCCGGAGCGCCGGATCATCCTGCGTGCGCTGGAGGCCAACCGGTGGAACCGGACCAAGACCGCCGATGATCTGCATGTCAATCGCACGACGCTGTACAAGAAGATGAAGCAACTGGGGCTGGATCAGCGTCGGGCGGGGTGAGGCGTCTGGGAGGACGCGCGGAAAATGAAACACGGAGGGCCACGGGAGGGCCACAGAGACGACAGGGCAACTACTTCAGCGCGGACTCCAGGCGCTCGAGGTTGGCGTGCGTGATGGTCAAGTAATCCTCGCCCGATGTTTCCGCTTCGGCGCTGAGACTTTCGGCGGGGCTGACCCATACCGATACGACCCCGTGGTCATTGGCGAGTTGCTGCGCTGTTTCCGGGAACGGATTGCCTTCCCAGAGCAAGATCACACGGCGATCGGTTGAAGCCTTCGACAGAACAATGGCAATCTCGGTTCGAGCATCGGCGTCGAGCTGCGATTCGGGGTCGAGGTCGAGACTGGTGATCTCAAAGCCGTATCGGCGGGCGAGGTAGTTGTACGCCGGGTGTGAGGCGAGCAGGGTGACCTCGCGCAGTCGTGGTGCGAGCTTGCGCCAGCGGGTGTCGAGGGCCGCGAGATCGCTCATGAGCGACTCGGCGTTCGTGCGAAAGGTCTCGGCGTGCTCGGGGAATCGCTTGGCGAGCGCCCTGAGGATCGCGCCCGATTGCGCCATGGCATTGACCGGGTCGACCCAGGTGTGTCCATCGATTCCCTCGTGGGTGTGCTTGCCCGCGGGGCCGTGGCTGTGGTTTGACGTCTCGTAGGTCAGGAACGGCTCGTCGAGCCCTGCGCTGGAGTCGACGACACGGGTGCGGGGCAGCACGGCGCTCTCGACCCATTTCTCGAACTCGGCACCGTTGAGGATGACAAGATCGGCCTGCTGATAGCTCACGAGGTCTTCGTCGCTGGGCTGGAAGAAGATGGGGTCGGCGTCGGGCGGAACCGGGTTGTGGATCGTGATGAGATCGCCGACGATCCGGCGGGCGAGGTAGGTCGTCGGGTAGAAGGTCGTCATGACGACCGGGGTTGAACTGGCAGGAGTGTCGGCGGGCGGTGGGGCGGTCTTTTCGCACCCGCCCAACATCGCCATCAGCGCCGCGCCGAGAACCGCAACCAGCGCGGTCAGAGTGGAAACACCGGCGAGTGATCTGAGCGGCTGCATCGGTGATTCTTGCTTCACGCGGGTCTCCACGGGGAGTTCGGTGCGATCCGGCGGGCTCACAGTGCCGTCACGAGATCCGGCAGCAGCGAGAGGCTGATCGCGACGGCGAGCGCTGCGAGTATGAGGCTGAGCAGGACGATGAGCGCCAGTTCGCTGGCGTACAGGCCGAACGTGGTGAACCTGCCGCAGCCGATGTGGTTGAGCGTCTTCATCTCGCCGGCGCGCAGGCGGATCGTGAGCAGGATGACCAGCAGGGTCATCAGGGTGACACAGGCGGCGTGCAGTACGGCGACAAGCTCGATAAAGCTATTGATCTGGAAGACAAAGCCCA
>CBDVAM010000044.1:0-25598 GCA_965371965.1 uncultured Phycisphaerales bacterium
CTGTGATGGGCCCCGTCGCGCTTAGGACGCTACACAAGAAGTGAAACTGCTCTAGCGGTCTCGACGGGAACCGCCCAAGTGATCGAGTGGTCGAACCCGGACGGCGGTTCGTGGCACGAGGCGTCCAACTGGTCGCCGCCGGTCGTGCCGAATGATCCGCAAGCGACAGTGCGCATCGCCATCGGGGGTCAGTACACGGTCGAGCTCATGCAAGACGCGGCGATAGGCTCGCTGGAGTTGCGCAATCCCGAGGCGACCCTGCACATCGGTGGTGACACCCGCCTGGACCATCACGGATCCCAGATGCACAACGATGGGCTCATCCATCTCGATGGTGATTCGATGCCGTCCATGGGATTCTCTGTCGAAACGACGTTTGTGGGGTCGGGAACGTTATGGGCGGCCGAGAAGGACTGGCGTATCGGTGGTCGACTCTTCGGACGCGTGAGAATCATCAATAGCAAAGAGCACACGATCGGCGGGGCACTGTATTCCAGCGTCGAGTTGGTCAATCGCGGAGAACTCCAGCCGCGCGCGTTGATGGACTTCTTGGGCGGCATTGTGCTGGAACCATCCAGTCGAGTCCGTGCGACGACCGATCAGTACTTGCATGGTGGTTGGGTGCTCCATGCCCACCAAGGCACGATCAGCTTGGGTGGTTCCCTCATCGTCGAGGCTCCGCAAGACTTCGAGCCTGGGACGGCTGACGAGATCGCAATCTTTACGTCCAACGAGGTACTTGGAGAGTTTGCGTCGGTGAGCCCTCCGGAACTGCCCCAGACGCTTGCGTATCGATGGGTCGATTCTTACGGCAACTATCAGTGGAGAACCCTTGAATACTCGTGCCTCTCGGATCTGTCCGGCTCAAGCGATCCTGGAGACGACGACTACGCCGAGCCTGATGGCGTTCGCGACTCTTCGGACTTCTTCACGTTTCTCGATTTCTTCGCGAATGGGGATCTTCGAGGAGATCTCACGGGCTCCACCGACCCGGCCGATCCGAGCTATCGCGTGCCGGATGGTCTGATCGACGAGCGCGATTTCTTCGTCTTCCTTGAAGCGTTCACGGAAGTCTGTCCTTGATCTGCTCGGGCGGGCGTGGCTCGATCAGGCGGGCACCTCGCCATGATCGGCGCGGATCGTGCTGCGGATGCCGCCGCGCCCCTTCCAGTCGGTGCGGACGCGGAGCCAAGTCGGGTTCATGAGTGCCGCGAGGTCGTCGCGGATGAGGTTGGTGACTTTCTCATAGAACGCGCCCTCGTTGCGGAAGCTCTGGAGATAGAGCTTGAGGCTCTTGAGCTCGACGCAGGTGCCGCGGGCCAACGCGGGGCGGGGCTCGAATCGGATCGTGACCACCCCGAAGTCCGGGTGCCCGGTCTTGGGACACAGGCTGGTGAACTCCTCGGCGACGTGCTCAACGACAAACGGTGTGTCGGCGGGGGTCTCGAAGGCTTCAAGGAGGCTCGCGTCGGGCATGGATGTACGGTAGGTTGGTCGTCGAATGGGCGCGGCTTGACCCGCTTCTACAGGGAGTTGGTGAAGAACGCGAACCCCTATGGCGTAGCCCAACGAATCACGGTTGTGGCTGCCGACCGGACCGCCTGGGCGAGGCTTGGCGCTCGGTATTCGCGATGGATACAGGGTCGGATGTGGTCCATAGCCAGGGCGGTCCGGCGTTGGCGGCCTCATGGTCACTGGGCGATTATTGAGACCGGTCTCTGGCATCGAGATCCCCCTTGTGTTGGGGGAGTAACCCTAATTGGGGAAAGCTGTTTCTCGGAACGTCAACCCGCCGAGGGGTGGGGCCGATGGGGCGAGGTCTTGCCCATTTCGGGCAAACGAGAGGCATATGACACGAACGGTCTCCATTCGCCGGCTCTTACTCGAGGTCATCGCTATCGTCGCGATTTGCGAGGCGGTGGTCATGTTCGCGCTGCCCGCTTTGGTGCCGGGCATTGAGGGTATCTCGGAGGCCCTTCTCAACTCGGCGCTTCTATCGATCCTTGCGGCTCCACCGATCATGTGGCGCACCCGGCGCTTCGAGCGCCGGGCGACCGCTCCAGATGCCAACGAGCCGCTCCGCCTCTCGCAGGGGTCGCTTCGCGAGCGAGAGACTCGACTGCGGACCATCCTCGCAACCATGCCTCAGTGCGTGAAGATCGTCGATAGCGATTGCCAGTTGATCGAGATGAACCCGGCTGGCCTGGCCCTCACCGAGGCGTCCAGCTTTGATGAGCTGCGCGGGCGCAGCGTGCTCGAACTCGTTGCTCCTGAGCACCACGATCTCTATCGAGAGGGCGTCGCGGCGGCGCTCGCAGGTGAACAGGTGCGCCAGGAGTTCGAGATCGTGGGGCTGCGCGGCACGAGGCGATGGATGGAGCAGTTCTCGGTGGCTCTGGGCGACCCGATCGATCCCGATGGGCCTTCCCAGATTCTCAGCGTGACCGGCGATATCACCGATCGCGTGGCAACCGAGGAGACGCTGATCCGCGCGAGAGAACTCGCCGCGTCTGCACTCCTGGAAACCCAAGACTTGCGCCGGGCGGTGGATGAGCAATCGTTCGTCTCGATCGCGGATCCATCGGGCAAGATCATCGACGTGAACGACACGTTCTGTCGCATCAGCGGTTACTCGCGTGACGAGCTGATCGGGCAGGACCATCGGGTTCACAACAGCGGCTATCACCCCAAGAGCTTCTGGGTGCAGATGTGGAAGACCGTCGCGGCGGGCGAGTTGTGGCGGGGTGAGGTCTGCAACCGAGCCAAGGATGGATCGATCTACTGGGTCAACAGCATTGTTGCGCCGTTCAAGGACGGGAAGGGGCGCATCGAGAAGTACGTGTCGATCCGAACGGACATCACCGACCGCAAGATCGCCGAGGAACGGGTTCGCCAGAACGAGGCCCAGCTCCGCGAGGCGCAGCGGATCGCCCGCATCGGAACCTGGTCGCTGGACCTTCGAACGGACCGTCTGGAATGGTCGGACATCATCTACGAGATCTTCGAGATCGAGAAAGACGAGTTCGGGGCGTCGTACGAGGCCTTCTTCGCCGTGGTCCACCCAGAAGACCGCGAGGCGGTCGATGCGGCCTACAAGGAATCGGTGCAGAACCGGACGCCGTACTCGATCGACCACCGTCTGCTCATGGCGGATGGGCGGGTCAAGTATGTGCACGAGCGGGGTGAGACGTTCTACGACGGGAACGGTGCGGCGCTATGCACGGTGGGCACGGTGCAGGATGTGACCGAGCTTAAGGAGGCCGAGGTCGAGCTGCGTTCGGCGGCGAGAACAGACAAGCTGACGAATCTCGCGAATCGAGCGCTCTTTCAGGAGCGCCTCGAGCAGGCGTTGGAGCGTTCGCGCGGGGATCCAGAGTACAGGTACGCCGTGCTGTTCCTCGATCTGGACCGCTTCAAGGTCGTCAACGACAGCCTGGGGCATGGTGCCGGTGACCAGCTCTTACAGCGGATCGGCGACCGGCTTCGCAGCGCTGTGCGAGTGAGTGATTCACTCAGCCAGACGGCGCGTGGTCATACCGCCGCACGCCTGGGAGGCGACGAGTTCGTCATCCTTCTCGACGGGCTCGACACCGCCGAAGACGCAACGATCGTCGCCCAGCGTCTGTTGGATATGCTCGACGAGCCGCACCGCCTGGGCAGGCAACTGGTCTACTCCCCTGCCAGCATCGGCATCGTGACCAGCGATACGCCCATGGAATCCGCCGAGGAGGTGCTGCGAAACGCCGACATCGCGATGTACGAGGCCAAGGCCGCCGGCAAGGGGTGCTACGTCATCTTCGATACGTCGATGCACGATCGGATTCGCGATCGCCACAACCTCGAGCACGATCTTCGCGGCTCGATCGACCGCGGCGAGTTGCGTCTGGTCTATCAGCCGATCATCTGTCTCTCCGATGGGGAACTGCGCGGCTGCGAGGCGCTGGTCCGATGGGACCACCCCGAGAGGGGCGTCGTGGGCCCGGTCGAGTTCATCCCGATCGCCGAGGACACGGGGTTCATCACCGTGCTCGGCGAGTGGGTGCTCTGGGAGGCGTGCCGGCGGTTCGCCTCGTGGCGCGAGGAAATGGGCGAGCGAGCGCCCCGCTATGTGAGTGTCAACGTCTCGCGAAGCCAGCTGATGCTCGCCGGGTTGCCGGAGTTGATATCCCAGGTCTTGAGCGAGACCGGAGTCCCGCCCGAGTGCCTGCTGATCGAGGTGACCGAGAGCGCGATCATGCGCGACGTCGAGGCCTCCAAGCGAGTCCTGCACTCACTCAAGGATGTTGGAGTGAAGCTGGCGATCGACGACTTCGGCACGGGCTACTCATCGCTCGCCAGCCTCCATCAGTTCCCCGTCGACGTGCTCAAGATCGACCGCGCGTTCGTCGCCGAGATCGAGAGCAGCCGCGAGTTCCTGGCGCTCACCAGCGCGATCTCGCAGCTCGCTCACAGCCTGGGCATCACAACGATCGCCGAGGGCATCGAGACCTCAGACCACGTCATCGTGCTGCAATCGCTCGATTGCGACATGGGGCAGGGGTATCTCTTCGCCAAGCCGCTGGACGGCGACGAAATACTGACCTTCACGGTCCCCGAGTTCGACCTGGCGGGCATCCGCAACGATGACGCGCGCAAGGCGGCCTGAGCGTTCAATCCTCGGCGTGCAAACGTCGAATCAGACTTATCCGTACCGTCTCAGCAGTTCCACGATCCGCGGCTGGTTCGGCTCGAGCTGCAGGCTCCGGCGGAGCAGACGGATAGCCTCGTTCAGGCTCGCCGAGTCGATCTCACCCGACCAGACATACGCGTTGAGGCGGCAGACCGCGAGCCCGTTGAGCGCCGGGTAGTGCCTCTGGTCGAAGTCGATCGCGAGCTCGAAGGACTCCTGGGCGGCCTCGTAGTCGCGCATCCGGAACGCCGCGGCTCCGAGACGCTCGTAGGCGATCGCGCCGGGGTTCGTGCGGATGACCTGCTCAAGCGTGTTGATCGCCTCGTCGTGGCGTCCGGTCCGCGAGAGGCTGTCGGCGAGATTCAAGAGCAGCTCGGGGGTCAGCTCCATCAACTCGGCGGCCTGTTGATACTCGGCAACGGCAGCCTCGTATCGTCCAAGCGCGGCGTAGATCGCCCCGAGGTTGGCGCGAGCCGGGCCGCTGTCTCCGTCGATGCGAACGGCCCGCACACCGTAGACCAGCGCCTGGCGGGGCTCTTCCAACTGGAGATACGCGGTGGCGATATTGAGATTCGGGTTGAGGTCGTTGGGGCGGATCGCAAGAGCACGCAGGTACGCCCGGACCGCCTCGGCGAGGCGATTGAGTAGTTGCAGCGAGAGCCCATGAAAGTACTGGGCGTCGAAGTTGCGAGGCTCGATCACGGCGGCCTGGGAGTAGTGACGCTCTGCGGCTCTGAAGTCGCCTCGCTTGCGGTAGATATCCCCCGCGCCCAGATAGGCGACCGTCAGCTCGGGGTTGAACTCGATCGCCCGCTCGAACATATTCAATGCGCCGTCGATGTCACCGGCGCGCTCGAGGGTCCGTCCTCGTTCGACCTGGCTGGTGCCGATGCGCCGGGGCGGGCCGACCGGCTTGGCCCGGGTGGCGGCGTAGGGGTCCGGGGCGGCACAGGCGCTCAGAACGCCCACGACGCTGCCCACCGCCAGGGCCATTGATATCCTGAGAATGACCCTGCTGCGATCCATGTGTCTTTCGCCTCCCTGAACGCCCGCTCGGCCCATACCAACGCCGTCCCACGGTCCTGGGTTCGATCTGGCTACCTATCGGGCGTTTTGAGGGATCGTGTTCGGTTGATTTTCCGACTCGATCAGGCGGGTGAGACGCCGGAGGTTGATCGTGTCCATCGGCGTGCCGGCTCTGGTCGTCTCCTTGGGGGTCTCGAGGATCTTGGGAACCTCCCTCAGGGCGGGGTGATTGACGACCGCGGCGAATCCGGACGCCGAGAGATCTTTCTTGGAGGTGCCCTTGGCGATGGTGCCCTCGCCGATATGCGCGTGGCGGTCTCGTCTGGAGCCGAGCTCTCCCAGCGAGTCATTCAGGTGCATGACCCTGAGGTTCTCGAGGCCGCAGTGGCGATCGAACAGCTCCAGCGCGAACTCGCCGGCGGGCCTGGTGGACATGTCGTATCCCCCGGCGTGGGCGTGGCAGGTATCCAGGCAAAACCCGACGCGCTCGGGCAGGGGCGAGGCATCGAGGATGCGATGTCGCAGGTCGGCGAGTTCGTCGAATGTCCGCCCAAGGTTGGACCCGGAGCCGACGGTATTCTCGAGGCAGCAGATGGTCCGGAACCCCTCGGTGCGCGACAGGATCCTCTGGTAGGCCCGGGCGATGCGCGAGAGGCCCTTGTCGGCGGTCGAGGTCGTGTATGCGCCGGGATGATGGACCAGATAGCGGATGCCCAGCGCCTCGCAGCGCTCGATCTCGACGATCATCATGTCGATCGACTTCTTCCATAGCGCGCTGTCGGGGCTCGCGAGGTTGATGAGATACGAGGCGTGGCTGACGATCCGATCGTGAAACCCCAGACGGTCGCGGTGGATCACCCAGTCGGCGATCGCGCGGTCGCCCAGCGGCTTGACCTTCCACTGCTGCTGGTTCTTGGTGAAGACCTGGACGGTGTCGAGCCCGAGCGACTCGGCTTCCAGCAGCGCGTTGTGCATGCCGCCCGCGATGGAGCGGTGAGCGCCGAACCTGGGGGGAGGATAGAGAGGGGGAAGGGAAGAGACGAAGAGATGGAGAGATGAAGAGGCGCCGAGGCACGCCGGCACGACCACGAGTTGATGGGAGAGCCGGCCTGCTCGACCCTCGCCCGCTGTTTCAATCATTCCCCGGTGCTCTACCATCGGCGCATGAGCAGCGAACTGAGCGGGCGGATTGCGGTCGTATCGGGGGCCAGCGCGGGGATCGGGCGGGCCGTTGCTCTGGATCTGGCGATGCGCGGGGCCAGCGTCGTCGTGAACGCCCGGCGAGAGGATCGGCTCCTCGAACTGCGCGATGACATCGGCGCGGACCGGGCGGCGATCGTCGCCGGTGACGCGGCAGATGCGAGCGTCGTTGATGCCATGCTCGACACGGCTCGCGAGCGATTCGGGCACGAAGCGGACCTGGTGGCGGTCAATGCCGGGCGCGGCCTCGCCGGGTCTGTCACGACCAGCGACCCGGGCCAGTGGGAAGAGATGCTGCGGACCAACGTGCTCGGCGCGGCCCTGCTGATGCGTGGCGCGGCGGCGAGAATGGTCGCCTCGGGTCCAGACCCCGCCGAGGATGACTCCTGGCTTGGCAGGCCCAGGGACATCGTGGTGCTTGGGTCCAACGTGGGGCGCCACATCTCGCCGTTCAGCTCGATGTACGGGGCGACCAAGTTTGCGGTGAACTCGCTCGCCGAGGCCATGCGCCGCGAGCTGGGCCCCAAGGGCGTGCGGGTGAGTCTGATTGAGCCCGGCGTGGTCAAGAGCGAGTTTCAGGAGGCCGCCGGATATGACCGCGACAGTTTCGGCGAGTTCATGGAGCGGATCGGGCCGGTGTTGGAGCCCGAGGATGTCGCCCGCCTGATCGGGTTCATCGTGAGCCAGCCGGCGCATGTGCATGTGAACGACGCGCTGATCCGGGCGGTGAGGCAGGATTATCCATGATGCCCTTGCGAGCGAGACCCGCGCGTGGGCCGGCGGGACGGTATTCTCTGCCCATGAGAATCCCAAGCGTGTCGGCGGCCCTGTTGTGCATCTTCATTCTGAGCGCCTGTGGCGGCGGCAGGCCCGCCGAGCGGCGTGAGGGTGTCGTCGATTCCCACCTCCAGATCCAACAGATCTTCGGTGCGTACTCGCTCTACACGGACGACCATGAGCTCCGACTGCCCAAGTCCATGGACGAGTTGGGCGATTATGTGGTTTCTCAGGGCAAGGATGATCCCCGAGACCTCGTCTCGCCCTATGCCACCGATGAGGAGCCCCGGGGCTACGCCTGGATGCCTCGCGAGGAGCCGGACATCACCAAGGTCTGGGATGAGACGGTGCTGGTCTACGACGCCGCGGCTGAGGCGCAGGGCTATCCGGCGATCAACGTGCTGATCGGTGAGGGCGGGCCGGTGCTGATCGATCGCGACGAGCTTCGGCGTGTGATGCGCGAGCACGGTCTGAAGCCATCGACGACCGAGATCGAAGCCAAGAAGCTGGACGTCAAGCAGAGCATACGAGAGATGTACCCGCTCAAATGATCGCGGGTCGTCCCGGTCCTGTCGCCGGAGCTGAATCGGTCACAGGCGAGGCACGCCGACCCGTGCTCAGGGGAAGATCCCGCGGACCTTGTACACGTCGCCGATGTGCGCGAGCGCCGAGCAGTACGCGGCCATGCGCAGCGGAACGCCATACTTCTGCTTGGCGAGCAGCGTTCGCCTTGCCGCCATGACCATGTGTCGATTGAGTTCGGCGTCGACGAACTCCTCGGTCCACATGTGGTTGGTCTTGTTCTGCACCCACTCGAAGTGCGAGACGGTGACGCCGCCGGCGTTGGCGAGGATGTCGGGGATGACCGGGATGCCGCGCCGTTCGAGGACGTCGTCGGCATCCGGGGTGACCGGGCCGTTGGCCCCCTCGATGATGACCTTGCACTGGATGATCTCGGCCTCGCGTCCCTTGACCATCTGTTCGAGGGCGGCGGGGATGAAGATGTCGACGGGGGTCCTATAGAAGTCATCGAGGCTGATGACCTCGCCGCCAAGCCCGGGGTTGTTGCCCGAGCCGCTGGGGCGGCGTTGGGTCTCGAACCCCGCGATCCCGCCGTGCTCGGTGCAATACTCGGTGAGCGCGTCGCAGTCGAAGCCGTTGTCGTTGAAGAGCACCGCGGTGTGGTCCATGATCGCGACGATCTTGGCGCCCTTCTTCTCGAGGATCCGCCCGGCCCAGGAGCCCACGTTGCCCCAGCCCTGGACGCTGACGCGCAGGTCGCTCATGGGCATATCCAGCGCCGGCAGCATCTCGACCAGCGTGTCCACGACGCCCTGGCCGGTGGCCTTGTTGCGCCCCAACGAGCCGCCGATCTCGACGGGCTTGCCGGTGACCACGCGCATGGCCTCGGTGCTGGTGCGGTTGTTGGTGGACATCTGATAGGTGTCTGCGATCCAGGCCATGACCTGGGCGTTGGTTCCGACGTCGGGAGCGGGGATGTCGTAGTCGGGCCCGATGTCGTTGAGGATTGCGGTCGTGAACCGTCGTGCGACGCGCTGGAGTTCGCCCTCGCTCAACGCCCGCGGGTCGCACTTGACCCCGCCCTTGCCGCCACCCAGCGGCAGGCGCACCAGCGAGGTCTTGATTGTCATCATGAGCGCGAGGCTCTTGATGTCGTCGAGGTGGATGTCCGGGTGGAATCGCAGGCCGCCCTTGTACGGGCCGAGCGCGTTGTTGTGCTGGACGCGGTAGCCCTTGAACAGGCGGTGGTGCCCGTCGTCCATGCGGACGGGGAAGTGCACCATGTACTCGTTCTTGGGCTGGGCGAGGATGATCTTGATCCGGTGGGGCAGCGCGACCGTCTCTGCGCTCTCGAGCATCGTCGCGACCGTCTGGGTGTAGAGGTTGTCGGGATCCTCGGGGAACCCCAGCTCGTCGAAGACCGGGTCCCAGCGCACGCCGGGGACACGGGACGTGGTAGACTCATTCGTTGTCGCGGTGCTCATCGTTGTGCTCACCTGGTCGTGGGCGGTGCGGTCTGGACCATCGCGAACCGGGCTCGGCGCGCGCACGGAACCAGCACTCTTACCACCTCACACACACAGAAACGATCCCAGAAGTTTGAAAGGCCATCCTCCAGTCCGCACGCGCGGAATGTGGCCAATATGCTAGGCCCGGAGGCAACCATGATTCTCTACTTCGCCAACGATCTTGTCTGGGCCACGCGGATCAAGCGGACCGCCGAGGCGGTCGGAATCCCATGCAGGCCCGTCCGAGAAACCCGGACGCTCGCCGAGCGCCTCGTTGAGGGCGGCGTCCAGGGGCTCATCGTGGATCTGGAGACCGAGCAGCGCGGGATCGAGATGGTCCGGGCCGCCCGGGCTCACGAGTCGGGGGCAACGATCCAGATCGTCTGCTTCGCGCCCCATGTTCGCGAGGATCTGCTCCATCAGGCCGCTGAGGCTGGCGCCGACCGGGCGATGGCCCGGGGGGCGTTCGATCGCCGGCTGGTCGAAATCCTCCAGCAGATCGAGGATGGCCCCTCGCCCGCCGACGCCTGAGCGGGCAGGATCGCAGAGAGCCCGATTGGGCCATTGGGCGATTTGTTCGGGCGAAACCCTGTTCGCGGGCGGGGCGACGGGCTATCGTGGAGGTCTCAGAATCCCCGCCGGGAGCGTTGCATGTGGGTGGTCCGCGTGGCGCTCGGGGACGAGTTTCTTACCGCCCGACAATGGGTCCACCCCGCGCGACGCGGGGGCGAGGAACGTGTCAGCCGCCTGCCGACCCCGGCCTGGCGAGTCGGCCGACGCGAACGAAGGAACATACATGGTTGACGAAACACTGATCGCCTCTCTGGGTCTCGATGACGCCGAGGCCCAGGCGATGATCGCCGAGGCGTTCGGGGACGAGGTCGCGGCGGGCGAGATGGACGCCCTGCTGACCGACGAGATCCAAGAGGTCGCCCCGGGCAAGCTGCTCAAGGGTCGGGTGATGGGCTTTGCCGGCGACGACGCGGTCGTCGAGGTCGGGCTCAAGTCAGAGGGCCTGGTCCCCAAGCAGGAGTTCAAAGAGTCCGGGCAGCCCTGTGGCATCGGCGACTCGGTCGACGTGCTGCTGGAGGAGATCGAGGGTGACAGCGGGCTCGTGCAACTCAGCCATCGCAAGGCCCTGCGGATCATCAACTGGCAGAGGATCATCGACACCACCAACGAGGACGACGTGGTCGACGGCACGGTGATGCGCAAGATCAAGGGCGGCCTGCTGGTCGATATCGGCGTGCCGGTCTTCCTGCCCGCCAGCCAAGTGGACATCCGGCGTCCCAGCGACATCGGCGAGTTCATCGGTCGCAAGATCCGGGCACAGATCCTCAAGATCGACGAGGAACGCCGCAACATCGTCATCAGCCGACGCCGGCTCATCGAGTCCGAGCGCGAGGAGGCCAAGATCCGCCTGCTGTCCACGCTCGAGGAGGGCCAGACGGTCGAGGGTACGGTCAAGAACATCGCCGACTTCGGCGCGTTCGTCGATCTCGGTGGCATCGACGGCCTGCTGCATATCACCGACATGTCCTGGGGACGGGTCAACCACCCCTCAGAAGTTGTCAAGATCGACCAGCGGATCAAGGTCAGGGTCCTGGATATCAACCGCGACAAGGAGAAGATCGCGCTGGGCCTCAAGCAGCTCGAGGCGAGCCCGTGGGATGAGATCGAGGCCCGCTACCCGGTCGGGGCGCGGATCAAGGGAGAGGTCGTCAGCCTCATGTCCTACGGTGCCTTCATCAAGCTCGAAGAGGGCATCGAGGGCCTGGTGCACATCTCCGAGATGTCCTGGACCAGGCGCATCAACCACCCCTCCGAGGTGGTCAGCGCGGGCGAGGAGGTCGAGGTCGTCGTCCTGGACATCGACAAGAACAAGAACGAGATCAGCCTCGGCATGAAGCAGGTCGAGGTCAACCCGTGGGAACTCGTCAGCGAGCGGTACCCCCCGGGCACCGTCATCGAGGGCGCGGTCCGCAACCTCGCAAACTACGGCGCGTTCGTGGAGATCGAGCCCGGCATCGACGGGCTGCTGCATATCTCGGACATGTCATGGACCAAGAAGATCACCCATCCCAACGAGATGGTCAAGAAGGGCGACGAGGTCGAGTGCGTCATCCTCGAGGTCGACCAGGAGAAGCAGCGCATCAGCCTCGGGATGAAGCAGCTCACAGAGGATCCCTGGCTGCACGCCATCCCCGATGCCTACAAGCCGGGCATGGTCGTCCGCGGCGCGGTCACCAAGATCACCAACTTCGGCGTGTTCGTCGAGCTCGAGGGCGATCTCGAGGGCCTGCTGCATATCTCAGAGCTCGCCGACCACAAGGTCGAGAATCCCCAGGAGGTCGTCAAGCCCGGCGAGGAGATCGACGTCAAGATCCTGCGGGTGGATATCGCCGACCGCAAGATCGGCCTCAGCCTCAAGCGGGCCCAGTGGGGCGACTCGACCGGCATGGAGGGCGACGACTCGGACACCGGCGGCTCGCGCGGGCCGGATGTCGGCCCGAGCTCGGGCGGCATGGGCGACCACGGCTCGCTCGGCACCGACAAGATCTCTCTCTGATTCTCACCAGCACACGCGCTCAAGCGACGCCCCGCCCACTCAGGCGGGGTGTTTTTCTTTCGATACCATGGGTTGAGGTCCTGCGCGAACCCGCGCCGATCAGGTCCGAATAGCTCGCGGAGTGGTCCGCCGCCAAGTACCCCTATTAGCAGAGGGCGAGGAAGCTCAGGAGGCAGAGAATGGCGACTTTGCGCTGGTGGGTGGTAACGAGAAGGATTCTTGACATCGCACGGTCCTGTCTGGAGCTTTCGCAAGACTCCATTCAAAACCCGTGCCGAAGATCTTCCTTGAATCTCAGGCGCCCCGGATCGCCCCTCAGGGCCTCTCCGCGGCGATTGCCATGGTACCAGAAAGTGAGCGCCGGTGTAAGACTGTTGGGAGAAATCAGCGCGCGATGCGTGCGAAAATCAACACTCGGCGCACTCGTGGTGCTCGTTCTCGGACCTCACACCCTCTCGCAGGCGGTCGCACAGCAAGGCATCACTCCCGCGAGGGCCATCGAGGTCTTTCAGGCATCGCGCCAAGCGCTGGCGGATTGGGACGCGTCGGGCGTGGGCGATGTGCCCGGTGTGCCGGCGGCGGCGGTGCTCCTGCGAGGCTCGGGGATGATCCTCGGACGGGGCTCCAGCACGAGCCCAGGCGCGTGCATCCGCGAGGCGCTCACCCGAGCGATGCGCGACGCCCAGCGGGGCCTGGGTGTTCCCGAGGACGCGAGGCTGCAAGAGCGGATGATGGCGCTCGGCACCCGGGTCACGCTGAGCCTGGAGCTGGCCCACCAGTTGACGCCGTTTCGCCCGGACACCCTGGGCGACGCGACCCTGGAGATCTCGCCGGGGATCGAGGGCGTGGCGGTCCGCCTGGGCACGCGCCTGGATGTGACGTTTCCGTCGACAATGCTGCTGCGTCGGACCTCGCCGGGCTGGGCGTACCGGTCGCTGGTCGGCAGGCTGGGCGACAACGCCGCGGGCGGGCTGCGACCAGTCCAGGAACTCGCGGATGATGGCTTTGTCTTCTATCGATTCGGCGTCACGCATCTTGCCCAGCACGATGCGAACTCCCAGCCGGTGTTCTTGAAGCGGGGCGGTCGGATCATTCCGACCGGCGAGGTGAACACGCGAACTCTGCGCGAGATGGGCGATGGGCTGGCCGGGTATCTCTACCGCCTGCGGACCAGCGAGATCATCGGGGTCGGTCTTCGCGGCACCTACAACCCGACAAACGACGACTACGAACCTGCTCTCGCCAGCGCGCGCCAACTGGCGCTCGTGAGCTATTCCCTGGGACGCTACGCCAGGAGCGGCTGGGGCGAGCGCGGGCGGGCGGCGCTCGCCGACGAGCTGAGCAACGAGCTCTTGTTGTATCTGGGGGACCAGCACAGGGTCAATCCGCTTGCCGGTGACGCGACGGTCGCGGCTCTGGTCGTGCTCGCCGACGGTCTCGGCGTCGGCGACGCGCAGGATGCGCGGATCCGGGCGATGCTGGATGACGCGGGGGCGACGCTGGATATTGCGCTGGAGAGGCCCGATCTTGTGCCGCCGGCGATCCGCGGGCTGGTTGCCCATGCACTCGTGGTCCGCGGGCTCCGCGACGGCGAGTCGCTCGAGGGCGCTCGCGCGTTTGTCCGGATGGCCTTCAGAGAGACGCCCCCCGAGCGACTGACCGGGCAGATGCCGTGGCTGGGGTGGGCGGAACTGGCGTTGGCCGACGGGCGGGTACCGGCGGCAGTGGGGCTCCGCCAGATGCGCGAGCTGGTCTGGGCGCACCAGCTCCAGTTCGCAGACACCGGCAGCGAGGCGGCCGACCTCATCGGAGGGATCGTCTTCACGCGTGCCAAGAACCCGCTGCCGACGTGGCAGACCGTGCGCCCGCTGGCGTTCATCGCGACGATGCTGGGCGATGAGCGGCTGACCGAGCCTGCGGAGGTGGCCAAGGAGGTATCCTCGCTCGTGCGATCGCTGCGATTCGTGCGTCAGTTGTGCGTCGATGAGTCGTCGGGGATGTTGATGCCAAACCCTGGGCGTGCCAAGTGGGGTGTCCGGTCGGCGCTGTGGGACCACAGGATCAGCCCCAATGCCTGCGCGATGGCCCTCTTGACCGTCTGTGAGAGCCTGGAGAGCCTCGATCGGATCGCCAAGCGATAGGGCGGCAAGGGCCTCTCAATGCCGGCGTGGTGAGGGGTTTGCGACTATAATCAGGGCGTCGAAAGACCCGCGCTGGGAGTGACTCTTCGGCGCGATGGGAGCCCCGTTTTATGGCCGATGAGACAAGCCCCGACACCGGACCAGAGTCGATCGGTCCGGGCGGGCGCATCATTGATCTGGAGATCGAGCGCGAGCTCCAGGACAGCTACCTGACCTACGCGATGAGCACGATCATGGACCGGGCCCTGCCCGATGTCCGCGACGGGCTCAAGCCCAGCCAGCGACGCATCCTCGTCGCCTTCAACGACCTCAACCTCAGGCCCGGACGCAAGCCGCTCAAGTGCGCCAAGATCTGCGGCGACACTTCGGGCAACTACCACCCCCACGGCGAGGGCGTGATCTATCCCACCCTGGTCAACATGGCCCAGAAGTGGAAGATGCGCGTGCCGCTGGTCAATCCACAGGGCAACTTCGGGTCGATCGAGGGCGATCCCCCGGCGGCGATGCGGTATACCGAGGCGAGGCTCACCCACGCCGCGGTGGACCTGCTGGACGATCTCAAGCTCGGCACGGTCGATTATGTGCCCAACTACGACGATCGCTTGACCGAGCCGACGGTTCTGCCGGGCAAGTTTCCCAACCTGCTGATTAACGGCGGGATGGGGATCGCGGTGGGGATGGCGACGAGCCTGCCGCCGCACAATCCGAGCGAGGTGCTGGACTCGATCGTGCGGGTGGTGCGGACCCCCGAGATATCGCTGATGGACCTGATGACCGACGAGCTGGACGAATCTGGCGAGGTTATCCGGCGGGGGATCAAGGGACCTGACTTTCCGACCGGGGGCATAATCCTCGGACGCGCGGGGATAGTGAACGCGTACATCAGCGGGCGCGGGCGGGTGCCCGTTCGCGGCGTATGCCACGTCGAGGTGACCAAGACCGGGCGCAAGCAGATCGTGATCGACCAGATTCCGTACTCGCTGATGCAGAACACGCTGGTGGAGAAGATCGTCGACGCGGTCAAGGACGAGCGGATCAAGGGCGTTTCTGATGTGCGCAACGAGAGCGGGCGTCAGGCGCAGACGCGGGTGGTGGTGGAGCTGAAGCGGGACGCCGACGAGGGCGTCGTGGAGAATCAGCTCTACCAGAGCACGCCCCTGCAGCAGACGTTCAGCATGATCAATATCGCCCTGGTCAAGCGTCAGCCCAAGACGCTCGGGCTTCGCGAGATGATCGATCTGTACATCGAGCATCGCGTCGAGGTGATCCGTCGGCGGACGATGCACCTCTTGCGCGAGGCCAAGAAGAAGGCCCACCTGCTCGAGGGGCTCATCTTCGCGGTGTGCGACATCGACGAGGTGATCCGGCTCATCCGCTCCAGCCGCAGCCGCCCGCAGGCGATCGAGCGCCTGATGGAGAAGCGGTTTCAGATCGCTTCGGACCACGAGCACGCATCGAAGATCCCCCAGCGATTGCTCGATCAGGCGAGAGCGGGCGACGCCGACGGCGGGAATCTGCTGACCCGTGCCCAGGCCGACGCGATCGGCGCGATGCGTCTGATCCAACTCGTCGGGCTCGAGATCGAGCGGCTGGTCGCGGACTACGCGGTGTTGGTCGAGGAGATCGAGGGCTACGAGCTCATCCTGGGCGACCAGCAGCGGGTGCTGGACATGATCGTTGAGGATTGCGAGGAGATGAAGGCTCGCTACGGCTCACCGAGGCTGACGCGGATCGAGGAGGGCGTGGGCGACATCGAGATCGAGGCGCTGATCCAGGAGCGCGACGTCGCGGTCACGATCAGCCATCTGGGTTATGTAAAACGCGTCGATCTGGAGACCTACCGCTCCCAGGGTCGCGGGGGCAAGGGCATCCGCGCGGGCGACACCAAGGACGGCGACTTCATCGAACGTGTCTTCGTCGCCAGCACGCACGATCACCTGATGTGTTTTACAGACACCGGGCGAGTCTTCAAGCTCAAGGTCTACGAGATCCCGGAGTTCAGCAGGACCGCGCGCGGGCGTGCGTTTGTCAACCTGCTCGAGCTGCGCAAGGGCGAGCGGACGGTCGCCTACCAGACGATCCACGACTTCGAGGCCTCGAGCCAGTTTCTCACGTTCGTCTCGCGCGGGGGCATCGTCAAGCGCACGGCCCTCAAGGACTACCGCAACGTCAACCGCTCGGGTCTGATCGCCGTCGGGCTCAAGGACGATGATTCGCTTCTGGACGTGATGGTGACCGGCGGCAGCGACGACGTCCTGCTCGTCACCGCCAAGGGCCAGGCGATCCGGTTCAACGAGTCCGATGCGAGGCTGATGGGACGACCGGCCGCGGGTGTGCGGGGGATCTCGCTGGGCGAGGACGACGAGGTCATCGGGACGATTTGTGTGCCGATGGACCCCGACGATGACGGCGACCTGGTGACGCGGGATCCGGCGCTGAGCCTGCTGACCATCACCCAGAACGGTTTCGGCAAGCGCACGGGGGTCGACGAGTATCGCGTCATTCCCGAAGAGGGCAAGCCCCGCAGCCAGTCGCGCGGCGGCAAGGGGCGGGTCGACATCAGAACCACCGCTCGCAATGGGCGGAGCGTGTCTGCGCTGGGCGTGCATGACGGCGAGGATGTTGTCGTGGTGACTCGCGGCGGGCAGCTCGTTCGCATCCCGGCCAAATCCATCAGCCAGTATGGACGCGGGACCCAGGGCGTTCGGGTGGTCCGCGTGCGTGGCGAGGATCTGGTCGTCGCCGCGGCGGTCGTGCCGGGCGGCGATGATGAATCGACGGATGGCGCGAGCGATGATGGAACGAGTGGACCGATGAACGAATCAACGGACCGGACGGCTGACGGCGCGGAGACCAAGCCGGAGACCGATGGGGACTCGTGATGCCCGTGGACTGGTCGGATCAGATCGTTGTGGCGGTGCTCGCGGACGAGCCGGCGCTGTCTGATGAGCTGGCGCGCCTGCTGGAGCGCCTGGACGCCGAGCCGGCCCATCCGCACGTGGTGCTCAACTTCCAGAACGTGTCGTATGTGAACAGCTCGAATCTCGCGCAGCTCCTCAAGCTGCGCAAGGTGCTCACGGGCCACGAGCGGAGCTTGCGGCTGTGCTCGGTGAGGCCGGAGGTCATGAGCGTTATCCGGGTGACGGGCCTGGACAAGCTGTTCCAGATCGCGCCGGACCCGCTGACGGCGATCGCGGGCTTGCAACTGGAATCGGGGGAATAGGGCGGACGCGGCAACGCTCGTCGCCCTAAGACGCTGGGCGAACTCCGCCTGACACGCCTGGGGGTCATAGTCTGGGCATCTCGCGTGACGGCGACGTGCTCGGTCGGTGACGGGGCACAATCCACGCCGATCACGGATTCGACCGCCACCATGGACTGCGGCGGGGGTACATGGGCGTAACATGACGACCCTGATGACAGACGCTCGCACCAAGGCCCCCGCATCGAACGCCGCCGACCCGGTGGCCGAGCTGCGCGCGATCCGCAAGGTGTACTACAAGCCCGACGGCTCGGTGATGGTCGAGGCGCTGCGCGGGATCGATCTGACGATCCGCTCGGGCGAGAGTGTCGCGATCATGGGCGCCAGCGGCTCGGGCAAGAGCACGCTGCTCAATATCCTGGGGTGTCTGGATCGTCCGACCGGCGGGCAGTATCTGCTGGGCGGCAAGGACATCAACTCGATGGACGACGAGTCGCTCAGCCAGTTTCGCGGCAGGACGATCGGGTTTATCTTCCAGGCATTCAACCTGATCCCCCAGCTCAAGGTCGAGGAGAACGTCGAGGTGCCCCTGTTCTATCAGGGGGTATCCAGGCACGATCGTCGCGAGCGAGCCTTGCGCGCGCTGGATCTGGTCGGCCTGGGCGATCGCCTGGGGCACCGCCCGAGCGAGCTTTCCGGCGGGCAGCAGCAGCGAGCCGCGATCGCGCGGGCCCTGGTCGTCGATCCGCTGGTGCTCATGGCCGACGAGCCGACGGGCAACCTGGATTCCCAGACCGGCGATTCGATCCTCCAGCTCTTCCAGTCGCTGCACGACCAAGGGATGACGATCATCATGATTACCCACGACGACGCCATCGCCGAGCGCTGCGAGCGGATCGTGCGATTGCGCGACGGAGATATCGAGACCGATCGTTTGCTGCGACAGCCCAGGGAATCAACGCCGTGAGGGGCTCTTCGGCGGCGCGGGAGCCTTGTTCTTCTCGATGACCTCGGCGCGAACTCCCTGGAACATCCGCCAGTCGAGCTGCACCCCGAAGTCGCAGTATCGACCCACGAACGGCGGATGCTCGAAGACGCCGGCGTCCGGGCGTATCTGGTTGAACGTCGGAGAGGCCGAGACGATGACGGTGGCTCGCCAGTAGGCGAAGCGATCCTTGCCGGCCTCGATCTTGCGGGCGGTGGAGGTGTCGATGGTCGTCTTGAGCGGCTCGCCGATGGGCAGGCCGCTGGCCTCGTCGATCACGCGGATGGTCGCATCGAACCGGCGTCGATCGTTGTCGCGGGCCTTCACGTCGCTGACCGTGACGAGCCACTGACGCCGGTCTCGCAGATCGCGGACCCCAGCCCTGCACCAGACCCGCACGTCCTCCTGGTAATCTTCGATCGCCGGGTCGGTGTCGTGCGGCAGGCTCGAAAACTCTGCTTCGTACCTGGCGCGGAGTTCAACCAGCATGGACGCCGGCGATGCGAATGGGTCCTCTGGAACCGGTGCCCGCGGCTCCTGCGGCCCGGCGTCGGGGACGGTTCCAGCGCCGCCGGAGGAACCCGAGGCCGCCGCCGCGCGGGCTTGGGCGAGCTGCTTGAGCACCTCGTCCCGCTCGCTCTCGAGGCTCCGGATCCGTTCCTCGGCGCTGGCCAGGCGATCGCGGAGGGTCGCGATCTCTCGGCGAAGCTGGACCTCGGTCGCCGACGCCGGCTCGTCCTGGGCGAGCGCAATGGGGGCGGTCACCGAGACGATCGAGAGGACCAGAGCACCCATCATGGTGGCGTGGAGGCCTCGGGGCATGAGTTTCATGGTTCGACTCCCTTCACAGGTACTCTACCATCGGTCGATCCGCGAGTCGGCCCGCGGCGGTTCGGTCTTTCGTCGAGAGTCCATGGCAGAATCCATCACACGCACCGAGGAACTGCTCACTCCCGAGCTGCTGAACGCGCTGGACCGGTTAGACGTGCTCAGCCGAAAAATGTTCGCCGGCAAGCTCCCGGGCGAGCGCCGCAGCAAACGCCGGGGCCAGGGCGTCGAGTTCGACGACTTTCGTCCCTATGTCGCCGGCGACGATCTTCGCCATATCGACTGGAACGTCTACGCCCGCAGCGAGAAGTTCTTCCTCAAGCTCTTTCGCGAGGAAGAAGACCTGTCGGTCCACGTTGTGATCGATGCCAGCGCGTCGATGGATGTCGGCGAGCCCAGCAAGCGGCTCTTTGCGGCACGCCTGGCGATGGCCATCGGATATATCGGGCTCGTGAACCACAACCGCGTGCTCGCGTCGGTCTTCGGCGGGCGCTGGGAGGACTTTGATGGTCCCCTGCGCACGCTCGCACCCATGCGAGGCAGGCGAAACGCCCAGCGCCTGGCGAGCTTTCTTGGAGAATCCTTGAGAGACAGCGGTGCTCGCGTCGAGGCGCGACCTGCGCCCGACTTCAACGATATCTGCCGACGCCTGGCGATGGCCCGCGCCGGCAAGGGCGTGCTGGTGCTGGTCAGCGATTTTCTGTTCCGCGAGGGACACCTGCCGGGCTTGAACTACCTCGCGGGCAACGTCGGTGGGGGGGGCTTCGACACATACTGCGTCCAGGTGCTGACCCCCGATGAGCGCGACCCCGGGCGTGAGGGCGGAGAGATGCTGGGCGATCTGCGCCTGCTGGACGCCGAGAGCGGGCACGCCGCCGAGGTGACCGTGTCCAAGGCTCTTCTCAAGCGGTACCGCCAGCGGCTCGCGAGCTTCGTGGGCCGGCTGGAGCGTGCCTGCCGGGCACGCGAGATCGATCACACGCTCGTGACGACGGACATGCAAATAGAGGAACTGGTCCTCGGATCGCTGCGGCGCCGGGGGCTGGTCGGCTGATGCTCGACCGGGCTATCGGCGGGGCTTGATGCCCGAGAGATCTGGCGCGGTGTTCATCTTCATCTCGGTCGATGTATCGACCCATCGCCCCTCGGGCAAGGGCGCGTAGTTGAAGGGCATGGAGGCGCCGATGCGCGAGGACTCGAACGTCCTGCCGAACTTCTTCTTCTCGCGGGATTGCTCGACGCAGGCGGTTGCGCAGATCGCGAGGATGGCCAGGGAGGCGGCGAAAAGGGTCCGCGTGCTTACGCCTGCGGCTCCGAAAGACCGCTTCATCGCGTCAGCTCCGCGTACAGGGCCTCGTCGATGCCGAGATACTCGCGCATGTTGCGGTCGTACATCTCCGCGTCCTCCTCACGCGAGAGGTCCAGACGCAGCTCGTTGATGACCTTGGTGCCCTGGGCAACCCAGGCGTCGAAGGTCTCCTTGGAAATGTTCTGCTGGATCCACTCACCGATGGGGCCGCGAAACGGCGGGCGGGTCAGCTGGTTGCCCGCTCTCCCCGAGCGCTGGCAGACGAACGCGCCCTCGCCGTGGACCTCCTCCGGGGTCTTGGGTTCGACCTGGGGGATGTCCTCGCCGAGCTGTTCGAGTAGCTCGCCGATCGCGTTCCTGGGCATCAGGTCGCCTCTATTGGACGCCTCGACATAGCCGGTCCTAAGAAGCTCGGCGGCCTCATTGGTCTGCCCGCAGGCCATCAGAGCAGCACCGGCGAGCTGGTAGGCCTTGCTCATCGCGGGGTTGAGTTCGATGCACTTCTGGTAGCTCACCGCCGATTCGTCGAAGCGCCCGGCCTGGTTGAACGCCCCGCCCAGCGAGAAGTGGGCCATGTCGTTGTCTGGATCTTCCCGGCACATGTTCTCGAACTGGGCGATCCGCTGGTTGATGTCCATCCAATGTCTCCTGATGGAGAGGGTAGGGGCATCGACGCACGCTCACAGGTGGCGTATTCGGGCGTCCGAGAACCCCCGCCCGATGGCGTCAGGCGAGGGCAAGCCGGGGATTGCGGTCGTGTGGGCGTTGGGGCGATTCGACGCGCCCCACCACCCTCCAGGCCGGTATACTTAGGGGATGACAGTGACCGACGGCGCATCCACGCTCGCCTTTGTCTTCCCGAACCTCGGGCCTTGGGAGATGGTTGCGCTCCTGGTCATCGCCCTGTTGCTGTTCGGCAAGCGCCTGCCCGAGGTCGGCAGATCGCTTGGCAAGGGCATCGTCGAGTTCAAGAAGGGCATCAAGGGCATCGAGGACGACATCGAGAGCGGGTCCAGCGTCCCCGCGCCCAAGAGCGAGACCGCCCGCCCGCCCCTGACCGCCGCCGGCGAGGACGAGCGGGTCAGCTTCCAGCAGCCCCAGACCCAGAGCGAAACCGTGACGCCGCCCCCCGCTCAGAAGACTGGCGAGTCGCCGGCGTAGGTCGATCTATCGAGGTTGAATGATTGGAGGCCCTGGCGCGAGCCTGGGCTTGTTTTTCGGCGAGCATATGCCATCAAGAAGAGCCCAAGCTCGCGCATGGGCCTCCTTTGGGCGCGACTTGGTACGCTGGTGCCATGCGAATCTGCCTGCTCGTCGTTCTCACGCTCGCCTCTGTCGCAAACGCTCGACCGCCCAACATCGTCATCATATTCGTCGACGATATGGGCTACGCCGACGTCGGCTGCTACGGCGCACAGGGATTCCAGACGCCCAACCTCGATTCGATGGCCCAGCAGGGCGTGCGCTTCACCGATTTCTACGTCTCGCAACCGGTTTGCTCGGCGTCGCGTGCCTCGCTCTTGACCGGCTGTTACGCCAACCGCGTCGGCATCTCGGGGGCACTGGGACCCAACGCCAAGCACGGCATCAATAGCGAGGAGACCACGCTCGCCGAGGTCTGCAAGAGCGTCGGCTATGCGACCGCGGCGTTCGGCAAGTGGCATCTCGGGCACCTGCCCGAGTTTCTGCCCACGCGCCACGGGTTCGATGAGTACTACGGCACGCCGTATTCCAACGACATGTGGCCCTGGCATCCGAGCCTGGCTCATTTCGACGACCCCGTGAAGCGTCGCAAGGAGGGGTATCCGGATCTGCCGATGATCGAGGGCGAGAAGATCGTGGACGCCGAGGTGACGCCCGAGGATCAGACGCGATTCACCCGCGACATGACGCTGCGGGCGATCGATTTCATCGGTCGCAACCGGGACGTTCCGTTCTTTCTCTACGTCGCCCATCCGATGCCGCACGTGCCGCTGTTCACGTCGCCCGCGTTCGAGGGTTCGAGCGAGCAGGGGACCTACGGCGACGTGGTCCAGGAGATCGACTGGTCGGTGGGACAGATCCTCGCCACGATCGATCGGTACGGGCTTGAAGAGGACACACTGGTGATCTTCGCGAGCGACAATGGCCCCTGGCTGAGCTACGGCAACCACGCGGGTAGCGCTCTGCCGCTGCGCGAGGGCAAGGGCACGACGTTCGACGGCGGCGTGCGTGTGCCGTGCATCATGCGCTGGACGGGCACGATTGCGCCGGGATCCGAGGTCTCAGAACCGCTGATGACGATCGATATCCTGCCGACGGTCGCGGGGCTGATCGGTGCCGACCTGCCCGAGCGGAAGATCGACGGCAAGGACGTGTGGGCGCACATCGTCGGGCGTCCCGATAAACAAGCCCACGAGGCCCTGTTCTTCTACTACCACAACAACCACCTGGAGGCGATGCGATCCGGTCGCTGGAAGCTGCATTTTCCGCACGGCTATCGCTCGATGATCGGGCGGGAGCTGGGAGCGGATGGCAGCCCGGGTAAGTACGATCACTCGGTCAAAGCCGGGCTCGAACTCTACGACCTTGAGGCGGATATCGGCGAGACGAACGACCTCGCGGCGGATCGGCCCGAGGTCGTCGAGCGATTGCTTGAGATGGCAGAGGCGATGCGCGAGGAACTGGGTGACAAGCTCAGCGAGCGCGAGGGATCGGCTCGCAGGCCTGCGGGCAGGGCAGGGCAATAGGGCGTACTACGAGCCCGAAGCACGAGCGAGGAGGCTACGAATGCCCCCACCTCGCTCGCGCTTCGGGCTCGTAGTCGTAACCGTCTCGGCCAAAGCCGGTACGATTCCGACATGACCATCGCATCAATCCTCGCCGTCGCACTGGTGGGCGTCCAGCCCGAGCTTCCCACGATCACCATCGACCGCGACAACGTCGTCATCGATCGCTCGTGCCGGGTCGTGGTGCCCAAGGGTGTGTTCATCGAAGACACCGATGGCAACGGCGTGGTCCACGTCACGGCGTCCAACATCACGATCGAGGGGATCGATCGCCAGGGCGAGCTGATCCAGGTGCCACTGGGGACGCCCTGGGAGACGATTGGCGGCATCGGCTGGCGTCTGGACAACGTGCAGAACGTCACGCTCATCAATATCCACAGCCACCGCTTCAAGGTCGGCATCCTCGCGACCAACTGCGACGGGCTCACGCTCAAAGACTGCGACGTCGCCGGCGGCTATGCCATGCGCCTGGGCTCGACGCCAGACGGCGAGGACTCGGCGGACTGGCTCTGGCCACACGAGAACGATGAGCACCAGTGGCGTGAGCGCTACGGCGCGGGCATCTGCATCGAGAACTCCGCGAATGTGACGATCGACGGTGCGTACGCGCGCAGGCGTCAGAACGGCATCATCCTCGACCGGGTCACCGATTCGCGCATCTACGACTGCGACATGAGCTTCCTGTCGGGCTGGGGCCTGGCGATGTGGCGATCCAGCGGCAACACCGTCAGCCGCAACGCCTTTGACTTCTGCATCCGGGGTTACAGCCACGGCGTGTACAACCGTGGGCAGGACTCGGCGGGCATCCTCATGTTCGAGCAATGCTCCAATAACGTGATCGCCGAGAACTCATGCACGCACTCTGGCGATGGGATCTTCGCGTTCGCCGGGCGCGAGGCCCTGGGCGAGGGCGGCGACACGGAGAATCACACGCGCCTGGGCAACAACGACAACCTGTTCGTCAAGAACGACCTGTCCCACGCCGCCGCCCATGGGCTCGAACTCACGTTCAGCTTTGGAAACCGCGTCTTCGAGAACATCTTCGAGTCCAACGCGATCTGCGGCATCTGGGGCGGATACAGCCAGGACACGCTGATCGCAGACAACAGCTTCACCGGCAACGGGCACGCCGGGTATGGGCTCGAGCGTGGGGGGATCAACATCGAGCACGGGGCGCAGAACACGATCCGCAATAACGTCTTCACAGAGAACGCCGCGGGCGTGCATCTGTGGAGCGATGAGGACCCTGGGATCCGGGCGTCGCCCTGGGCGAAGGCCAACTACAAGGGCGCGATCGACACGCTAATTACTGAAAATCGCTTCCATCGCGACGAGCTGGCGATCCACCTGCGCGACGCCGCCAATACCACGATCCTTGCCAACGAGTTCGAGGGTGTGGGCGAGAGGATCCGCTCTGAGGGGGACGCTCCGGTCATCCGCACAGGCATGCTCAGTTCTTCTGCCGCACCGGAATATGAAGCTCTTGGCGAGAAGAACGCCGTCGGAGATCGAGACGATATTCGCGGCGGCGAGTTCATCGTCATGGGCGAGTATTTCCCGTGGGACTACTGGAAACCCCTGGTCCGTCTGCGGTCGAGCGAGGGCGGCACGCATGTCTACGAGGTCTTTGGCGTCGGCGATGAGCCCTTCGGTCACACCATCGAGGGCTTCGAGGATGGGGCCGTGCTCGAGTTCGGATCGCAACGCCCTGTCAAGGGCTCACCGCAGAACAAGCCGACGACCGTCACGATCAAGGCCAAGCCCGGCGTGCACGCGTACACGCTCAACCTCTTCATCGGCGATGCAGAGCCGATCGAGATCTATGGCACCATGATCGCCGCCGAGTGGACCGTTCGGACCTTCAACTGGACGGTCGATCCGCGCGAGGATCTTGAGGGCTGGCGGGGCGAGGCTTCGGGCGCGGTCGCTCAGAACGTCGGCGAGCTGGATCTGAGGTTTGCGATGGGCGGGCCGTCGGATGTCGGGCTGGAGCAAGAAGACCAGGTTGGTTCGGACCATTTCGGGACGATCGCCCGGACCCGCTTGCGGCTGCCCGCCGGGAACTGGCGGTTCACGACGGTCTCCGATGATGGA
>CBDVAM010000045.1:0-25255 GCA_965371965.1 uncultured Phycisphaerales bacterium
GACAGCGAGTTCGACCGGGGGGCGATCGTGTTGCAGCGGACGTGCCGAGTTTTGGCGGGGGACACGGTGGAGGGGTTGGCGGCGCGGGTGTTTGAGTTGGAGCGGGAGGCGTATGCGGCGGCGCTGAGGCTGTTGATTGGGTGAGCGGGTGTGGGGAGGATGCACCTCGGAGTCACTGCGTTGAGAGGGGTGTTGGGAGGTCCGGCAGCTTACGCTGCTCGGCTTCGACAGTTGGTTGGGGGGGCGGGGTGGGAGCACCAACCGCTCAGAGCAGCGGTCTGTGGCACGGGGGTGGATGGTTCGCAACTGGTGTGTGTGTGGGGCGTATCGAGTGAAGATGAATCAAGGCACTCAAGATATTCTGCGGCGGACGCTGGCGGTGCTGGTCCTTTCGGGGGCGATACCACCAGCGGTCGCGCAGGACGACCCGCCAAAGAACGAGCTGCAAGAGGCCCTGGATCGTCGGGCGGAGTCTTCGCGTTTGCAGGAGCGGGCGGTCGCGGCGTTCGAGGCCGGGGATATTGAGGCGGCGGTGCTGCTGCTGACTGAGCAGCTCGCGCTGGAGCCGGGCAACGCGCTGGCGATGTACAACCTCGCGTGCGTGCGGTGCGTGGGCGGCGAGCGGGAGATGGCGCTGGATCTGCTCAAGAGCGCGATCGAGCACGGGTTCGTGGATTTCGAGCAGATGCGCCGGGACCCGAACCTGGTGGACCTGCACGAGACCGAGCTGTTCAAGGGGATCCTTGCGCAGCGGCGGCCGATACTGGACGCCGCGGGCGAGATGCAGTTCGAGGGGGTGCGGGGCAAGTATGGCTCAAGGTATGTGTATGGCAAGGACGAGGAGTTGAAGGTCAACTTCGCCAGCGCGTATGACGAGACGACGCTGGAGGCGGCGAAGATCGAGCTGCGCCAGATTAGCGAGTGGGCGCTCGAAGAGCTGTTCACGGAGCTCAACGAGCCAGCGATGCGGGAGGTCGATCCGTGGGTCGTTGTGGTGCTGCCGAGCGAGCGGGACTTTCGGGTGTGGGCGATTGCGACGTATGGCCCGGCGTCGGTGAATGGCGAGTTTCGGCGGATCGGCGGGGCGTACAACCACGGTCGCAAGGAGCTGGTGGCGATGGACCTGGGCGGCACGCTGCGCCACGAGTTCCTGCATGTGCTGCACTGGCGGAGCAACATGCGCCTCGCGCAGGGGCACCCGGTGTGGATCCAGGAGGGGCTGTGCAGCCTGGTCGAGGATTACGAGATGGTGCGCGGCAGGCTCGTGCCGGTGGCGAGCTGGCGGACCAACACGGTCAAGAACCTCAATCGCATCGGGCGGGTGATGGATATCACGGACCTTGCGGTGATGGATCGCAATCGGTTCAACAACAGCAGTCCGCTGGCGAACTATGCGACTGCGCGGGCCGTGTTTCTGTTTCTGCAAGAGAGACGCTTGTTGAGCGAGTGGTATCGGCACTACACGGCGAACTACGGCGATGATCCGACGGGGGTGGCGTCGATCGAGGCGGTGTTTGGCAAGGGGATAGATGGGGTGCAGGAGGATTTCGAGGACTGGATCGCGGGGCTGGATCGGGTCGCCGAGGCGTGCAGCGTCGGGTTGGTGGGGTGTCGGGTTGTGTGGATTGTGATCGTGTTTTATCCGGGCAAGGGTGAGGGGCCGATCGTGTCGCGGTTGGGGCGGGCGGCGCGGTCGTCGGGGCTGCGTCCGCGGGATGTGATCACGGCGATCGAGGGGCGGCCGACGCGGGACATGAACGACTTTGTGCGGGTGTTGAGCGCGTATCGCTCGGGGGAGCGGGTGGAGTTGAGTGTGCATCGGCGGCAGGCGCACATGACGCTGGAGGCGATGGTTGTGGGGAAGTGAGAGAGGCTAAGAGGGATCACCACGGAGACACAAAGACACGGAGAAGAGAGAGCGAGAGATAGGAGAGGGTGGGGATAGAAAAAAAGCCCAGCGATTTGGATCGCTGGGCTTTGTGTTTGTATCGCTAGTGCTTAGCCGCCTCCGCCTGGGTCATCGGAGCGGACGATGCGTCCGCCGACGACGGCGCTGACGGGCTGGTTGACCAAGTCTTCGACTTCGGCGAAGCTGCTTTCGGAGTTGAGTGTGACGTAGCGGCGTCCTTGGACCATGGTGACGCGTGTCGCCGAGGCCGGCCACCACGGGTAGCCGTTGAGTTCGCGGTGGACGTAGTCTGGTGCGTTGACGATGAAGTTGCCCTGCCAATAGCGGATGGATGCGGATTCGCCGCCGTTATCGATCCACTGGAGCGGCTCCACGAGTTCTGTGAGGAGAAGGCGAATATCGTCGGCACGGTCTTCCAGGGGCACGACGGTATTGGCCTGGTTCTGGTTGCCGCCCTGGAAGGGCGACTGTCCGCCGCCGCCGCCGCCGGAGGACTGGAGGATGCTGTTGAGATCAAATGTGGGTGCGTCGGGGTAGTCGGGGACGAGGATGAGCATGTCGGCGATGTTGTAGACCTCGATGCGGCGATGCTTGTTGAGGCGTTCCTTGGGTCCGGCCTCGAAGGTGCCGGTAGGGGTGAACTGCCAGGAGTTGCCGTCGGTGGAGAACTCGGACTCGGCCTGTTCGAGGACCATCTCGATGAGTTGGAGGGCGGAGACGCCCTGGACATCGAGGGTGATGGTCGTGTCGGGGTCGAGGCCGTCGGGGAACTTGTCGTCGGCGTAGAGCGGGAGGATGTTCGCGCCGGTGAAATCGCGGACGAAGTTGAAGACGTCTTCGAGGCGCTGGTCCTGGAAGCTGACGGTGACGGGGCGGAGGAGCTTCTGGGCTGTCGCACGCTGGGGAATAACCCTAGTGGCACGGATGGGGGTGCCGCCCTGGGTGACCAGCTGTGCCTGGGCGAGGCCCGCGATGGAGGCTGCTGCGAGGCCCGCGACCAGTGCTGTGTGACGCAATTTCATGTTCGGCTCCTTGTCGGTCCCTTTGGGTCGGTCCCATCGGGCACCCCATTGTAAGGGGGTGGCGGCGGGACGCCAGTATTGTCTGCTCTTTTCGGCCAGAGATCCAGGAGGCCCCAGAGGATTGCTGTCTTCTCGGTGCGGCCCTGTGGTTATAGACGCGGGAGTGGGGGTGAGGTTCCGTGCTGAGGGCGAAGGGGCGAGGGCCTGCGAGCATGCGGTTCTAAGGGGGATCAGGGATCTCGGGTTTGGGGCGCGGAAAATGCCGAGAGATTGGAGGTCTGGTGGGGGAGGGCGTGATTGTGATGGCGTGAAGGGGGCGGGTCGATAGCGAGGCTACCCGGACGGGAGCTTCAGCCGCGATGTCGGAGGGAGGCGTTTGACCTGGTTCGGGACGGATCGCCGGCTTTGGCGGCTGCGCAGCGCGCGGCGGGGTCGGCAACAAAGAGGCCAGGCGTGCAAGACGCCTATGACCGAGGAGATCTCGATGACGACGACGATTCCGCCGCAGAATGTCACGCCGCCACAAGGGTTTACGCCGGGCGCGTGGCAGGGGATGCCCTGGAACTATGGATACCCCGGGTATCAGCCCGGCATGCAGAACCAGCCCAATCCTGGTGTGAAGAACGCGACGACCGGCGAGCCGGTAGCGGGAGCGCCATTCAATCCATATGGGTTGGGCGTGCAGGGGTTTGCGGGTCAGGCGAATCTGCCGCAGATCAGCGGGCAGCCGGTGTCGGCGTTCGCGACGACGCCGTTCGGGTTCAGTCCGTTCTCGTCGATGGCGATGGGGTACGGGCAGTTCCATCCGGGCGCGGCCTTCAATGGGATACCGAATCACGGGATTCCCTTGGGCGGCATCGGGTTGAACGGTCCGCAGAACCCGACGCCGTTCGGGTTTGGCGGCTTCCACTCGCCGACAGGCTTTGGGGGCGGAAACGCGATGTTGGCGGGGGTGAACCCCTGGAACTCGGCGTTCGGCGGATGCTGTGGTGACTCGAGTTGTCTGCCAGGATTTGGCGGGTTGCATGGATTCGGCTCGTTCGGGCCGGACTTCTCGACGACCCTGACGAGCAACGTCTTGAACCCGTGGGGTCCGTCGGCATTCGGGTTCAACCCGGCGTTTGCCGCCAATAACTGGCAGAACGGTCCGTTCCACAACTGGCAGGGCTTCGGTGGGCTCAACAACTCGCCGTGGAACGGCACTCCCTGGAACAACACGCCCTGGAATGGGTACGCGCAGCAGCGGAACTTCGGGACGCAGCATCCGGGCATATTCAACAGTTTCCATGCACCGTTTGGCTCCAACACGCCGTTTGGTCTCCATACACCCTTTGGCTCTCACACACAGTTCGGGTTCAACACGCCGATCAATGGATTTGGCACGGGGTTCAACGGCGGGTTCAACCCTGGTTTCGATCCGGGATTCAACAACTCACTCGGCGGATATGGGAACCCGATCAACAGCCAAATCAACGGGTACAACACGCCTTTCAATGGGTTCCATACGCCAATCAACGGGTACAACACGCCTTTCAATGGGTTCCATACGCCGATCAACGGGTACAACACGCCGTTCAATGGGTTCAATCCACCGACCAATGGGTTCAACACGACGCCGTTCGGGTTCGGTGCGCCGTACGGGTCGTGCAACACGCCGAACCTTGGGAACTGGAACACGCCATACGGGTTTGCGAATCCGACTGGGTACCCGGCATTCGGCGGCCCGTTTGGCTTCACAAATCCGGGCTTTGTGAATGGTGGTTTCCAGGCGGGCTTCATGCCGTATGGCGGGATTCCCGGGTACAACCCTTACGGGGTGAACCCGACCAACATCCAGAGCGATAATGGCACGCCGGGTGGTTTGAACGTGAATAATCAGGCGGCCTAGGCGTCGCATTCCGGGCGATGTGCCCGGCAGGAATCGAACGAGCACGGCGCGCCGCGAGGCGCGTTGTGTTTTTTTTGTGCGGAATGCGTCATCATGTTGCGTCCCGGATGCTGTTCTTGGCGGGCAGCGAGCCATGCGAGAGGAATGCGAGCGGAGCCGTGAGGGTGTGAAGGCCCTGGAAGGAGGGCGTCTACCAGATCTTCACACCCTTCAATGTTCCATATCCGTTCGCGCGAACGTCCCTGGGAAGGCTCGATCGCGCAGGTGAATCGAGGCTTGGAAGGAGCGGTAGGCGCCCTCCCTCATGGTCGGGCCTGCGATGGATCCAACGGACGCCCGCTACGCGTTCAGTGGTCCTGCGCTAGTTGCGCTCGTCTTCACCCCACCAGGCGGGCTCGTTCTGGACGGTCTGTTTGAAGAGGTTGGAGAGGCGCTGGGTCATGGGGCCCGGGTTGCCCGGGCCGATGGCGCGCCCGTCGATCTTGAGGACCGGGGCGAGTTCGCCCATGGTGCCGGTGCAGAAGATCTCGTCGGCGCGGTAGACCTCGGCGAGGGAGATGTCGCGTTCGGCGCTGGGGATGTGGTTGTCGCGGCAGATCTGGAGAACGACGCTTCGGGTGATGCCCTCGGGGCAGGCGACGACGCGTGAGGTCTCGACGACGGCGCTGGTGACGATGAAGACGTGGGTGGCGTTTGTCTCGGCGAGGAATCCGGCGTCGTCGAGCATAAGGGCGTCGTCGACGCCGGCGGCGTTGGCCTGGATCTTGGCGAGGATGGATTGCAGGAGGTTGCAGTGGTGGATTTTGGGGTCGAGGGTGTCGGAGCGCCATCGGCGGATGGCGCTGGTGATGAGCGTGATGCCCTGGGTGTCGTAGACGGGCGGCTTGTGCTCGGCGAGGATGATGAGGGTGGGGCCTTGGGTGTTGAGGCGGGGGTCCATCCCGCTGGTCAGCTTGACGCCGCGGGTGAGGGTGAGGCGGACGTGGACGTTGTCGGTCATGTCGTTGGCGTCGAGGGTCTTCTTGAGTTCGGTGCAGAGTTCGGCGTTAGTCGGGATGGAGTCGAACGCGAGGGCCTTGGCGCTGTGGCGGAGGCGTTCGAGGTGCTGCTTGAGGCGGAAGACTTTGTTGTCGTAGAGGCGCAGGCCCTCCCAGACGGCGTCGCCTCCCTGG
The DNA here is from genome assembly GCA_965371965.1 of uncultured Phycisphaerales bacterium. Lineage (GTDB taxonomy): Bacteria > Planctomycetota > Phycisphaerae > Phycisphaerales > UBA1924 > S146-42. Next base: position 5,992 of record CBDVAM010000045.1, read on the forward strand.
ACGGCGGAGTCGAAGGGGCTGATACCGGCGTTGTCGCGGTGGATGAGCTCGCCGTTGATGTTGATGAGGAGGTTGCGGTTGCGTTCGTCGTAGGACTGGAGCATGGGGGAGGGTAGGGGAAGGTGGCAATGGGCAATAGGGAATGGGCGGATCTATGTTTGGAGGCGGTGGGCGTGGAGATGGTGGTAGATTTTGTTGCAGGCATCAAGAGTGGCGTGGAGGTGGTCGGGGATTGAGATGCTCTTGGGCTTGTAGGGGGCGAAGGACGTGGAGCGTTCGGCGTTGGCGTACCAGTGCTTGGCCCAGAGGCCGTCGGTGGGGCGGGGGCCGGGTTGCCAGGTGAGCATGGCGTCGGTGAACGGGACATTGATCGCGTCGCAAAGCGCTTGGAGCATTGCGCCAGGATTCTCGAGCACGTCGCGGGCGTCGATGATCGGTGGAGGACTTGTGGATCGCTCGGTGATGTGATTGAAGAGGCGGAGTTGTTGGGGGAGGGCGAGGGTTTCGGGCGTGGGGTCGGCGATGATCTTGATGTAGGAGGCGATCATCTCGGCGGGGTCGCGGATGAGGATGCAGTTTGTCAGTTGGAGGGTCCAGTCAAGGTCGTCATCGGGCAGCAGGTGGTGGGCCATGTGTTTCTGGTAGAAGATGTCTCGGCCGTCGGGGATGGGGCCGGTGAGGTGTGCGAGGATGGCGTCGAGCTCGGTCTCGTGGTGGGCGATGATCTCGTCGCGGGCGGGATGGTCGGCGCCGGTGAGCTTGAGGTAGCGGGCGTAGAGGGGTTCGTCGCAGACCGTGGTGTCGGGGCGGGCGTCCCAGGAGCGCATCATGGCCGTGGAGATGTTGCGCGGGCCGGACCACATGGCGATGCGGGTGGGCATGGGCGATGGTAATCGAGGCGGGGGGGGGGAAAGCGAAAAGCGAAAAGCGAAAAGCGAAAATCGCAAAGCAGCAAAGCAGCAAAGCAGCAAAGCGGCAAAGCGGTAGAGCGGGATTGTCTTGGTGCTTGCTATTGGTAGCTGGTGGGGTCGGGGATGTTGGCTGATGCGAAGCCTTTGCGCCGGAGGATGCAGGCGTCGCAAGATCCGCAGGCGCGGGCGTCATCGCTTGGGTTGGGGCTTGGGTCGGGGCTTGGGTCATAGCACGAGAGCGTCAGGGCGAAGTCGACGTTGAGAGCGGTCCCCTTGCGGATGATGTCGGCCTTGGTGAGGTCCATGAGCGGGGTGTGAATTGTGGTCGGGTGGCCCTCGACGCCGGCCTTGGTGGCGAGGTTGGCGGTGCGCTCGAAGGCGTGGATGAACTCGGGGCGGCAGTCGGGGTAGCCGGAAAAGTCGACCGCGTTGACGCCGAGGTAGATGTCGCGTGCGCCCAGGACCTCGGCGAAGCCGGTGGCGAGGGAGAGGAAGACGAGGTTTCGTGCGGGGACGTAGGTGATGGGGATGCCGGTGGCGATTTCGTCGCCTGTGCGGTGTTTGGGGACGTCGATATCGTCGGTGAGGGCGGAGCCGCCGAGGGTGCGCAGGTCGATGGGGAGGACCTTGTGGGAGGCTGCGCCGAGGGACTCGGCGACGCGGGTTGCGGCGTGGAGTTCGGCGCGATGGCGCTGGGCGTAGTCGATGGTGAGGCAGTGGCAGTCAAAGCCCTGTTTGCGTGCGATGGCGAGGACGGTGGCGCTGTCGAGGCCGCCGGAGAGGAGGATGACTGCGGGGTTGGGCATGGTGAACTCCGCGAATCAACGAGCCGCGACCGTAACGGAGCGATTGGGAAGTGAGGAACGGTAGGTCGCTTCCTCACGGGCGCGGCTCGTTGGATTGAGTCGTGACGGTCATTTCATGCTGGCGAGGCGTGCCTCGGCGGCGATGTAGCCGAAGGCGGCCCAGGAGCCGTCGCCTTCGATGATGGCCTGTAGGGTCTCAAGGGCTTTGCTGGTGTCGCCATTGGCGACGTGCTCGGCGGCGATGCCGTAGTCGAACGTAGGGCCATAGATCGTGCCCGCATCGGGGGTCGAGTAGGCCAGGTTGCCGGTTTGGTACGCGAGCAGGAGGTGGAGGTAGGCGGTGTTCTCGATGATGTGCATGCTGTTGCCCATGAGATCATCGAGGTAGATGCGTGCCTCGTCGTCGCGGTCGAGCTCACGGAGGGTACGGTAACGCCAATAGCCGTGCGAAACTCGCTGGTCGTCGTTGGTCTTGGAATACGGCTCGCCGCGGATGTGGGCGTGGAGTGCTTGCTCGTACTCGCCCTTCAAGTAGTGGGCGAGGGCGAGGTGGTAGAAGATGTTGGAGTTGATGGTGCTGAGGGGGATGTTCTGGGCGTTGGGCGCGCCGTCGGGCTCGGTGGCGTCGGGGATGGAGTTGGATTCGATGAGCGCAGCGGCGCGCCTGAGGTCGGCGATGGCGTCGTCGAAGCGCCGGAGGGTGATGTGGCGATGGCCGCGATGGCGGAGGAGCTTGTGGGACTCGGGGTGGTGTTCTAGACCCTCGGTGAAGACGGCGACGGCATCGTTGTATCGGGCGAGGTATCCGAGGCGACGGCCCAGCCAGATGATCGACATTTCGTCTGTTGGGTCTTCTTGCCAGGTGGCCCAGGCGTCATCGAGATTGCTCTGGAGGCGTGCGCGGGTCTGGTCGTCGAGGTCGGGGCGGGTGAGCGGGACGCCCAGGAGCGAGGTGGCCTCGATCACATCCTCTCTGGAGTCGATGCGGGCGAGCGAGTCGATCGAAGGGGCGTGGGCGCAGGCGCTGAGGAGGGTCAGGAGGGGTGCGAGAGATGGCAGTATGATGGATCGCATGGCCGATTGTAATGGCTCTTGGGAGTCGCGTGGGAATGGAGTGTCGCATGGGTGTTGTCCGAGGCGTGTCGCTGGTGGCGATTGGGTTGGGCTTGCTGGGGGGCTGTGCGAGTCCGGCGCGGGTCGAACCGGGTGAGTCGGTGCGCGTGGGCGTAGTCATGACCGATGCGCAGGTGGCGGCGTTCGCGCATCTTGCGCTCGATGGGATCGGGACCGAGTACCCGAACAAGCCTTCGCAGGTGATGGTGGGGCCCGAGTCGATATTGTCGCCCCGCGAGCTGCACGCGGCGTTCTATGGGTCGTTCGACTGGCATTCGAGCGTGCATGGGCACTGGATGCTGTTGCGGTTGCTGCGCCTGTATCCGGAGAGTTCGGTCGCCGAGGAGATTGGTGCCGCGCTGGCGGAGCATCTGGCGGCGGACGTGCTGGAGGCGGAGGCGGAGCATTTTCGCCAAGAGCACAACAAGTCGTTCGAGCGGATGTACGGCTGGGCGTGGCTGTTGCGCCTTTCGATGGAGCTGGAGGCGTGGGACGATCCGCGGGGGGATGAGTGGGGGGAGAATCTGGCGGCGTTGCGGGAGGTGATTGTCGGGAGGACGAAGGACTATCTGCCGAAGCTGTCGTGGCCGATTCGCACGGGTGTGCATCCCAACAGCGCGTTCGCGCTGGGGCAGACCTTGGACTATGCGCGGTTGGTGGGTGATCGCGAGCTCGAGTCGCTGGTCGTTGACAAGAGCCGCGAGTTTTTTCTGAATGATCGAGACTATCCGGTTTCGTACGAGCCGTCGGGGCAGGATTTCTTCTCGGCGGGGCTCGCCGAGGCGGATCTGATGCGCCGGGTGCTGGATTCCGACGAGTTCGGCGCTTGGCTGGATCGGTTCTTTCCGACGCTGCGCGACGGCGAGCTGGGCAATCTGCTGACGCCGGCGGTGGTCAGCGACGTGACCGATGGGAAGATCGTGCATCTGGCGGGGCTGAATCTGCACCGGGCGTGGACGATGCGGTCGATTGCGGCGGCGCTCCCCGAAGGCGACGCGCGACGGGGAGTGCTGGAAGTCGCGGGTGATGCGCATATGGAAGCCGGGTTGAGCTATGTGTTCAGCGGGCACTACGAGGGTGAGCACTGGCTGGCGACGTTCGCGGTGTATGGGCTGACGGACGTGGATGGGGGTCGGTGAGTTGGTCGGGGAAACTCGTCGTGTGAGTCGTGTGGCATGGGCGCGCTCATTGGGTGACCGTTGCGCGGGGAACTCAGGCGATGGGGACCGAGGATGGTGTAGAACTTGGGCATCCGCATGATCGATCGCCCGACGCCGGCACCCGGACCCGGTTGAGCTCGAGGGTCCTACGGGGCTTGTGTGGCGGCCCCGACTTCGTTCGAGGTGTCGCACGAGCACAGCGGGCGCGAGGTTGACGGGTCGGTCAGCAACTCGCCAATGCTTGTTTCGCGAAAGACACGCTCGGTTGCGGCGATCGCCGCGTCGAGGCGGCGGTGGAGGGGGCAGAGATTCAATCCGTGGTCGTCGATGTCGAGCGGGCATCTCTCGATTCGGCGAATCGGGTCGACGGCGTTGACAACGTCCAGCACGGAGATGTCCTTGGGAGAACGGGTGAGCCTGAATCCGCCGGAGCGCCCCGGAGTGGACTTGACCAGCCCAGCTCTCGCCAGGGACTGGAGAACCCGGGACAGATAGGCGGGCGAGACCTTGGTCATACGGGCGATCCGCGGAGTTCCAATGGCCTTATCGGGCTCGACGGCAAGCCATACCACGGCGCGAAGGGCGTACTCAGCGGTTCGAGAGATCATCATGCTGGACACCCATTTCTGTTGAGTGGTTCTGTGGTCTGAGAAACGAAACCTGCACCTTGACATTCAGGTTATCCGCGGTAGACTCCAAATATCAACCTAAACCTTTTGGTTTAGGTTTATTGGGAGACTCTGGCCTCTGGATTTCACGTTGCTGCGGCGGGCGGAGTCGCCCTTCATCGGCCTCGTTGAACGACTCGTGCGTGTGACAGAGAGCCCGTCAGACACCCTGTCTGCCCGGTTCCGAGATCACGGAAAGGAAAGCACCATGACTGCGATTGACCCTGGCAAGACCGTTGGCCAACTTGTTGTCGAGCGACCCAGCCGCGCCCGCGTCTTCGAGCGATTCGGGATCGATTTCTGCTGCGGCGGGAAGATTCCCCTGGGCGAGGCGTGCGCGAAGCGGGAACTCGACACGGAGAAGGTCGTCGGCGCGTTGGAAGAGGCTGACTCGACGGTCGGCGATACGGACGAGCCCGATTGGACCCGCGCGGCGCTGAGCGAGCTCATCGCACACATCCTGGAGAGGCACCATGCCTATCTGCGTGTTGAGCTGCCGCGACTGGCACAGATCGTCGCGAAGGTCCACGCGGTGCATGGCGAGCGCCATCCCGAGCTCGCCGACGTCCACCAGACGTACGACGCCCTGCGGGCAGAGCTGGAATCGCACATGATGAAGGAAGAGCAGATTCTCTTCCCGCTGATCGAGGCGATGGAGGCGACTGGGTCGATCGAGGGCGGACACTGCGGCTCGGTGAACAACCCGATCAGCATGATGGAGCACGAGCACGAATCTGCGGGAACCGCGCTGGCCCGCATGCGGTCGCTGACGGGCGGCTTTGTGCCTCCCGAGGGCGCCTGCAACACATATCGTGTGATGCTGGATGGTCTGAGCGAACTCGAGGCGGATCTCCACCGGCACATCCACAAGGAGAACAACATCCTGTTTCCGCGAGCGTCGGAGTTGGAGGCGGCGCTGGGCGGATCGGTTTCCAAGACACCCGCGTAGGCGAGAGAAGTTTGGGCGAGCGTCGGTTCCATCATTGCGTAGAGGCTCTCTTAGGACCGCTGGTTCACCACAGAGGCACAGAGGGCACAGAGAAAGATCCATGAGTTTCAGGCTCTGCGCCTCTGCGGTGGCGTAGATCATGGAGGTTCTGGGGTACGTTCCAGGGTCTTGTGGTCGAGGCGGGGTATCGAAGGTCTGGGCCTGCGATAGCGCAATTGCCAGCTCTCAGTTTGTCCGCTCTCGTCATGGACCCCTGCGGGGACGGTGACTCCCAGGGTCGAGTTGGAAGATCACATGTTCTCGAAGGCGAGCGACTCGCCCAGGCGCGGGTCGCGGGTGGGAATCAGGGCGCAGTCGCGCAGGCGGCGCGCTGTCAGGGCGATCGCGATGCCGCCAAGGCCGATCAGACAGGTGAGGTCGAGGATGCTGGGATGGAATCCCAGGTCGTTGCCTGAGTCGCGCACGGTGGCGATCAGTTGCTCATAGGTCTCGGACTGGGCCAGGGTCTCGGCGGGGATGCGCGGCATGACCAGCCAGTACATGTCGACATAGTGCATGAGGAGCATCCAGGCGACGACCAGCGCCAGCACGCCCTTGGCGCGCTTTGGATGCCTGGAGATCAGCAGAAGGAATGGCACGCAGAAGTGCCCGAAGAGCAGGAGCATGCTGACGGAGCGCCATCCGCCCAGTTGGCGGGTGATATACCACCCGGTTTCTTCTGGGATATTGGCGTACCAGATCAGCATGTACTGGCTGAAGGCGATGTAGGCCCAGAACACGATGCCGAAGCCGAAGAGCAGCTTGCCGGCGTCCTGGTAATGCTCGGAGGTGATGACATCGGTGAGGCGCCCGGATCGCTGGAGCAGCCACACGCTGACAGTGAGCATGCTGAAGAAGCCGCACAGGCTCGCGGCAAAGAAGTAGACGCCGTACATGGTGCTGAACCAATGCGGCTCGAGCGACATGACCCAATCGACGACGGCCAGGGTCTGTGTCAACGCGTACAGCAGCATGAACAGGGGCGAGAACTTCTGCATGTGGTGGGTGTGGGCGACATCGCCGCTGGTGTCCTGGAGAACGGATCGGCGAAGGAGCATGCGTGCGGCAATACTCCAGACGGCGAAGTAGAACACCGCTCGGATCGTCCAGAACGTGGGGTTGAAGAAGATCTGCTTCTTGGTGAGCACCTCGTCAAAGTGCTCGGAGCCCGCTTCATACAGCGCGGGGTCTGCCCAGTGGTAGAGCGACTCGCCCTTGCCGATCAGGACGAGCACGACGATCGGCAAGAACGCGAGGGCGAGCCACGGGAGATTGGCGGCGATCGCCTCGCTCAGGCGGCGGAGGACCACGCTCCAGCCGGCGCGGGTCATGTGCTGCAAGAGCGTGAACCACAGTGCGCCCAGCGAGATGCTGAGCACGAAGATGAACGCGACCAGGTAGGAGAACAGAAGGCGATCCCAGGTGCCGGCGAGCGCGCCGATCAGGATGCTTGCGCCCAATCCGGCGACGCCGAGGACGCCGGCGACGACGACGATCTTCGGAGCTAGGGCCCCGAGCCGATTGTTCTGGACTGTCGATGCCCGTTCGGTCACGGTTGGTCCACCTCGCCTTGGTTGTCCGATTCCTCGCCCGTTTCGTCGGCGGGGATTTCTTCGGGTTGGGTCCCGGCGCCAGACGCGGCTTCGAGTCTCTGGAGTTGTCGTACGTACGCGATGATCGCCCACCGATCCTGCACCGAGATCCGCGACTGGTAGCCGGCCATGGTGCGCACGCCGTTGGTGATGGTGTTGAAGAGCTGGCCGACAGGCTGGACGAGAACCTCCGGGTCGTGGATGCTCTTCGGCTCGACCCAGGTCGTGCCCTTGCTCCGAATCGGATTGCTCATGACCTCTAGTGCGCGCTGGTTGACCAGGCCATCGCCGTAGCCGGTCTGTCCGTGGCACGGCGTGCAGTAGATGGCGAACCGCTGTTGGCCCCGGGCCAGGAGTTCCGGTGTCATGGCGGTCTGGGGCGGGAACGTGGTCGCCCACGCCTCATCGACGACCCCATTATTGAAGTGTGCGTCGGCTCGCAGCTCGCCGCGGGCGACGGTACCGGTGACGGGCTGGCGCATGGCGCGTCCGTCGGCGAACATCGGGTTGGCGTGCTGGGCCCGGAACTTGGGCTGGTTGTCCATGTCCTGGACCCAGTGGATTCGCGGAGATGACTGCTTGGTGGTGCGCATGCGCACGATGATCGCCGGCGGGATCATCGCCAGGACCACGATGCCCACGAGCACGAACATGAATGGCCTGGGCAGTTTGCTCATGGTTCCAGCACTTCGATCGAGGAGGGATTCAGCGTTTCGAGCAGCGATTGGGTGGCCGAGGGGTCGAACTTGGGGTCGCGAGCCTCGATGACCACGAAGAACCGATCGTCTGTGACACGCGCGAAGCGCACGCTCTTGAAGAGCGGATGGCTCAGGCGCGGCAGGCCGTTGAGCACCATCATCAGCCCGACGGTCGCCAGGGCGGACAGGAGTATGGTGAGTTCGAACATGACGGGGATCCACGCGGGCAGGCTCACCATGGGCTTTCCACTGATCATGTACTCGTAGCCGCGGACGATTCCGAAGAACCAGGCTTCGAGGCTGGAGGCGTTGGTGAACCATTGCAGGAGGAAGCCCAGGGCGAGGCCAACCGAGCCGCAGGCGAAGACCAGCACCGGCAGGATCGTGGGCTTGACGCCCATGGCCTTGTCCAGCCCGTGCACTGGGAAGGGCGTGTGGCAGTCCCAGACTTTGTAGCCGGCGTCGTGGACGGCGCGGGCGGCGTGCATGATCTGTGCCGGGGTCTCGAACTCGGCCATGAGACCGAAGACCTCGCCTGTTCGGGGATGGTCGTTTGGTGGGTGTTTGCTCATGACGCGACCTCTTCGATCTGGGCGGCGCCATCGTCATGGGGGGCGTGGGGATCGGCCTGGGGCATCACCGCTTTGAGTTCGGCCATGGCGATGACGGGCAGGAACCTGATGAACAGCAGGAACAGCATCAGGAACAGGCCCAAGCTCCCCAGCAGCATCGCCAGATCGACCCATGTGGGTGAGAAGTAGCCCCAACTGCTGGGCAGGTAGTCCTGTTCCAGCGAGATCACGATGACGAAGCGCTCGAACCACATGCCGACGTTGACGCACATCACGACGAAGAACATGACCGGGATGCTCCGACGGAATCGCTTGAACCAGAAGAGCTGCGGGGCCGCCACGTTGCAGAACAGCATGATCCAGTAGGCCCAGGCGTGCTGGCCGAAGGCTCGGTTGACGTACGCGAAGCCCTCGTAAGGCGAGGCCGAGTACCACGCGGTGAAGAACTCCATGACGTAGGCGTAGCCGACGATCGAGCCGGTCACGAGGATGATCTTGTTCATGTTCTCGAGGTGGCGCTTGGTGATGAAGTCCTTGAGACCCCAGAGCTGGCGCGAGGGGACCGCCAGCGTGACGACCATCGCGAAGCCGCCGAAGATCGCCCCGGCCACGAAGTACGGCGGGAAGATGGTGCTGTGCCATCCGGGAACCTGGGCGACGGCAAAGTCGAAGGAGACGACCGAGTGGACCGACAGGACCAGGGGGGTGGCGAGGGCCGCGAGCAGGAGGTAGGCCCGCTCATAGCGATGCCAGTGGCGGGTGGATCCTCTCCAGCCCAGGGCGAGCACGCCGTAGATGATGGCTCTGGGCTTGGTGACCGCGCGATCACGCAGCGTGGCCAGATCGGGGATCATGCCCACATACCAGAACAGCAGGGAGACGGTGAAGTATGTGCTGACCGCGAACACGTCCCAGAGCAGCGGGCTGCGGAACTGGGGCCACAGGTCCATCTGGTTGGGAATCGGGAAGAGCCAGTAGACGACCCAGACCCGCCCGACGTGGATGACCGGGAACGTGCCGGCGCAGATCACCGCGAAGATGGTCATGGCCTCGGCGAACCGGTTGATTGCGGTGCGCCACTTCTGGCGGAAGAGGAAGAGGATGGCGCTGATGAGTGTGCCCGCGTGTCCGATGCCGATCCAGAACACGAAGTTGATGATCGGGAAGCCCCACATGGCCGGGTTTTGATTGCCCCATACGCCCACACCGGTGACGAACAGGTAGAGGACCAGCAGGCCGAACATGCCCGCCAGGGTCGCCGAGATGGCGAACGCGATGTACCAGGCCCTCGGCGGGCGCGGCGACTCGTTCACCCAGCAGATGTCTGTGGTCACCGAGGCGAAGTCGTCGTGGTTGAGCACCAGCGGTGCTCGCTTGAACGGATCCTCGAACGTGTTGTCGATGGGGGTTGGGTCCATTATGCACCATGGTCGTCGGCGGAGGGGTCGGGCTCGGCTGAGCGAATCGTGTTGCGCACCTTGGCCAGGTATCTCACTCTTGGCTTGGCGTTGAGTTCGTCGAGGACTGTGTACGAACGCTCGTCGTTGTGCAGTTGTGCCACCTGGCTGGCGGGGTCATTGAGATCGCCGAACGTGATGGCGTTGGCCGGGCAGGCCTGCTCGCAGGCGGTCTGGATCGTGCCATCGGGGATTGTCGGCGGGGCGCCCTGGTCGTCGCCGCCGGCCTGCACCCACTGGTTCTTGGATCGGATCTTGGCTCCTTGGATGCGTTGGGTGCAGAACGTGCATTTTTCCATCACGCCGCGCATGCGCACCGAGACCTCGGGGTTGAACTGCATCTGGCGGAGCTCGTGGGCACCGGCCTGGGGGCGTTCGTAGTATTCCCGCTCGACCTGGAGCAGCGTTCCGGGTTGTTCGCGATGCGGCTTGCGCTTCCAGTAGTCGAAGTAGTTGAACCGGCGGACCTTGTAGGGGCAGTTGTTCGAGCAGTAGCGCGTGCCGACGCACCGGTTGTAGACCATCACGTTGAGGCCGTCGGCGTCGTGCATCGTTGCGGCCACGGGGCACACGGTCTCGCAGGCCGCGTTCTCGCACATCTGGCATGGCATGGGCTGCAGGGCGACGCTGCGGAGCTGGGTCGGGTCGTATTGGCCGTCGTTTTTGTCGAAGGCGTAGTAGCGGTCCACGCGGATCCAGTGCATCTCGCGGCCGCGGAGCACCTGGTCCTTGCCGACGATTGGGATGTTGTTCTCGGCGTGGCACGCAGCGACGCAGGCGTTGCAGCCGACGCACGCGCTCAGATCGATCGACATCGCCCAGCGGTGCTTGGCGCCCTTGAGGTTGTTCTCGGGATACGGCGAGAGCTGGTGGAGGACGTGGTGGCGATGGGCGGCGAAGTCGGGGTGCTCGCGGTATTCGTCGAGGCTGCCCTCGCGGAAGATCGACCCCATCCGGTCCTGCTGGCTCTTGCCGGCGACGCTCGCGACGTCGATCGCGTAGTGATCCTGGGTGATGGCGAGCGGGTATGTGCGCCCGGTCTTTGTGATCTGCACGTCTCTGGCCGAGAAGAACGAGTTCGTGGTTCTCAGGGTTCCTGCGTCCACGCCGGTGGCGGTGCAGATCCTTCCCGGGAAGCGGCGTCCGTAGCCGAGCGCGACGACGGCGCAGGAGCCGTGCTGTCCGGGCATCAGCAGGGCCGGGAGTTCGACCGTCGCGCCACCCGACCGGACGGAGACGACGTCGCCGGTCTTGACGCGGAGTTCTTGCGCCCGTCCGATGCCAAGAAGCAGCGCGTTGTCCCAGGTCAGCTTGGTCAGGGGATCGGGGAGCTCCTGTTGCCAGCCGTTGTTGGCGAATCTGCCGTCGTAGACCTTGGAGTCGGCGACGAACAGGAGTTCTATGTCGGCGTCGCCGGATGGTGCTTGCGCTTGGTTGAAGCGGTTGATGTGGCGTTCGGCTGCTGAGAGATCCACGATCGGCGGCTGGGGCGTGGTCGCGCTGTGGGCGAGGACGCCGTCGTGCAGAGTTTCGCGCCACTTTGCCTGGGAGAATGTGCCGCCGGTGACCTCCGCGAAGGTGTCTTGGACGATCTTGTCGCCCGTCCGCGGCTCTTCGTCGCAGAAGGCGGACAGAAGTTCAACAGCGCTGTGCCCGCCGAACAGCGGTTCGATCATCGGTTGACAGACGGTGATCGTGCCATCGATCGCCCGCACATCGCCCCATGCCTCAAGCAGGTGGGCTCGCGGCAGGAACCAATCGCACGCCGACGCCGTCTCGTCGTCGTACTCGCTCAGGCGGATGGCCTGCGGGACTCTTCGCAGCGCATCGGCGAAGCGGAGGTCGGCGGGCGCGTCGTACGCGGGGTTGCCGCCGATGACCAGGAGCGTCTCGACGGTGCCGTTCTCTATTGCGCCGACGAGCGATGCCAGAGACTTGACGTGTCCCTCCCGCTCGGGCAGTGGCGTGAGGGTTACGGTGTTGCCGATCGCGCCGATGGCATCGTTGATCAGGTGGGCGAGCAGGTGGACCTCTGGGGGCTGGCTCGGGCCGGCGGTGACGACGGCGCGCCCCCGATGGGCTTTCAAGTCCGAGATCACGTTGGCCAGGATCTTGTCGAGATCCTCATCGCTGAGGGCGGAGTCGATCGGCCTTGCGGCCAGCGCCCGAACGCTTGGCGGGGGCTCGCGAAGCAGGCCCACCGCCAGGCGTGCCGCGACGGTGGCGATGTCTGCGGGGCGGACCGCTACGCGGTGGTCGGCGTTTGCGCCTGTCAGGCTCAGCATGCCCTCGAAGGCGTACAGGCGGCTCATCTCGGTGTCGGCACCGTCGAGCCTGCGCGAATCCGCGAAGTCTCGGATGCACTCGACAGATGAGATGGGGCTATCCAGGAAGTCGGCTTCGAGGGACACGATGACCCGGGCCTGTGAGAGATTCAGGTGTGTGCGGTGTGCCGATCTGAACGCCATGGCCGTTCCGAGGCGTTCGTTGTCGTCGCTGACAGATTCGTACTCGTGCCAGACCATGGCGGGGAAGGTCTGCTGCATCCTTTGGCGCATGGACGCCATGCTGGGCGAGGAGGTCGCCTCGCACAAGACGCGCAGGCGGGACCCTTGGTCGGCACTGATCTTCTCGATGTTGGCGCCCAGCCATGCGCTAAAGGCGTCCCAGTCGGCCTCGGCCCTGCCCTGTCGCCCGTGCCTGGCGCGATCGGGGTCGTACAGGTCGAGAATCGTGGCCTGGGCGAGCGGCCCCGATCCGCCGCGTGAGGTCGGGTGGAGCGGGTTGCCGTCGATCTTGATCGGTCGCCCGTCGACGCTGGTCACGAGCAGGCCCAGCCCCCGCCCGCCGATTTCCATCCCGGTCGCGTACTTGACGGGCACGCCCGGCGTGCGTCCCGCGGGGCGGCGCGAGTAGGGGACGATCTTCTCTTCGGGCCAGCGCCGGCAGCCCGCGAGCCCGGCGAGGGCGAGCGAAGCGCCCATGAGCTTGAGGAACCGTCGGCGCTCGATGGAACTCAGCGAACTCAGCGTGCCGCCGAGGAACTCGTCGGCGAGGAGTTCGGGGTACTGCGCCTCATGCGACAACTCGTCGAGGCTGCGCCAGTATGCGCGCCCATTGGATTGCGGCCCGTTTACCGGTGGCATGAAGAGCAATCCTCCGGGGGTGCGGTGTGCCAGAGATCGAGCAGGGCGCGCCGCTCCTGGGGCGTCTGGTCCTTGAGTGGGTCGAACGAGAGGTTTGTGATCTGATCCAGCGGGCGAAGATGCGGCTCGGGATTGCGATGGCAATCCAGGCACCACCCCATGCTCAGCGGCTGGACCTGATAAACGACATCCATCTCATCGACTTGCCCGTGGCAGGATGCGCATCCGACGCCGCGATTGACGTGCGCCGAGTGGTCGAAATACACGAAGTCCGGCAGGTCGTGCACGCGGCGCCAGGAGATGGCGGCGCCCTCGGCGTAGCTCTCCCAGAGGGGGCTGAGCGGTTCGCTCTCGGTCTGCACCTGTGCGTGGCAGGTCATGCATGTCTGGGTCGGCGGGATCGCCGCCTTGGCGCTCTGCTCGACGGTGTTGTGGCAGTACCGGCAGTCGAGCCCGAGCTCGCCCGCGTGGATGGCGTGGCTGAACGGGATCGGCTGGGTCGGCATGTAGCCCACGTTGTGCGTGACGGGGCTCAAGCCGTAGGTGAGAACCAGGGCTCCATAGATCGGCACGACCAGCACGGCGGCGACCGCCGTCGGAAGCAGGGCGTTGCTCCAGCGTGGGAAGACGAACCGCATCCGCGTCTGGCCCGCCTCGTTGGTCTCGCTCGGGGTGCTCATTCGCCTTGGTTCCCGTTTTTCGGCCCTGCCTGGCTATACCGAACGGACTATGAACAGTGTTTTCTGGATGGTTGTGGATTTCTGGACTAGTATAGCAACAACTCCACAAGAGTGTAGCCGTCGAGTTTCTCAAGCAAAGTGATTTCCCCAAGGCACCTTCTCGAGGCATTCAACGATGACCACGTACAGCGAACAGAGCGTTTGGGACTGTCTGCGAAACATGAAGGACCCGGCGACGAGCGACGACGTCGTTTCGCTGGGCCTGATTGAAGAGGTGACGCTGGCGGACGAGCGGGTCACCGTGCAGCTCTCGGCGCCCACGGGCGAAAAGTTTCACCACGAGGCACTGGCGACCGCGATCCGCCACAGGCTCGGCGAGCTTGACGGCGTGGACCGCGTCCGCGTGATCGTGCCGAACGGTGATGGGCGGGACATCCCTTCGGGACCGCCCGCGCACGAGACGGTGCATCTGAAGGTGCTGGACGACGACACCGACCTGCCGCGACCGCCGGTGTGGGCGCCCGAGGCCGGCTATGGAGATGGTGGGCCCGAGCAGTTGGCATCGCCGGACTCGCCGGTGACGCACGATCGGTACGAGGGCTGGCCGCCGGTGCTTCAGTGGGAGATGGACCCGGGGGACTCGACGCTGGAGAGCGGCGACGGTCAGGTTCGCCTCGAGGACTGGGACTACGACGTCTGGTGGCAGGCGCATCCGGCGGAGATTGTCTTCGTCTCGATCCAAGCGTTGCAGGACGACGCGGAGTGCGCCGGCGGCGAGCGGCGCCACCCGATGGGACGCAACGTTGTGGTCAACCTTGTGTGGGATCAGCGGCGCTGTGCGGTCGTGGCGATCTACGGAACGACCCGTGATTTTCGTCCGTTTATCGAGGCGTTCCGCAAGGCGTACGGCCTCAAAGAACAGGAGAGCAACCGATGACCGCCACCAACGGCAATGGCTCCCGATGGTTCCGCGTCGCCGATGAGCCGCGCGACTGGGAGGATTTCTATCGGGAGCGGTGGTCGTTCGACAAGTCGGTGCGCACGAGCCACAGCGTCAACTGTTCGGGGTCGTGCTCGTGGGAGGTGTTCGTCAAGAACGGCCTGATCTGCTGGGAGCTCCAGAAGGTGGATTGGCCCCAGATCCGCTCGGACACGCCCAGCTATGAGCCGCGCGGCTGCCAGCGCGGGATCTCGTCGTCGTGGTACCCCTACAGCCCGGTTCGTCCGAAATATCCCTATATTCGAGGCGTTTTGCTCGATTATTACGAGGCGGAGATCGCCGACGGGAAAGACCCCGTCGACGCGTACGCGGCCATCGTCGAGGATCCCGAGCGCAAGAAGACGTATCGCCAGGCGCGAGGCAAAGCCGGTTGGAGGCGTGCAAGCTGGGAGGTCGCCACGGAGATTTGGGCCGCGTCGATCATCTATACGGTGAAGAAATACGGCCCGGACCATCTGGCGTCGTTCTCGCCTATTCCTGCCATGAGCATGGTGAGCTTCTTGTCTGGGCATCGCATGTGCAACCTGCTGGGCGGGACGATGCTGAGCTTCTACGAGTGGTACCACGATCTCCCGCACATCATGCCGATGATGTGGGGCGATCAGACGGACGTTGCAGAATCCGCGGACTGGTATCAGAGCACATACTGGATGGTCATCGGGTCGAACCTGCCGATGACGCGGACGCCCGATGCGCACTTCGCGTCCGAGCACAAGTACAACGGCGGCAAGATCGTCAACCTTGCGCCGAACTACTCGGACATGACGAAGTTCGCGGATCTGTGGGTTCCGATTCGACCCGGCACCGACGCCGCGTTCCTGCTCGCGTGCATCCATGTGATCCTCAAGGAATGCCACGTCGATAACCCGGTTCCGTACTTCCGCGAGTACATCAAGAAGTACACCAACCTGCCGTTCCTGGTCATTCTTGATGAGCACGACGACGGCAAATACCTGTCCGGGCGCTTCTTGCGCGCCAGCGACTTCAGCCAGTACGACGGCGAGGAGAACGCCGACTGGAAGCTGATGATGATGGAGGAGGGAACGGACGATCTGAAGATGCCCGTGGGATCGCTCGGGGTCCGCTGGGAGGAAGAGAAGACAGGAAGGTGGTATCTCAAGTCCGAGGACGCCGAGACCGGCGAGCAGTTCGACCCCATGCTCAGCTGCATGAGCGACGACAGCGAGTACGAAGAGGTCCAGGTTCTGTTCTCAGATTTCACCGACACCTTCGACACGACGTTGGGCAAGTCCGAGGGCAAGGGTAAGCGAGCCGCGCAGATGGCCCGGGGCGTGCCGGCCAAGAAAGTCACGACCAAGGACGGCAAAGAAATCCTCGTCACGACCGCGTTCGATGTGCTGCTCGCACAGCTCGGTGTCGGGCGTGGAATGGCGGGCGACTATCCCAAGGACTACGACGACGCGTCGGTGCCCTACACGCCGGCGTGGCAGGAGCAGGAGACCGGCGTCTCGCGCGACATGGTGCTTCGCGTTGCCCGCGAGTGGGCCGACAACAGCGAGAAGACCGAGGGCAAGAGCCTGTTTATTACCGGCTCGGGCGTGCTGCACTGGTACCACGGCGGGCCGCTGATCTACCGCGCCATGGCGGTGATGGGGATCATCACCGGCTGCATGGGCAAGAACGGCGGCGGTTTCAATCACTATGTGGGCACGGAGAAGATCCGACCCTACGCCGCGATTGGGACCCTGGGCGGGGCGTCAGATTGGGGCGGGCCGCCGAGACATCAGAACAGCACGTCGTACTTCTACTTTCACACCGACCAGTGGCGTTACGACGGGATGGTGCTCGATCCGATCTGGGCACCCTGGGCCGAGAAGTTCCCTGGCAAGGGGAACCATGCGGCGGACCAGAACATGATGGCCGTACGCCTGGGCTGGCTGCCGTTCTATCCGCAGGTGGACAAGAAGAACCCGATCGAGTTTCTCAAGGAGGCCCGCGCGGCGGGAGCGGAGACGGAGAAGGAGGTCGGGGAGTTTGTCGCCAAGGAGTTCAAGGAAGGGCGCGAGCGGTTCGCGCTGGAGGATGTCGACGCCGAGCAAAATCACCCCAAGGTTCTGTGGATCTGGCGCGGCAATCTCATCGGCACGAGCATGCGCGGGCACGAGTACGGGCTCAAGCACCTGCTGGGCACGCACAACAACGTTCTGGGCGAAGATCGGTCCAAGGACCTCGTCAACGACGTCGAGTGGCACGAGAAGGCCCCGCTTGGCAAGCTCGATCTGGTCGTGAATGTGAATCTCCGGATGGACTCCTCGGCGAACTACGCGGACATCGTGCTGCCGACGGCCCACTGGTACGAGAAGTACGACCTGACGTGCTCGGACCTGCACTCGTTCTTCCATCCGTTTACGCCGGCGCACGATCCGCCATGGGAGGCCAAGCACGACTGGGACGTGTTCAAGGCGTGTGCCGCGAAGGTCAGCGAGCTGGCCAAGAAGCACCTGCCCGATCCGTTCGAGGACATGGTCATGACGCCCATGATCACGGACTGTCCCGATGAGATGGCCCAGCCCATGGGCGAACTGAGGGACTGGAAGACGGGCGATGTCGAGCCCATCCCGGGCAAGACCTTCCCGCATGTGAAGATCGTCGAGCGCGATTACACCAAGATCTACGACAAGTACACGACGTTCGGACCCAACGTGTGCAAGCCCGAGGGCTACGGCTGCAAGGGGATCAAGGGCGATCTGTCCAAGGTCTATGAAGAGCTCAAGGAGAGCTATCTCGTCGGCGAGAAGGACGGGCGTCCATCGTTGGAGCATGCCCAGCAGGTGTGCGAGGTGATTCTGCGCATCTCGCCCGAGAGCGACGGCGAGGTCTCGCACATGATCTTCGAGGGTCTGGAGAAGCGCTGCGGCGTGCCGCTGGCGCACCTGGTAGAGGGTGACCGTGAGATCCACCATCATTACCCCGACCTGCAGGCCCAGCCGCGGCGGAGCCTGACGAGCCCGCACTGGTCGGCGATCGAGGGTCCGGGGCGGACGTACTGCCCGTGGACACTCAACATCGAGACGCTCAAGCCTTGGCACACGCTGACGGGGCGTCAGGAGATCTACTTTGATCACCGGGGCTACCGCGAGCTTGGTGAGTCGATGCCCACGTACAAGCCGCCGGTGGACATGGTGAAGATCGGCGATTGCCAGCCGGACAAGGCCGAGGCGCGATCGAAGGTCTTCCGGTTCTTGACCCCGCACGGCAAGTGGTCGATCCACAGCATGTTCTGGGACACCTGGCACATGCTCAACATGTTCCGCGGCGGCCAGGTGGTGTGGATCAACGAGCTCGATGCCGCGGAGATCGACGTCAAGGACAACGACTGGGTCGAGATCTACAACGAGAACGGGATCGCCGCCGTTCGCGCCGTGGTGAGCGGAACGATGCCGCGCAGCAGCGTGATCATGTACCACTCGTCGGAGCGTCACGTGGCCGTGCCCTTCTCGCCGCTGGCGCGAAAGCGCGGCTGCAGCGACCTTCGCGGCGGCAACAACAACGCCCCGACCCGGATCATGATGAACCCCTCGACCATGATCGGGGGCTACGCCAACTGGACCTACACCCTCAACTACTGGGGAACCAGTCCCTCGGAGCGGGACTGCGCGGTCCTGATCCGCAAGATGCCGCTGGAGAGCGGGCCCAAGAAGGTCATCTACCAGGAAAAGGATCTTCGCTGAGATGCAGGTCAAACAGCAGATGAGCATGGTGTTCAACCTGGACAAGTGTCTGGGCTGCAACACGTGCTCGCTCGCATGCAAGAACGTGTGGACCAATCGCGAAGGCGCGGAGTACATGTTCTGGAATAACGTCGAAACCAAGCCCGGCATCGGGTATCCCAAGCAGTGGGAGAACCAGGAGAAGTACCGCGGCGGCTGGAAGCAGCGGCTCGGGCGGGAAGGCCCGAAGCTGAACATCGGGTCGCGCTTCTGGACGATGGTCAACCTGTTCTACAACCCCGTCATGCCGCAGATGGAAGACTACTACGGCAAGGGGCCGTTTACCTACACCTACGAGGACCTGCACTCCAGCACGCCCACGAAGTACTCGCAGCCGGTGGCGCGGCCCAAGAACCAGATCACCGGCGAAGAGGACATCGCCATCGAGTACGCGGTCAACTGGGAGGACAACGGCGCCGGGGCCACCGTGGACGGCCTCGGCGGCATGGACGAGAACTTCGCCGCCATGTCAGATGAAGAGCGGCGGGCTTTGTTGAGCTTCCGCGACTCGTTCATCATGTACCTGCCCCGCATCTGCAACCACTGCATCAACGCCGCCTGCGTGGCGGCCTGCCCCAGCGGCGCGGCCTACAAGCGCGAAGAGGACGGCGTCGTGCTCATCGACCAGGACCGGTGCCGGGCCTGGCGCTACTGCGTTTCGTCGTGCCCGTACAAGAAGCCCTATTTGAACTGGCGTACGGGCAAGATGGAGAAGTGCATCCTCTGCTCTCCGCGGATCGAG